>NZ_JACBZD010000002.1:910000-1200000 GCF_013407765.1 Allostreptomyces psammosilenae
GCAGGTTTACGAACGGCTCACCGGGCAGCTCCGCCGCGAGGCCGCGGCGGGTGTGCCGCGTGAGCACGTCAACCGTTCCTACTATCGCCTCTTCGCCGGGCAGCCGGTCGAGCGACTGGCGCGCGCCGGCCGCGACTGGTACCGGTGGGAGCAGCGGGAGGCCGCCGCCGACGGCGGACTGTTCCTGGCCGGACCGGTGGACGAACTCCGCCGCCACCAGCGCCGCGGCGACGTGGTGCACCTGCTCTCCGGCTCCTTCTTCGCCTGCCTCGACCCGCTCGCCGAAGCCCTCGGCGCGGACGCCGCCCTCGGCACCCGGCCGGTGGTGCGCAGGGGCGAGCTCACCGGCGAGGTGCTCCGCCCGATGATCGGCGCCGCCAAGGGACGGGCGCTCGCCCTCGCCGTCGGGCTGCGCGGCTACGACGGCGCCCGGTGCCACGCCTACGGCGACCACGCCAGCGACCTGCCGATGCTGGCCGCCGCCGGCTCCGCCACGGTGGTCGGCGACGATCCGGTGCTCGGCGAGGAGGCCCGGCGCCGGGGCTGGCGGGTGCTCCCCGGCCTCCCCGCGGCGGCGCGCACCGCCCTGTGACCACGGCCGGCCTCCCCGTCCCCGCCGCCGTCGCCGCGGTCGGGGAGGCCGCCACCGGGCGGCGGTGGCGCACGGCGCTCCGCCCGCCCGCCGCACCCGTGCCTCCCGGCCACGCCGGCGCGCTGTAACCGCGCACGTCCTCGCGCCGCGCACGTCCTCGCACCCCGCACGGGCTCGGACCACACGCCCTCGAAACGCCCACGCCCCGAACCGCCCACCCCACGTACAAGGGAGAGATGTGTCGTGTCCATGACTGCCGAAGAGCCCTCGATGACCGCCGCCCCGGCGCGGGACGCCCTGCGGGCGACCGCGGGCGTCGCCCGGCGCCGTCCGGCGGTGGCGAAACGTTCCTTCATACTGGCCCAGACCTTCGGGCTGGCCGGGATCACCGCCTGGCTGACCCTGATCGCCATCAACAACATCAACGACCCCGGCACCAACGTCGCGCTGATGGAGCAGATGCTCACCATGCGGGACATCGCCGCCGACGACGTGCGCGGCCAGGGCCTGCTGTGGCGCGCGTGGTCGGACGACCTGGCCCGCCCGCTGCTCTACGGCGTCATCGTGGTCCAGGTCGCGATCGTCGCCCTGATGTGGCGTTCGGTCGCCTCCTTCACCCGTGCGCTGCTGGCGCCCACGCCGGCCCGGCACGCCACGGCCGTCGGCCAGGCGAACGTCGCCCTGGTGGCCTTCATGGGCCTGTTCCTGCTCTTCCTGATCGGCGGCCTGTGGTTCGGCTACTGGATGTTCATGGGGCCGGTCCAGGGGGTCCACTTCACCCTGCTGGGCATCGCCTTCCTGGCCATGCTCCTGGTGAACCAGCCGGCCTTCGTCCGTGAGGACGCGGAGGAGGAGTGACGGCACCCCGAGCGGCGGGCGGGCGGTACCTCGGGTGTCGAGGTGCCGCCCGCCCGTCGTCGTGCCCGGTCGCCCGGTCACCCGGTCACTCGGAGGCGTACCGCTCCACCCGCAGCACCTTGCACTCCACGTCCTGCGGCACCTCCGTCAGGCCCTGGGCCTCGACCTGGGCGGTCTGGCCGGCCGCCAGGTCGTTGGTGGCGGCGAAGCCCTCGTCCACGCGGGTGCCGGAGGCGTCCACGAACTCCACGTCGATCATGTAGTTCGACGTCTCCGACGAGTTGTTGGTGACCGTCAGCGTGGCGACCGGCCAGCTGAGGTCCGGGTCCACCTCGCAGGCGTCCACGGTGACGTCCTCGGTGGGCGGGTTGTCCTCGTTGTCGGAGGAGGTCAGCGGCTCCTCCTCCTCGGCGGCGGCGTCCTCCGTCGCCTCCCCGCCGGCCTCCTCCTGCGCGGCCTCGGTCGCCGGGGCCTCCTGCGCGGTGCCGGTGCCCTCGCCGTCCTCCTGCGGCGCGCAGGCCACGCCGCCGAAGAGGCCGATCAGCGTGGCGGCGCCCAGGGCGGCGAGCGTGCGACGACGGGCGGAGATGGTGCTCGACATGGTGGTCCCTCTCTTCACTGTGAACACGGCCGCGATCCTCGCGGGCCGTCGAACAGGGGGATTAATCCGCGTAGAAACGGCATTTCACGGCTCCCGGCACCCGTTCGGCGGCGGCCCCCTTCGGTGCATTCATTCCAACAGTGCGCTGTGAACCTTGTCAACACGAAACCCGCGTTGATGCCGTCAACGGCGTGTACGTCCTGCGGCGTGAAGTGGCTATATTGCGAGTGGACGCCACCGTGAACCCGCGGTGGCCGGCCGGCGCCGGGGAACGCGCGGGCGCCCGTGTCCGGTCGTCCGACCGGCCGCCGACCACCACCGCCACCACGGAGGACGCCGTGCCGGACCGCCCACTCGTCACCGCAGCCGAGATCGCCCGCCTCGCCGGCGTCGGCCGGGCGGCCGTGAGCAACTGGCGCCGACGCCACGAGGACTTCCCGCGCCCCGTCGGCGGGACCGAGGCCAGCCCCGCCTTCGACCTCGCCGAGGTGGAGGGCTGGCTGCGTGCCCAGGGCAAGGTCGCCAGCGTCCCGCAGCGCGAACACGTCTGGCGGCTGCTGGAGGGACACCGCGCCGAGGACGGCAGCCTCACCGCCGCCCTCACCGTCGCCGGCGCCTGGCTGCTGCACCTGCACCTCACCCGGCGCACCGACCACCCCGGCACCGCAGAATCCCTCGTCGAACGGCTCACCGCCGCCCTGGAGGCGGCCGAGGCCGCCGGCGCCACCGGACTGCCCGCCGCGGTCGACCTCCCGACCGCCCTCGCCGCCCTCCCCGGCGGGGCACCCGCCCTGCTCCCGCTCGCCGCCGCCCTCACCGACCTCACCACCGGGCGCGCCGCCGAACTCACCCCGGCCGACGCCTTCACCCACCTGCTGGACCGTCACGTCGAGGCGGTCGCCCGGCAGCTCACCATCACCCCGCAACCGGTGGCCGCCCTGATGGCCGGCCTCGCCGGTCTCGCCGACCTCACCCCCGGCCACGGGGCGGCCGGCGCCCCCGGCCACGGGGCGGCCGGCGCCCCCGGCCACGGGGCGGCCGGCGCCCCCGGCCACGGGGCGGCCGGCGCCCCCGGCCACGAACCGGTCGGTGTCCTCGACCCCGCCTGCGGCACCGGCGCCCTCCTCCTGGCCGCCGCCGACGCCCTCGCACCCCCCGCCTCCACGACCGGCGCCTCCACGACCGGCGGCGCCGCCCCTGGCACCGGTGCCGCCCCCGGCACCGCCCCCCTCGCACTGATGGGACAGGAATCCGACCCCGGACTCGCCGCCCTCGCCGCCCTGCGCCTCGCCCTCACCCTCCCCGCGGTGCCGACCACCATCCGGCGCGGCGACTCCCTGCGCGCCGACGCCTTCCCCCTCCACGGCGCCACCACCGCACCGACCGCCGCCCCGCCCACCACCCCCGCGCCGGTCACCGCCGTGGTCTGCCACCCCCCGTTCAACGAACGCAACTGGGGCCACGACGAACTGCCCTACGACCCCCGCTGGGAGTACGGCTTCCCGCCCCGCACGGAGTCCGAACTGGCCTGGGTGCAGCACGCCCTCGCCCACGTCGCCCCCGGCGGCGGCGTCGTGATGCTGATGCCCCCCACCGTCGCCTCCCGCCGCTCCGGCCGCCGCATCCGCGCCGAACTGCTCCGCCGCGGCGCGCTGCGCGCCGTCGTCGCACTGCCCCCCGGAGCCGCACCGCCCTACGGCTTCCCGCTCCACCTGTGGGTGCTGCGCCGCCCCGACCCCACCGCCCCCGCGCAGCCCACCCCCCACGTGCTGCTGCTCAACGCCGCCGCCGCACTGGAGGACGAGCAGACCCCCGCGGGCGCCACCGCCCCGACGACCGGACGGCTGCGCTCCGCCGCCACCTGGGAACGACTGCACACCACCGTGCTCGACGCCTGGCGCGCCTTCGACCAGGCCACCGCCGCACCCCACGGCGGCACGCCGATCCCCGAACGCCCCGGCCTGCTGCGCGCCGTCCCCGTCATCGACCTCCTCGACGAAGAGGTCGACCTCACCCCCGCGCGCAACGTGCCCTCGCCCGCCCCACGGCAGCGCGGCGAACGCCTCGCCGGCACCCGCGAACGCCTCGCCGACCTGCTCGCCGACGCCGTGCGCCTGCTGCCCGAGCCCACGAAGGCCGGCGGCGACACCAGCACGCCGACCGCGCCCGCGCCCTCCGGACGCGCCACCGTGACCACCGTCGGCGAACTCGCCCGGGCCGGAGCGCTCACCCTCCGCGTCAACTCCGGCCGCGGCCCCGCCGACGGCGAACCCCCCGCCGGCCTGCCCGTGCTGGAGGCCCACGACCTGCGCGCCGGCCAGGAGCCCACCCCCACACCCGGAGCAGCCGCCGGCCGGCGACCACCCCGCCCCGCCGAGGACCCGGGCGCCGCCGAACGCCTGGTCACCCGGCCCGGCGACGTCGTGCTGCCGATCGCCGGCGGCACCTCGCACGCCCGCGTCCTGGAACACGGCGGCGCGGTGCTCGGCCGCGGCCTGTGCCTGCTGCGCCCCGACCCGAGGCAACTCGACCCGTGGTTCCTCGCCGGCTACCTGCGGGCCACGGCCAACACCCGGCAGGCCGCCACCCACGCCTCCAGCACGGCGCGCCTGGACGTCCGCCGGCTGCTCGTGCCGCGCCTGCCGCTGGACGAACAACGCCGGCTCGGCGAGGCGTTCCGCCGGCTCATCACCTTCGAGACCGGACTGCGGCACGCGGCGGAACTGGGCGGCCGGCTCGTCCAGGACCTCACCGACGACCTGGTCGCCGACACCCTGGACGGCGGGTGAGCGGGCCGGCCGGCTCCCGCCGGGCCGATCGGCTGCCGCCGGGCTCGCCGGACCGTCGGCCGAACGGCTGGTGCCCCGAGGAGGGAGCGCGATGACCCTGATCCTGTCCCGGTCCGCCGTCGAGGCACACCTCGACGTCCCGGCCGTGCTCGACGCGCTGCGCGCCGGCTTCGCCGCGCCCCCGGCCGGCGGCGTCCCGGCGCACCGCCTCCGCACCGACCTGCCCGGCCCCGGCACCGCGACCTGCCTGATGCCCGGTCTGCTGCCGGACGTTCCCGCCTACACCGTCAAGGTCAACGCCAAGTTCCCCGCCGCCACCCCGGCCCTGCGCGGCGTGGTGTGCCTGCACGACCTGGCCACCGGGGAACTGCTCGCGCTGCTCGACTCCGCCACGGTCACCGCCTGGCGCACCGGCCTCGCCGCGGCCCTCGGCACCCACCTCCTGGCCGACCCGGCCGCCGGGACGGTCGCCGTCGTGGGCGCCGGGACGCAGGCCGCCATGACGTTGCGCGGCCTGCGCGCCCTGCGGCGGGTGGACCGCGTCCTCGCCCACGACGTCGACCCGGCCAGGGCCGCCGCGTTCGGCACGCCGCTGCCGGACGCCGCCGCCGCGCCACGCGCCGCCGACGTGGTGGTGCTGGCCACCTGGTCGCGCCAGCCCCTGCTCGACGCCCCCGACCTGCGGCCGGGGCTGCACCTGACCAGCCTGGGGGCCGACGAGCCGGGCAAGGTGGAGCTCTCCGCGGAGCTGCTGCGCGCCGCCCGGGTGGTCGTGGACGACGTCGAGCTGGCCGCGCGCAGCGGCGGCCCGCTGGGGAACGTCGGGCTGGGAGCCGAGGCTGCCGCCGGCACGCTCTCCCAGGTGGTGCGCGGCAGCGTGCCCGGCCGGGTGGGTGACGGGCCGACGGTGTACGCGCCGGTCGGCTTGCCCTGGCAGGACCTGGCGGTCGCCTGGCCGGTGTACCTGGCCGCCCGCGCCGCCGGGGACGCGCTTGCCGTGGACCTGCTGAGCTGACGGGTGATTTCGCAGGTGGGGCGGTACTCACTTGGCGCGGTCATGGCCGGAGTTATCCACAGGGAGGGAATGGGGGCTCCGCAGCGTGACCATTCCATGAAAGGCTTGAAATAAGGGGGTCCCCCTTCGGGCCCCCTGCAGGTGTTGCCTGTGCGGCCTGTGTTGCCTGTGCGGCACATGCGGCCTGTGTGTCAGGTGCATCGCATGCGTGCTATGCGATGTGATGCTGCGCGATGTGGTGCTGTGTGATGTGTGTGCTTGAAGTGCGCGGTAGGCATGTTCTGTTCGGCAACGGTCATGCACCTGTCGGGAGTTATCCACAGGTGGTACGTGGGGGACTGCGCTCAGTAACAAGTTCGTGGGATCCTGAAACAGGGGGTCCCCCCGGAGCGGGTGGTTGATCAGGCAACAACATCTGGCATGGCCCTGACGCAATCTGGCAGCTTCGGGCAACAGCAACCGGAAGGCGGCGACACGCAGCGGCGGCGAGGGCAGGCGAGCGCCGGCAGGCTAGCGTCGGCAGCGGACGGCACCCAGGAAGCGCCTCCTGTCGCAGCGTCGGTGTCTCGTGTCGCAGCGTCGGCGTCTCGTGTTGCAACGCCGGCGTCTGCTGTCGCAACGCCGGCGTCTGCTGTCGCAACGCCGGCGCCTCCTGTGACCGAGTGTCTCCTCGAAACCCTGATCAAGCGTGTCCCGATGACCGAGTGTCTCCTGGAACCGTGATCGAGCGTGTCCCGTGCAGCCATGTGCCCCCGTCCGCACGGGAACCCGTCGGATGCCCGCGCGGCCGGCGCGCGGCATACTCGGAGCACCAACCAGCGCGCCGGCACGGTCGCCCGCCGCCGATCCGTGCCCGTCCGCGTCTGCCGCCGGGAGTTGGGGAGTCGGAGCGGGGGCCGTCCGAGGCGCATGGACCCGCCTCATGACCCTGGAGCGCCCGTGACCGCCCCGTCCTTCGGTTCGGGTCCCGGCCTGCCGCCGGGAACGCCGGCTCCCTTCGGCGTCGCGCCCCCGTCGCCCCGCCCCACCCCGCTGCCGATCCGCCTGCTGTGGTGCGCGTTGCCCGTGTTCTCGATGGGGCTGATCGCCTTCGGTCCCGCGCTGTGGGTGGCGCTGCGGCACCGACGGCGCTGGGACTGGGTGTGGGTCGGTGTCTTCGTCGCCGTCACCGTCGCCGTGTGGGTCATCGCCGCCTCGGCCCCGACGGACGGGTCCAGCCCGTGGGTCGGCCTGGCGGCCATCGTGGCGATGACCGGCGCCGTCACCCACGAACTGCTGGCCGACCGGGCGCCGCTGCCGACGCGTGAGACTCCCCCGGGACTCATGCCCGCGGCCGTGGCGGCGGACGGCGCCGGGGCGTGGCCGGGGTACGGGGCGGCCTACGCGGCGGGAGCCGGTTGGCCGGCCGAGGCGCAGCAGCCGGCGGTGGCGCCGCAACCGCACCAGTACCCCCAGCAGTACCAGGCGCAGCCGCAGCACTACCAGCCACACCCTCAGCAGTACCAAGCGCATCCCCAGCAGGACCAGGCGCACCAGCAGTCGCACCAGGAGGCGGCGCAGGGGTACTACGAGCGGCCTGAATCCCGGCCGCCGCTCCCGCCGGAGCCCCAGCCCGAGCCGTACGTGGTGCCCCACCAGGCCGCCCCGCCCACCCCCGCGGCGTTCGACCCCCGCCCGTTCGAACCCGGCCCCGCGCAGCCCTGGCCGCCCCCCGCCACGCCGTTGCCCGGGTCACCGTCCGCGCCCCCGTCCGCGCCGCCCGCCTCCGCGGCCGTCGGCGGGGAGGTCACTCCGGGGCACCGCAGGCGGGTGGACCGGATGCGCGCCGAACTGGAGAACCTCGACGCCCTCGTGGACCCCGAACCGCACCCCCGCCCCGGGCCGCACCCCCGCCCCGAACCCCACCCGCACCCCCGCCCCGCGACCGCGCCCCGCCCCGGGCTCCGGCCGGAGGGCGGCGCCGACGGGAGCGCCCGGTGACCCGCCCCGGCCGGCTCGTCGCGGGACGCTACCGGCTCGGCGAGGCGATCGGGCGCGGCGGCATGGGGGAGGTCTGGGTCGCCTACGACGAGGCGCTGGACCGGCGGGTGGCCGTCAAGCTGATGCGCTCCGAGCTGCTGTCCGGCCGCGGCGACCACGGCACCGAGGTGCGCCGCTTCGCCCGCGAGTGCCGGACCGCCGCGCAGATCGACCACCCCGGCCTGGTCACCGTCTATGACGCCGGCGAGGACCGCCCGACGGACGATCCCACGGCCTCCGGCGGGCAGCTCTACCTGGTCATGCAACTGGTCGACGGCATCAGCCTCGGCGACTTCATCGCCGAGACCGACCCGATGCCCTGCGAGTGGGCGGTGGCGGTCGCCGCCCAGCTGCTCGGCGTCCTGGCGGCCATCCACGCCGTCTCCGTGGTCCACCGCGACCTCAAGCCCAGCAATGTGATGGTCCGGCGCGACGGCACGGTGCGCCTGCTCGACCTCGGCATCGTCGCCGTGCTCAGCGACGCGGCCACCAAGCTCACCCGCACCGGCGCCGCGCCCGGGAGCCCCAGCTACATGGCCCCCGAGCAGGCGTACAGCACCACGGTGGACCGCCGCACCGACCTCTACGCGCTGGGCTGCCTGCTGCACGAGATGCTGACCGGCCAGGCCCCGTTCCGCGCGCCCACGGCCTACGCCCTGGTGGCGATGCACCGCGCCACGCCGCCCACGCCCGTGCGGCAGCTCCGCCCGGAGGTGCCGGAAGCGCTGGAGCGGCTGGTCCTGGACCTCCTCGCCAAGGAGCCCGACGCCCGCCCGGCGGACGCCCACGAGGTCTACCGGCGGCTCGCCCCGCTGCTTCCCGCGGCCGACCCGGCGCTGCCCGTGCCACCGCTGGGCTTCGGCATGCCGGATCCCACCCGGCCGTTCCGCTTCCCGCTGGCGCCGGTGCTCTCCGCCCCCGCGGCCCCCACCGGGACGCCGTGGGCACCGGAAGGCACCGGGTCCGGGCAGGCGGCGTTGGTCCCCTCCACCCGCCCCTTCGACGCCCGGCTGTTCCCGGCCCTGAGCACCCCGGCCACCCCGGCGACGACGCCCCCCGCCGCGCACGGCCACAGCACCCCACCTGGCGACACCACCCCACCACGCCACGGCACCACGCCCGGCCAGGCCGCCGAACCGGGCCAGACCGCCGCGTTCGGCCGGACGGCCCCGGCGGGCCCCGGCGACCCCGGGGCCACCGGCGCCTTCCCCGCCACCGCCCTGTCCTTCCCGGCGGTCACCGGACCCGCCCCGGTGCCGCCGGGCCGTCCGCCGTCGGCCCCGGCCGGCGCCGGGCAGCTGGACCTCACCCAGGTGGGGCGCGACGTCTCCCGGATGCTCGACGAGGGCCGCTACACCCAGGCGGTCGACCTGCTCGCCCGCGTCCTCCCCGAGGCCGCCGCCCGCCACGGCGACGACGCCCGGGTGGTCCGCACCCTGCGGCACCACTACGCCGCCACCCTCCAGATGGACGCCCAGTACGGCGCCGCCCTGCGGGAGTTCCGGCACCTGGCGCGGCAGGCCGAGGCGGAGGGCGGCCCGGAGTCCGTGGCCGCCCTGGAGTACCGGGCCGAGGCGGCGTCCTGCCTCGAGGAGCTCGGGGAGCCGGCGGCGGCGCTGGCCGAGTACCGGACGGTCCTGCCACTGCTCCAGCGGCACCCCGACGCGGATCCCGAGCAACTGCTGACGCTCCGGCGCAGGATCGGCGACCTGCTCGCGCACCAGCGTGACTTCCGGGGCGCCTGGGACGTGCTGGCTCCGCTGCTCCCCGAACTGGAGCGCCGCTACGGCCCGCACGACGACGAGGTGGTGGCGCTGCGCCACACCCTGGACTCCCTCCAGGCGGCGGCCGGCGACCCGCAGACCGGCCCGCAGTACCTCGGCCCCCAGCACTCCGCTCAGCAGCACACCGGCGCACACCAGACGGGCCACCCGCACACGGACCCGCGGCAGCCCGGTGGTTCCTGGCCGGGCACCGCCGGCGGCGGCTGGTACCCGCGGTGAGGTGAACCTCCGCCGGCTGACCGGCCGGCCGCGCCGGGAGGGTGTCACACCGGCCTGGAATCCTGCCCGGCATGGACGAGCTCATCGGAACCCAGGCGCCGAGGCGCCGCATCACGGATCCGGCCGAGGCGGTACGCGCGTTGGAGCGCGCGGTGCCCGGCCTGGCGGCGTACCGCCGCCCCGAGCCCGCGGTCCTGGACTGGGCGCTGCTGGAGGACGCGCTGGGCACGCCCCTGCCGGCCGACTACAAGCTGCTGGCGGCGCACCACGGCGCCTTCGCGCTCGGGGACTTCCTGTTGGTCGGCCTCCCGGAGCCGGGCGCCGAGCGGTACCTGCTGGGCGGCATCCGCGACGACCTGGAGGGCGTGCTCCAGGACTGGTGGGAGGCGGACATGTCGATCGGCCTGCGTCCGCATCCGGCCCCCGGCGGCCTGCTGCCGTGGGCCCAGTCGAACCAGGGCGACCACTTCCTGTGGACGACGACCGGTGACGGGCCGGAGCAGTGGCTCGTCACGGTGGCGTCCCACAACGGCGGCTGGTGGCACTACGCGGGCGGGGCGGTGCAGTTCCTCGCCGAGCTGGTCGAGGGCACCCTGGAGCCGTGGGGGCTGCCGCCCGTCCGTCCCGGGGTCACGCCGTGCTAACCGGGCCGTCGCCCCCCCCGGGCGCGAAAAGTCCGTTGACTCTGCTCGGCGGCGGGTGGATAGGGTCCGGGCCATGTCCCTGCCGACCACATCCCCCGGCCCCGGCGGCTCCGGCCCGGCCGCACAGTACGAACTCGACGACGCCCCCGAGCGGGTGGACCGGGACGCCGTCTGGGGGTTCCTGTCCACGGCGGCCTACTGGGGGCGCTGGCGGACCCGCGAGGACGTGGAGAAGCAACTCGACGCCGCGTGGCGGCTGGTGGGCGCCTACCGGCGCGGTGACGGCGCCATGGTCGGGTTCGCCCGGGCGATCTCCGACGGCGTGGGGTTCGCCTACCTCTGCGACGTGTTCGTGCTGCCCGAGGCGCGCGGCGCCGGTCTCGGCAAGGAGCTGGTGCGGGTGATGGTGGAGGAGGGGCCGGGCGCGGACTTCCGCTGGGTGCTCTTCACCGAGGACGCGCACGGTCTCTACGAGCGCTTCGGGTTCGCCCCGCCCGACGCCACCTGCCTGGTCCGCCCCAGCCGCCAGGGCTGAGGCCCGCCCTCGGAGGGCGGAGCCCCACCGCCGGTGCTGAGCCCCACCGCCAGCACCGAGCCCACCGCCGGCGCTGAGCCGACCGCCAGGGCCGAGCCCGGCCGACCCGGCGGCCGGGCTCCGGGCCGGGCGGGGCTCAGCCGACCAGAGTGGCCATCGGCCGCTGGGCGGCGTAGGCGAGGACCCGTTCCGCCGAGCGTTCGACGATCCGCAGGTCCACCCGCCAGCCGTCGGCGGCGTCCTCGGGGAGGAGCACCGCCAGGGCGGCGGTGTAGCCGGGGCCCGGCCGCAGCTCGGCCATGCGGATCCGGCGCGGGCCGTCCGGCACGTCCTCCCGGCGCAGCAGCCGGGGGCGGTCTCCGGGGCGGCTCACCCGCAGCCGGCGCATCGGGGCGGTCAGCCCCTCGCCGGTCGCCTTGAGCACCGCCTCCTTGCGGGTCCAGTAGGTGAGGAAGCCGGCGCAGCGGTCCGCCTCGGGGAGTTCGCCCACGATCCGGCGTTCCTCCTCGTCGAGGCTGGCGGCCAGCACGCCGTCCAGCGTCGGCGGCAGGCCGAGGGCGTGTTCCGGCGGCAGCCGTTCGACGTCGACGCCGACGGTGACCTCCGCGGAGAGCGCGCCCTGCACGGTGCGGGCCACGGCCACCACGACGCGGTCGCCGGAGTGGGAGAGCGACAGCGCCGGTGGTCGGGTGGCGGGCAGGCCGACGGGGACCGGACGGCCGTGCGGCCGGCCGCACTCCCGGCAGGTGGCGTCCAGCTCGACCTCCGCCGGCGGCAGGCCGGCCTCGCGGCCGAGGAGGAGTTTGGCCAGCAGGCGGGCGGTGCCGAACCTGGCGCGGTCCTCCTCGCGCTGGTAGGCGTCGTGCCGGGCGCGCTCGGTGGTGTCCAGGGCGGGCAGGTAGGCGTGCGGATCGGTCAGCGGCGCCGCCCACCACACGTGGCATTCGACGACCGTCTCCGGGTACCAGTCGCTGTTCCAGAACGTGGTGTCCGTTGCCCTCATGGCGTGGCTCCCTCCCGCGGGCCGCCACCGGCGGCCCGCCCCCGTGGTGCGGTTGGTACCGCTGTTGACACTGCTGGGCTTGGTGTCGGTGTGGACGGTGGTGAGTCGGTGGACGTGGCGGCCGGCCCGGCGGCGCGGGCCCGCCCGCGCCGGGCGGTGCGTTCGGCGGTGTGTCGGGCGGCGCGTTCCCGCAGGTGTTCGGTGAGGGCGGCGCCGTCGCCGGAGAACCAGGCGGCGTGCTCGACGAAGTAGCGCTCCCACGACGTCTCGGCGTGCGCGCGGTCCGCCAGCACGCCGGTGAAGTAGTCGATCTCGCTGAGCGCGTAGTCGCCGTGGGTCAGCGGCACCAGTTCGGGCAGCAGCCGGCTCTCGTACTCCGTCAGCGGGCGGAGCCGCTCGTATCCGTCGAGGAAGGCGTCCACCTGCTCGAAGCGGATCGCGGCGGGGCCGGGGAGCTCGTCCCGGCGCAGCCACTCCACCGCGAACCGTTCCAGCGCGGTGGCGATGTCGTGCACGGCCGTGCTGGCGTTGGCGAGTCCGAAGTCCAGGATCCCGGAGACCTCGGCGTCGTCGTCCGGCCGGGACCACAGCAGGTTGGTGGGGTGCCAGTCGCCGTGGCCCCACAGCACGGGCAGCCGGGCGAGGCCGGCCGGACCGCCGGCCACGCGCATCAACCGGCGGTGGTGCGGGAGGTGCGCGGCGGCGAGCCGGTCGTAGCGGTCCGGGTGCTCGGCGAGGAAGGCGGCGAGCGCGGGGCGGGCGGCGGCGAACCGGTCCAGGGCGGTGCGCGGGTCGGCGGCGGAGAACACCTCGTGGCTCACCAGCAGGGGCTGCGGGGCGCGCGCCGGCGCGGTGAAGGAGGCGGCGGCCAGGTGCAGCCGGGCCAGTGCGGCACCGGCGGCCCGGGCGTGGGCGGGGGAGTGGAAGGGCGTCCAGGAGAAGCGGTCGCGGTAGAGGTCGTGGCCGGGCAGGACGGTGTGCACCTCGTAGGTCCACGGTCCGTCCGCCAGCGCCGTCCCGGTCGGACCGGGCCCGGTCGAACTCGTCTTCGCCGGGCCCGCCTCCGCCGGACCGGTCTGCGCCGGGCCCGCCTCCGCCGGACCGGTCTGCGCCGGCGCGGACGGCGGGAGGACCTCGGCGACGGGGAGGCCGTGCCGGCGCAGGTGCGCCATGAAGCGGTGCTCGGCCGCCAGCGACGCCGTGGTGCGCACCGTGACGTGGTGGCGTTTGACGAAGAGCCGGCGTTCGGGGGCGCCGTCGCCGCCGTCCAGGTGCACGATCGCGGCGGCGGACAGCGGCCGGGGGCTGCGCCAGCTGACCCGGGCGGCCGGGGTGCCGGCCGGGGTGCCGCCGGGCGGGGTGCCGGCTGGGGCGCCGCCGGGCGGGGCGGTCGCGTCCGGAGGGGCCGCGGGGGAGCGGGGGTGCGGTTCGGCCGTGCCAGGGCGGGGTTCGGCGGCGCTCGAGCGGGGCTCGGCGGGGCCCGGGAGGTGGAAGCGCGCCAGGACTCCGGCCGCCTCCGCGTCGGTCAGCGGCGGCCAGTCCGGCTCGACCAGTTCCGCGTCCCCCATGCCGAGGATGCGGAACCCGTCGTCCTGGGCCGTTCCCATGCCTCCCACCTGAGTCAGCTCCATCCCGCCCGCCACCTCACCGTGGGGCTTCGCGGGTCTCGGCGGTCACCCAGTCGAGGTAGGCGGTGCTGCCCGCGGTGACCGGCAGGGCGATGATCTCCGGGACGTCGTAGCCGTGCCGCTCGGCGATCTGCCGCTCCAGCCGCTCCCGGCGGTCCTCGGTCGTCTTGAACAGCAGCTGCCACTCCTGTTCCTCGTGTACCGCCCCTTCCCAGCGATACACGCTGGTGACCGGCCCGACGATCTGCACGCAGGCCGCCAGCCGCGCCTCGACCGCCGCGGCGGCCAGCTCCCGCGCGGCCTCCGCGCTGTCGGTCGTGCTCAGCAGCACCAGGTGTCCCGTCGCGTCGCTCACGCAGACAGTGTTGCGCACCGGTGGCTACCGGCGTGTGACGGTGCTGTCAACGTCCGGGGGACTGCTTTGTCGGATGGCCACCCGTGTACTCCGTTCGGGCGAATCGGAAGCACGGAAACGATTCTTCGGTCCGCCTGCCCAGCCGCCCCGGCGACGATGCCCGCAGCCGCCGCACGCCAGGGCTGACGAGGCGCCAACTCCCGCGCCGACCGGGCGCTTTGGGTGCCGGCGACCGTTTCCCTACCACAGGAGTTGAGGCCCTCATGTCCACGCCCGCTTCCGAGGAATCCCCCCGCCCCTCCCGGAGAACCGTGGTGCGCGGTGCCACGCTCGTCTCCGCGCTCGGCGCGCTGCTGCCCGGCGGCCGAGCCTGGGCGCGCCCCCGCACCGCCGACAGCGCGCCCGCCGTGCCGCCCGCCCCGCGCGACGTCGACCCCGACCGCTGGGCGGCCTGCGTCAAGGCCGCCCGCGACATGCTCCAGGTCGGCGAGGACGGCAGCGACCTCAAGCTCGCCCACCTGAAGGTCCTGATCGACGACGGCCTGCCGCCCACCAGCCGCCCGGCCAAGGTGCTGGTCGTCGGCGCCGGCATCGCCGGCATGACGGCCGCCTGGCTGCTGCGCCGCGCCGGCCACGAGGTCACGATCATCGAGGCCAACGCCAACCGCGTCGGCGGCCGGATCAAGACCTACGGCACCGACACCGGCCTGGGCCCCGACTCCCCCTTCGCCGACCCCCTCCAGTACGGCGAGGCCGGCGCCATGCGACTGCCCGACTTCCACCCGCTCACCCTCGCCCTGGTCGACCGGCTCGGCCTGCGCCGCCGCCTCTTCCACATCACCGACATCGACCCCGACACCGGCAACCAGGACGCCCCGGTCCCCGGCGTCCAGTACCGCTCCTTCGAGGGCGAGACGTGGAGCAACGGCCCGGCCGACACCGGCTTCCGGCCCCCGGACAAGGTGAACCGCACGTGGAGCCGCACGAACGGCATCCAGGTCCGCCGGGCCGACTACGCCGTCGACCCCCGCCCGGTCAACGAGGGCTTCGGCCTCACCGGGGAGGAGGCCGGCCGCACCACCGCGGCCCTGCTGGACGCCGCCCTCGCCGAGGCCCGCGGCCACCTGCCCGACCCCACGCCCGGCGCCGGCCCCGCCACCCGCGAGGAGGCGCAGCAGTGGGTGGAGGCCTGGGCCCGGCTGATCGAGGCCTACGACCGCTACTCGATGTGGGGCTACCTGAAGGAGCGCGCCGGACTCTCCGACGCGGCCATCGAGGCCATCGGCACGCTGGAGAACCTCACCTCCCGCATGCCGCTCTCCTTCCTGCACAGCTTCCAGGGCCGCTCCATGATCAACCCGGCCGCCACCTACTGGGAGATCGAGGGCGGCAGCTGGCGGCTGCCGTACGCGCTGCTGCCCGAGGTGGAGGACCTGCTGCGGCCGAACCGCCGGGCGATCCGGGTGCACTGGCGGGACCCGGCGGAGGGCGGGGACGGGCCGGCCGTGCGCGTGGTGACCACCGAGGAGCCGCCGAAGGAGACCGACGAGGCGCGCCAGGCCGCCGCCCCGGCCGGGGTGGTGGAGGAGTTCACCGGCGACCTGGCGATCATCACCGTGCCGTTCTCCAGCCTGCGGCACGTCCAGTTCGAGCCGGCGCTGTCCTACGACAAGCGGCGCGCCGTCATCGAGATGCACTACGACTCGGCCACCAAGGTGCTGCTGGAGTTCAGCCGGCGCTGGTGGGAGTTCGACGAGGCGGACTGGGAGCGGGAGCTGGAGGCCGTGGAGCCCGGCCTGTACCAGCGGATGGGCGGCGCGCGGGGCGGCGCGGAGCCGGACGCCGCGGCCGGCACCTCCCGCTGGCTCGGCGCGCACCCCTCCGTCCCCGGCGACGGCGTGTCGCAGCGGCAGCGGGAGCTGTACGACGGCTACGGCGGCCCGAGCCCGCGCATCCGGGAGGCCGACGGCTTCGTGGGCGGCGGCTCGGTGACCGACAACCCCAACCGCTTCGCCTACTACCCCTCGCACCCCGTGCCCGGCAGCCCCGGCGGCGTGGTGCTGGCCAGCTACAGCTGGGCGGACGACGCGGCGCGCTGGGACTCCATGGAGGACGACGAGCGGTACGTCTTCGCCCTGCGCGGCCTGGAGGAACTGCACGGGGAGCGGATCAAGGTCTTCTACACCGGGCACGGCGCCACCCAGAGCTGGCTGCGCAACCCCTACGCCTTCGGCGAGGCGGCGGTGTTCACGCCGGGGCAGCTGGTCCGCTTCCAGCCCACGGTGGACCGCCCGGAGGGGCCGCTGCACTTCGCCGGGGAGCACACCTCGCTCAAGCACGCCTGGATCGAGGGGGCCCTGGAGTCGGCCGTGCGCTCGGCGCTGGAGGTGCACGCCGCCGCCGAGGCGCGCGGCAGTGGTGCCGCCGCCGACGCGGTGGGCACCCCGGCCCCGGTGCCCGGCCAGGGCTCGGCTTCGGACGGGCGCGGCGCCGAGGAGCCGGCGGAACAGCGGACGACGGCCGGCTGAAGCGGGATGGCCGCCTGTGGCGGGACGGCCTGCTGAGTCGGGATGGCCGGTTGAGAGAGACGGTGCCCGTGGTGCCCGGTTTCGGGTGCCACGGGCACCGTCCCGCCCGGACGAACGCCGACGGGCGCACCGATGACCATCGGTGCGCCCGTCGCGTGGTGTCAGTGTCGCCGTCCGGTGGAGGACCGGAGGGCCGTTGTGCGCCGCCAGGGACTCGAACCCCGAACCCGCGGATTAAGAGTCCGCTGCTCTGCCAGTTGAGCTAGCGGCGCTCGCTGACGTCGAAGACCTTAGCAGTCCGTCCGCTGCCCGCCAAAATCGAATGGTGCGGCCCTGGCCACGCGCGGGGCCGGGGAGGCGCCCGGGAGCTGCGCCGCCGGGTGTTCGGGCCGGCTGGTCCGGCTGGTGGAGCGGATGCAGGCGAGCACCAGCGCGTGGGCGTCGGGAAGCCACGGGTGCCGGGTGTCCGGGGCGACGATCCAGCGGTGCGGGCCGTCCGGTCGGGGGCAGGGGGGCGGGACGCTCACGCTGTCGCCCCGGCCGTAGCAGATCGGGCGGTCCGTGGGCGGCGTGGTCCACTGCTCCCAGCCGAGCAGCCGGGGCAGGCGGGCGGCGGTGCCGGGCTCGGTGAACAGCAGCACCCGTCCCCGGTGGCCGGCGACCGGACCGCAGCCCGGCCCGGAGAACCACAGCGCGTTGAGCACCCGCCGGCCGAAGAGCGGGGATAACGACACGACGTCGAAGACCTCGCCGCAGGGCAGCACGGCGGGGGCCGCCGGCCGCACCGCCCAGATCGCGCGCTGGCTGTCCGGGAAGGGGCTGGCCGAGGCGAGCCAGGCCACCCCGGCGGCGGTGACCCGCTGCGCCGAGGAGAGCGCGGAGACCTGGGAGGTCGCGCCGGCGCCCGCGTCGCCGGACTCCCGGGTGGACTCCGCCCGCCTGGTCGACGGCCCGGCGCCGGGGCCGGCGGGGGCGACGGTTCCCCCCGGGGCGGTGTGGCCGATGGAGACTGTGTGGCCGATGGGGACGGTGAGGCTGCCGAGGGAACCCGAGGGCGCCGAGAACCCGGCGGCGGACGCGGGGTCGGTGGACGCGGCGGGGGTGACCGGGATGACCGCGGCGGTGGGTGCCGCGGGTCCGAGCGGGGTGGCCGGCCGGGTGGTCAGGGCCGCCGTCGGTCGTGTCGGGTCGCTGGCATCCATGGATCCAGAAGTATCTGATCGATCATCGGACGGAGAAATTTTCACGGGAACGTGGGGTGGAGTCGATGGTTCCGGGGTAGCGTCCGCCCGCCGGCCGTGGTGTGTCGGCCAGACCAGCCGGGCGTACGCCTGTAGAACCACGCGAGACCGTCCCACGTTCCGTCCCCTGTCTCAGTGCTGGTTCGCACCCTTGTTCTGCAGGTCGCGACCGTACTCGATCATCTTGGCCGCGTACTCCGGGGTCCAGTCCGCCCGCTCCGCCACCTGCTCGGCGGTCAGCCGGTCGAAGCGTTCCGGGGCGGCCAGCTGCGCCGCCGCCATCGCCTGGAACTCCATCGCCCGGTCGGCCGCCGCCCGGAACGCCTCCACCAACTCGGTGGACCGCTCCAGCAGGCGCTGCGGATCGTGGATGGTGTCCAGGTCGAAGAAGTGCTCCGGCTCCGCCGACGGCTCCGCGGGCTCGAACAGCAGCGGCGCGGGGCGCAGCCGGGGCAGCCGTCCCGCCGGCCCGTCCCCTCGCGCCCGCTCGCCGCCGGGGCGCTGACTCGGCTGTGTCATGGGAGACCTCCGTGGTCGGGTGTCGGCTGCCGCATGCCATTGTGGCGCCCGCCGTCGGCCGGGACCAGATGTGGACGGACCACGGCAGGCATGCCCAAACGCGCGCGATCCCGCTCATTCGCCGCCAGGTGGTGCCGGCCGCCCGGGACGGGACCCGCGCCCGGACGTGCCGAACCGCGTGCGGATCGCCGTGAAAATTTCACGACTGGCGCGCACGGCCCGGCGCGCGGGCGCGCCCGCCCGCACCCCGGCGCGGACGGTCGGCGAACCCCCGCGGGGCAGGCGCGGCGCGTCCGACCGGGCAGGGGCACTCGCGCACCCCTCGGCACGGCGGCACGCCCCCGCACCCGGTGCATTCCCCGCCCGGACGCCCGCCACCCCCGACGGCGGGGGCAAAGGGTCAAGGTGTCACCAGGAGACCCGGTGCCGTTCAAGATGGCGCAGCACGGTCTCGTTGGCTTCCCAACCGTCCGGATCGGCGGCCGGCACGCCGAGCGCCACCGGTTCCACCGCCGGGTAGTCCGCCAGCAGGTCACCCACCCCGGCGCGGGACACCACGACGCAGGCGTGCCGGTGGCGGGAGGCCAGCACACACAGCCGACCGCTCTCCAGGTGGAAGGCGCTGGCGTCCGGCCGGCCGGACAGCGGGTGCAGCACCACCGTCACGTCGAACTCCCGCCCCTGCAGCCGGTTGGCGGTGTCCACCGTGACGCCGTCCGGGCCGACCGGCACCCCCGCCGCCAGCAGCCGGGCCCGCACCGCCGCGGCCTGGTCCCGGTGCGCCGTGCCCACCGCCACCCGGTCCGCCGTCAACTCGCCCCCACCCCGCTCCGAGACGGTCCGCCCGCCGCGCGCCAGGAACGCCGCGACCACCTGCGTCACCGCACCCACCGCCTCCGGGTCGGTGCGCGGCGTGTGCCCGGCCGGCAGCTCCAGCAGGCCCCAGCCGCTCTCCGCCGCAGCCTCCACCACCCGGTCGACCGAGGCCCGAACGCCCAGCTCGGGCGGGGTGGCCGACCGGTCCAGCAGCAGCCGGCGCTCGCCCTCCCCGGTGCCCGAGACGAACGGCGCCCGCGGGTAGAACGCCTCGGAGACCAGCCGCGCCGCCGAGTACGGCAGCCGCCAGGACACCGGCAGCCGGTGCTGCGGCAGGCCCGGGTTGTGCTCCAGCAGCACCCCCACGGCGCTGCGCGAGGGATCGTGCGGCAGCCCCGTCCACGGCCCGGTGTCCACCGTGGAGAACGGATCCAGCTGCCCCGGGTCGCCCACGAAGAGCGCCCGCTCGAACAGCCGGGCCACCACCAGCAGCGCGTCCGCCCGCATCTGGTACGCCTCGTCGACGATGGCGTGCCGCCAGGGCTGCTCCACCGTGACGAACTCGAAGCGCGCGGCGGTGGAGACCACCACCGGCAGGTCGGCCAGCTGGGCCGGCTTGGAGTGGCCGACGACGTTCGGCCGCCGCTCGGCCAGCGCCGGATCCAGCACGCCGTCCGAGGCGAGCAGCCGGCCCACCGGCAGGTCCGGAGCCTTGGCCGCGATCCGGTCCACCAGGTCGTCCACCTGGCTGTTGGTCTGCGCCACGATCGCCAGCCGCTCACCGGCCCCGGCCAGCTCCAGGGCCGCGCGCACCACCAGGGTGGACTTCCCGGCGCCGGGCGGTGAGTCGACCACCACCCCGCGGTGCCGGCCGGCCAGGGTGTCGCCGAGGATGGCGCGGACCGCCGCCTCGGCCGCCTCCGCCGGCCCCGGCACCGGCCGGGGCTCCGCCGTCGGCCTCGGCCCCGGGACCGGCGCCGGGCCGTCCGGCAGGGACCGCTCCGCCCCGAGGTGCTCGCTCACGCTCCCGCCTCCGTCCGGGCGCCGCCACCCACGTCGCTCGGGCCACTCGCATCGTTCGCATCACCCGGGGCGCCAGTCACGCTCGCCGGAGCCACCGGGTCCACCGGGTCCACCGGGTTCACCGGGGCCGTGGTGCCCGTCACGCCCGCCGGGCCCGGGCCCGCCGCGTCCGCCCCCACGCCGCTCCGGCCGCCCCGCGCCCCGTCCAGGGCCTCGGCCCCGGTGGCGGAGCGCGGACCGCCGTGCGTCCAGGGGATCTCCTCCGGGGCCGGCAGCTCGCTGGAACGGCCGCCCCCTCCGTCCGGATCGGCCAGCGCGAACACCACCTGCTCGCCGACCGCCGGCACGCTCCCCTCGGCGGGCTCCCGGCCCGTCCCCATCCCGCCGACCAGCCGCAGTACGACGGTGCCGTCCGCCCGGCGGCCCTCGGCCACCTCGGCCTTCTGCCGCACCGGCCCGCCCCACCGGTGCGCCGACTCGCCCTCCTCCATGGCCTCCGCGCCGTCCTCGGTGCGCACCGTGAGCAGCGGGCGCGGCCGGGGGCGCTTCCCCTCGGTCCACACCATCTCCACCCCCACCACCTCGCCCACCAGCGCCTCACCGGCCAGCCGGCGCTCCGCCAGGACCAGCGGGTCGTCCGCGGCCTCCTGCGCGGCCAGCGCGGTGAGCGCACGCTCCCACTGGCGCAGCCGGCGGGTGGCCCGCACCGGGTCGTCCTGACGCGGCTGCGGCGGCTCGCCGGCCCGCACGGCGTCCCGGTGCAGGGTGAACGACCACCGGTCGCCGCGCCAGCGCTGCGGGACGCGCGCCGCCTCCGGCAGCGTCCGCAGCAGCTCCACGCCGCGCCAGACGTCGTGCCAGGTGGGCAGCAGCTGCCGCTCCACCGCCCGCCGGATCTCCCCGGCCACCCGCCGGGCCGCCGCCCGGTTCGCGCCGCGCCCGCCGCGGGCGGCCGGGTCCTCCGCCTCGGCGCGCAGCCGGCGGTAGCGCTCCAGCAGCGGCGCCAGCACCCGGGTGTCGAAAACCGGGTCGGTGGCCGGGCCGGCCGGCGGGCTGACCAGCAACCCCTCCTCGTCCCGCCCCACCTCGGCGCGGCGGGCCGCGGCGGCCGCCCCGCCGGTGCCGCGCGCCGCCGCCTCGATCCAGGCCAGCAGCGCGCCGAGGTGCTGGTCCTCGGTGGCGCTCTGCCCGGTCGCCCAGTGGCGGGCGAGCACGTCGGTCATGGCCAGCAGCAGCGAGGAACCGGGCACCATCGAACGTTCCCCGTAGTGGGTCAGCCACCGGCCGAGCAGCGCCACCCGCGGCATGCCGTCCTCCGGCGTCGCCCCGCCCCCGCCACTGGGGTGCGGGACCATCCCGCCGGCCGTCGGCGCCTCGGAGTCCTCGGGCACGGTGCGCCGGAAGCGCAGGGCCCTGCCGAACAGCCGCAGCTCCGCCAGGCCCGCCGCGTTGGGCACGAGGATCTGCGGGGCGTCCACACACACCTCGGCCGGCTCCTCCTGGCCGGCGCGCGCCTCCTCCGTCTCGGTGGCGTCCTCGAACCGCTCCAGGTGGGGGAGGACGACCTCGGCCAGCTCGGCGAAGAAGGCGTCGCGGTGCTCGCGGTCGAGCGGGTCGGCCACCACCAGCACGCGGGGCACGGCCGGATCGGTGCCGACCGCGACCGCCAGCGGGGTGCTGGCCTCACCGGCCAGCGAGAGCGGCACCAGCACCAGCGGCTCGGCGGCGAGATGGCGGTGGCGCACGGTGGCCAGCGGCTGCGCGCGGTCCTCCCGCACGGCCTGGGCGCGGGCCAGGGTGGTGAGCAGGCTCATCGCCCGCCCCGGTCCGCCGCGCCCGGTCCGGCGTGCGGGGGCGCGGGGAGGAACAGCGCGGCGCTGCGCAGCCGCGCCGCCCGCCGCACCCGGTCGATCGCCCAGGCGTCGGGCGGCGCGGCCGCGGGCGCGGTGGCTCCGGCGATGGCGCCGGCCCGTTCGGCGTCCGGCCGTTCGGCGTCCGGCCGTTCGGCGTCGGCGGGTCCGGCGTTGGGCCGTTCGGCGTGGGAGGGAGCGGCGCCCGGGCCGGCGACCGTCTGCTCCTCCTCGGCCCGTCCCGCGTCGGCCCGCCCCGTGACGGCCTCGTCCGCGATCCGCAGCAGGTCGTCCAGGCCGCCGAGGCCGGAGAGCTCACCGCGGGCGCCGCGCCCGAGCGCGCCCGGCGCACCGCAGGCGCGGGCCTCGTGGCGGCAGTGGAAGGACAGCTCGCAGGCGGCGAGGCAGTCGGGGGTGTAGTCGGCGGCGACGGCGGCCAACGACCGTTCCAGGTCCTCCGGATCCCTGGTCGGCCGGCCGGCGCGGTTCGGCCGCAGGTCGAAGGTGACCTCCGGCGGCAGCGCGGCCGCCGTCTCCTCCAGCGAGGCCATCCGGCGCAGCTGCCGCCGGGTGACCGCGATCTGCCGCCGCAGGTCGACGACCGAGGCGGTCGGCCGACTGCCGAACCCCTCCGGGCACACCAGCACCACGCGCGGCCGCACCGGGTCCGCCGGCAGGCCGAGTTCCTCCGCGGCCTCCTGGAGCGCCAGGGCGTAGACGGCCGCCTGGCGGGCCGCGGCGCCGACCTTGACCGGGTCGGCCGAGCCGTCCAGCACCGGGAAGGACTTCACCTCCACCACCGTCCACCCGCCGTCCGGCCCGACCAGCACCGCGTCCGGCTCCAGCCGTGCCGGGGTGCCGCCGACGGACAGCGTCAGCATGGGGTGCTCCAGCAGCGTCCAGCCGCCCGAGGCGCCCGCGCCGGCGACCTTCTCCAGGGCCAGCCGGGTCCGCTCCAGCCGCTCCTCGGCCGAGCCGGCGCCGAGGGCGTGGACGTCCCGCTGGTGGGCGGGGGCCGGGCTGCCGTCGAGCCGTTCGGTGACGGTGGCGAGGAGTTCGGCGCAGTCGTCCGCGGTGAGCCGGCGCTCGAAGGCGATGCCGCGCGAGATGGCGAAGGGGGAACGGCCGAACGGCGCGGGGCGACCGAGATGGTGTGCGACGGCGGCCTTGTCGACGCCGGCGGCGTCCAACAGGGCCCGGCGTCGACAGCCGGGGTTGGCGGCCAGGGCGGCGATCGTGCGTGCGTCGTGGTCGGCGGGAGGCACCGGTCCGCGCAGCCCGGTCAACCGGGCCCGGGCGGCGGGGGCGGGGCCGGAGGCCCGGTCCGGCCCCGGTGCGCCGTCGTGCGTAGCGTCCATCGCCCGCAGTGTCGCACCCACCCCCGACAACGCGCGCCGCGCGCCCCCCACCCGGCGGGTCGGGGAGCGGGGGAGGGGCAGGTTTCTTCCGCCTGCCTGGCGCCCCCATCGCTCGTCCGCCCCATCGCCCGCCCCCTCCGCTGCACAGACGGCATAACACCGTTACGGCAGAACACAGACGGCATAACACAGACGGCGGAACGCGGCGCAGGGCCGACCGCCTGGCCCTCCATTCTCACAGCCCGCGCACAGCTCAGTGAGAGCCTGTTCACAGCTGGGTCCGCATATGTCCCCCATCGTCTCGGGGGGACCCCCTTTTTCAAGATTCTCATGCGGGGATCGGGCAGGACAGCCCTCAATTTCGAGCTGTGGATAACTTCCCTTCCCGCGTGGACGGCTGTCCCTGTCTACCTGCTCACGCCCACAGCTAGCGGGCTCACAGCTAGCGCGCCCACAGCTGGCGCACAGCTCAGTGAGAGCCTGTTCACAGCTGGGTCTGCATATGTCCCCCATCGTCTCGGGGGGACCCCCTGTTTCAAGATTCTCACGCGGGCGCCAGGCGGGGCAGCCCTCATTTTCAGGCTGTGGATAACTAGCCTTTCCCGCGTGGACGGCTGTCCTGTCCACCTGCTCACGCCCACAACTAGCGGGCTCACAGCTAGCGGGCTCCCAGCTGGCGCGCCCATAGCTGGCGCACAGCTCAGTGAGAGCCTGTTCACAGCTGGGTCCGCATATGTCCCCCATCGTCTCGGGGGGACCCCCTGTTTCAAGATTCTCACGCGCGGATTGGCCAGGGCAGCCCTCACTTCCAGGCTGTGGATAACCCGCCTTCCTCCCGCCGCTGGCCGTGGCCGTCCCTCCCGGGCAGCGGACGACTGGTCGAAACAGGATCGGAGACGACCGCCCCATCGGGCTGCGGACGACCGCCTCGTCGGGTTGCGGACGACCGCCCCGTCGGGCTGCGGACGACCGCCCCGGCCGGCCGCAGACGACTCGCCGGGCCCGGGCCGCGGGCCCGGACACCAGGGCGGATTGGCGGCTTCCGTTTCGGGTCGCGGATCATGGGTGGCTGGATCGGCGCGGACGCCCGGTCCGGACACCGGAGGAGAGACGCAGCCATGGCCCCACGCATCCTGCTGGTCCGGCACGGCCACACCGAGTGGTCCACGGACGGCCGCCACACCGGCCTGACCGACATCCCGCTCACCGAGCGCGGCCGGGAGGCGGCCCGGGCGGTCGGCCGGACGCTGGCCGGCGAGGCGTGGCACGGCGTGGGCTCCGGTCTGGTGCTCACCAGCCCGCTGTCCCGGGCGCGGGAGACCTGCGAGCTCGCCGGCTTCGGGGACCGGGCGGAGGTCTGCGAGGACCTGCGGGAGTGGGACTACGGCGCCTACGAGGGCCTGACCACCGCCCAGATCAGGCAGCGGCAGCCCGGCTGGGTGCTGTGGCGGGACGGTGTGCCCGAGGGCGCCACGCCGGGGGAGAGCCCGGAAGAGATGTGCGCCCGGGTCGACCGGGTGGTGAAGCGGCTGCGTGAGGCCACCGCCGACGCGAGCGGCCTGGAGGGCACCGCCGTGGTCTTCGCCCACGGCCACCTGCTGCGTTCCCTGGCGGCCCGCTGGCTCGGCCTGCCCCTCATGACGGGGCGGAACCTCGAACTCGGCCCCGCCACCCTCTCGGTGCTCGGCTGGGCGCAGGAGTGGCCGACCCTGGTGCGCTGGAACGACGCCTCACACCTGGACGGCTGACGGTCGGGGCCCCTGGCCGGGGCGGTCGCCGGGCGGGAGTGGGCTTGCCGGGGTGCCGGACCCGCAGCGGCCGTCGGCAGCGGCCGTCGAGAGCGGGTGGGGGCGCAGAAGCGGGGTGCGGGCTCCGGGGACCGGCGCCGCCCCCCGATCGGCGCCGGTCCTGGCCCGGCCCCCCGGGGCTGGTGGCCCCGGAGGCTTCGCGAACGGCCCCGCACCGGCGCGCCCCGCGTCCAGACGCCGTGGGTCACAGGTGGTCCGGGTGGGGCCGCCGCCGTTCACATGAGTTGACGGTGCGGTCCCCGCCACGGTTGCACCTCGTACGGGTGAAACCAGGGCGCGTGGCGGCCTTTGGCGGGGTATGGACGTTATGTCGCTGTGTCGTGTACGCCACATCTCCGGCCCGCCGGAACGGGCGTCAACGAGGGCTGCCGTCGCGTCCGGCGGGGCGGCTCCGCCCGGCGCCGGGCGGGTCGTGCGCGTCCGGCGCGGCGCGGGCTCACACCCGGCGTGCGCCGATGGTGGCGTCGTAGCGCTCCACCAGCGCCGCCGCCGGGCCGGAGGCGTCCAGGCTGCGCAGCGCCCGCACGATCCGGGCGAGCATTTCGGCGACGCGTGCCGAGCGCACCTGGCCCAGCGCGTCGACCACCCGCTCTCCGGCCTCGGCCGCCCCGTCCAGGTCCCCGCTGGCCGCCCGGGCGCGGGCCAGCCCCGCGGCGTACAGGGCCTGGTTGCGGGTGAAGTGGGACTCCTGGAACCGGACGGCCAGCAGGCTGTGCTCGGCCGCCCGTCGGAAGTCGCCGAGCGCGGCCCAGCACTGCGACTGGAGCGCCATCAACTCGGCCTCGCCGTAGAACGACATCCACTCCGGCGCGTCCTGGGGGCTGCCCCGGTCGAAGAGCGCGCGCGCCCGCAGCAGGCTGCGCTCGCAGCCGGAGCGGTCGCCCAGCGCGGCCCAGGCCCGGGCCTCGCGCATCGCCAGCAGCGACAGCAGCCGCAGCGAGCCCAGCTTCTGCGCGACCTGCTGGCCGGCCTGCGCGGCCCGCAGCGCCTCGCGGACCCGACCGCTGTCCTTGGCGAGGTTCGAGGCGTTGCAGAAGGCGTGCGCCTCCAGCCAGCGGTCCTCCGTCATCCGGGCCGCGGCCAGCGCCTCGGCGTAGTAGGAGCGGGCGTCCTCCCGGCGGCCGGAGTCGTGCGCCAGCCACCCCACGGAGATGGCCAGTTCGCCGGCGGCCGACTGCAGCCGGCTGCCCAGTCCGCCGCGGCACCGGCGCTCGTCGAGCATCCGGTAGGCCTCCTGGAGGGTGTGTCCGGCGTCCGCGTAGAGGTCCTCGGCGCCCAGACGGTCGTCGAGCAGGCGGATCCGGCGCACCGCGCCGAGGACCTGGCCGACCTCGTCTTGGTCGGCCTCGTCCGCCGCCGCTCCGCCCGGTCCGGCGCCGCGTTCCGCCGCCGCGGCGGTGGCTCCGGGGAGCGCCAGGGCGGCCGCCGCGGCCGAGCCGGACGCCACGAAGACGCGACGGTCCACGTTTCCCTCCTGTTCCCACGACCGGGCCTCCCGGCGCGGTCGCGTCTCGCCGTGGCGGCGCTGCCCGGGCAGCCGGGCCGGGCCCGGTCCGGTGGCGGGTGTGGTGCCGACGGCCGGGCCGGTACCGCGCGAGGCGTCCGGGACGGGGCAGACGGCGGGGACGGGTGTGGCGCCCGCGGTGCCGGGGACGCCGGTGGGGCCGGGGGCGCCCGTGGGCCCCGGGGCGGGGGCGTCCGAGGTGGGCGGGGTCGGGGCAGCGGTGAGGGCGGTGGCCGCGGTGGGGCGACGGCTGCGGACCTTCTCGCGCGGCTCGAAGCCGAGCTCCTCCAGCGTCCGCTGGAACATGTGCTGGAAGACCCGTGCGTACGCGTAGTTCGGACACCGGATCTGGCCGGATTCGATCCGCCCGACGTAGCGGGCGTCGCAGCTGACCCGCTCGCCGATGTCGCGGGCGGCCTTGCGTACCAGCGCGGCGAACTCCCCGGGCGACAGGTCGCCGCGCAACCCCCGCATCACCCGGTTGGGAACGCGGCCGGCGGGGGCCGGCAGGGGAGCGGGCGCCGAGGGACCGGTCGACGTCATGGGCCGTCTCCAACAGGGTGTGCAGGGTGCCCGGTGGTCCCGGGGCTGTCCGGAAACAGCCCTGACAGTACCGTTAGTAATGGTCTCGCCACGTTTGGTTTCCGGCAGAACGGACATTTGGCGTGCGATCGGCTGTGAAATGCCATGTTCTGCCGCATCGGGCCCAGGCTTGCCCCGTGGCCAGCACGGGCACGGCTGCGTTGTTCTGGGCGAATGCCGGAGCGGGACCGTGTGTCAGCACGCCAGCCCCACGACGGCTCCCCGGCCGCAAGTTCGCAGCGCGAGGAGGACGGCGAAGTGAGCATGACTCGACCGGAAGGGGCATGGCCCCGGCGTGCCGCCGAGCGCGCCGGAACCGGGCAGGGGGACGCGGACGGCACCGCGGCGCTCGCCGAGTTCATGGACCTGCTGGACGAACCCCCCACCCGCCGGATCGACTCCTCCTCCCCGCTCCCCGTCACCCACCCGCACCGCCGCCCCGACGCTCCCGGACCCACCGACCTCTCCGGCTCCACCAGCCTCAACGACCCCACGGGTGACGGTCACATCACGAGCCTCACGGACCGGCCCTGCCCCACCGCCCCCGCCGGCCCGGGTGTCCCCGGAGGTGCCACCGCCCCCAGCGCCCGGCCGCTCGGCGGCGCGGTGTACCAGCCGGCCGCCCGACGGGCCGCCCGCCCGGCCCCAGCCCTGGGCGACTCCCCGGCCCCCGGCCCCGCCACCGGGCCATTCCTCGGGCCCGCCTCCAGCGGTCGACACCCGGGCTCCTCCCGCGCTCCGGGGGGCGGCCCGCGCGGCTCCGGCCGTGGCGTCGCGGCCGGCGGCGGCCGTGTCGGGCCCGTCTCGCCGGCCGCCGGGTGGGACCCGTTCGGCGTGGACCTGCTGACCGATCCGCGCTCCCCGCGGGCCGTCCGGCAGGCCGCCCGGGACGCCGCCGGCGGCTTCCGGCACACCCCCGGGTGCCGGGCGGCGGGCGGTCGACCGGCGTTCGGCGCGGCGGAGGAACACCTGGCGCCGACCTCCGCCGCCCGCCCGGCGCTCCTGCCCGCCGACGATCCGGCCACCGGCGGCCAGTGGACGGCCGAGGGCGCCGAGCTGGCCCTCGCCGCGGTCGACTGGAGCTGCGACATCCTCGCCCTGCCGCTGCGCTGGGGCGTGGAGACCCTGGACATCCTGCGGCGCCGCCGTGTGGAGGGCCCCGTCCTGTTCGACCCCGGCGCGGCGGCGCTGCTCTTCCTGGTTCCCGCCGGGGCGCTCGACGGCCGTTTGGCCCGTGAGGGCGCCTCCTGCCGCCACGGCCATCCGGACGGCACCGGAGCCGGTACCGGTGGAGGCCAGGCGCCGGCGGGGGCCGGGGGCCGCTGCGCCGCGGGTGACATGTCGACCTTCCTGTGGGGGCTGTGCGCGCACCCGTCCCGGCCCACCCTGCCGCTCGTCCGGATCTCCTGGCAGCGGCCGGGACGGTGCGACTGCGGCGGGGTGTCGCCCCGGCGCGGCGCGGCCCGCCCGTCGCACCGCCCCGCGGAGGCGGACGCCCCGGCGGAGGAGGCCCCCGGCGGGCTCCGTCCGGCCGGGGCGGGTGGGGCCGGCGGACCGGGCGCCTCCCCGGGGGGGCCGACCGGTCAGGTGGGCACGTCCGGCCATGTGGGCACGGCCGGCCGGGGCGGGCTGTGGCTCGTCCCACCGAGGCGGGACCGACCGCTGGCCGATCCCGCGGCGCTGCGTGAGGCCCTGGAGCTCGCCGACCTGACCCTGACCGCCTCCAGCGACGGCTACCCCACCGGCTGACCGGAACGGTTCCCCCGGGGCCCGGCCGGGCCGGGCGGTGCCGCGCAGTGCTGGGCGGTGCCGCGCAGTGCGGGGCCGAGCCGGGCAGTGCGGGGCCAAGCCGGGCCGGGCCGGGCCGGGCGGGGCGCAGCGGTCCCCGGCCCGGCGCGGGGGTTCCCTTACTTTCGTCAGCACCGGCCGGCGTCCCGCGCCGGTAGCGTGCCGGGGGTGAACCTCCCGAGCAGCCCGCCGGCGCGCCCGCGCCGCTCCCGCCGGGAGACGGCCACCGACACCCTGCTGGGCCTGACGCTCGCCGTCTCCGCCCTCGCCCCGCCCTCCGGACCGGCCGGTGGAACCCCGCCCGCGCCGGGCGAGCAGTTCGCCGCGGTCGCCCTGCTGGTCGCCGCGGTGGTGGTCAGCCGCGCCCGGCCGCTGGCCGCGCTGGCCGCCGTCCTGGCCGCCGCGTTCGCCGAGGCCTGCGGGCTGGTCACCGGCGTCCCCGGCCGCGGCCCGTTCGGGACCGGGCTCGACCCGTTCGCGCTCGGGGTCGCCGTCTTCGCCTACCGGGCGGGCCGGCGCACCGAGCGGATGCCGCCCGCGCTGCCGGGCGCCGTGGCCGTCGCGGTGGTCGGCGCGACGCTGATGGGCGTCCTGGGCCGGGAGACGGGCGGCACCGACAGCATGCTGATGGTGGTGGTGTTCTGCGGCGTCCTGCCCTGGCTGCTGGGCCGCTACCGGCGCCACCAGCAGGCGCTGGTGGCCGCCGGCTGGGCCCGCGCCGAGCAGTTGGAGCGGGAGCAGCGGATCGTCGCCGACCGGGAACGGCTGCGCGAGCGCTCCCGGATCGCCCAGGACATGCACGACTCCCTCGGGCACGAACTCAGCCTGCTGGCGCTGCGCGCCGGGGCCCTGGAGATGACGCCGGACCTGGACGAACGGCACCGCGCCGTCGCCGGGGAACTGCGCGTCGGCGCCGGCCGGGCGACCCAGCGGCTGCGGGAGATCATCGGGGTGCTGCGCGAGGACGCCGAGCCCGCCGCGCCCACCCGGCCGGTGCACGAGGACGTCACCGAGCTGGTCGAGCGCGCCCGCGCCTGGGGCCTGGCGGTGGAGCTGCGGATCGACGACGCGTTCGGGCGCGGCCCGTCCCCGGCGCCCATGGTGGACCTGGCCGTGCACCGGGTGGTGCAGGAGTCGCTGACCAACGCCACCAAGCACGCCCCCGGCGCGGCCGTCTCCGTCCACCTGGAGCGGCGGACCGGTGAGCTGGTGGTCACCGTCACCAACACGGCGCCCTCGCCGACCGTCCGGGCCCTGCCGCTGTCCTCCGGCGGCCTGGGGCTGGTGGGGCTGGGCGAGCGGGTGCGGCTGGCCGGCGGCACCCTGCGCGCCGGGCCCCGCCCCGGCGGCGGCTTCGAGGTCGTCGCCCGCCTGCCCGCGGCCGCGGGCGCCGTGCCGCCCGGGCCGGACGGGGACGGCGCACGGGAGGCGCCCGGCGGCACCGCCCCCGCGCCTACGCCCGGCCCGGCCGACCCGGAGGCCGACCCGGAGGCCGCCCCGGGCGTCTCCGAGTCCGCCCGGCAGCTGGCCCGCGGCAGCCGCGCGGTGCGGCACCGGCTGCTGGCGGCGGTCGTGGTGCCGCTGCTGCTGGCGGTGTGCACGGGCGCCACCGTCTACGCGTACCACGCGCACACCGCCGCCGGTTCCACACTGTCCGCCGCCGACTACGCACGGCTGCGGATCGGCATGACCGAGGCGGAGGCGCGGGCCCTGCTGCCGCCGCTGCAGACGGCGCCGCCGGCGGCCGGCGCCGGGCCGCCCGCGTCGCCGGGGGCACGCTGCTCCTACTATCGCGACGCCATGGTTCCCTTCGTCGAGGACGTCCTCGGCTACCGGCTGTGCTTCGCGGACGGACGCCTGGTGGCCAAGGACCTCCTGTCGGCGGCGGGCGTCGCCACGACGGGGCCCGGGGCCCATCGGGCGTGGACCCCCGCGGCCGTGACCGGGGCCGGGACGGGGGCCGGGACGTGGCCCGGATCAGGGCTCGGAAGTGGGGAGACGGGGCGGTGAGGACGACGGCCGACGACGCCGCCTTCGGGGCGGAGACGGGCGGGACGGCGGGCGGGACGACCGGAGGCGGCGACGGGGTGATCCGGGTGCTGCTCGCCGACGACGAGGCGATGATCCGGGCCGGCGTGCGGGCGATCCTGTCCACCGACCCGGGCATCGCCGTGGTGGCCGAGGCGGCGGACGGGCGGCAGGCCGTCGAGCTGGCGCGCGGCCACCGGCCGGACGTGGCGCTGCTGGACATCCGGATGCCCCGGCTCGACGGCCTGGCGGCGGGCGCGGAGATCCGCCGGCTGGTGCCCGAGACCGGGGTGGTGATGCTGACCACCTTCTCCGAGGACGACTACATCGCCCGCGCGCTCGGCGGCGGCGCCTCCGGCTTCCTGCTCAAGGCCGGCGACCCGCGCGAGCTGATCGCCGGGGTGCGGGCGGTGGCCGCCGGCGCCGCCTACCTCTCCCCGGAGGTCGCCCAGCGGGTCATCCGCGAGCTGAGCGGCGACCGGATGTCCCGGGCCTCGGCGGCCCGCGCCCGCGTGGAGGGGCTGACCGCGCGGGAGAGCGAGGTGCTGGCGCTGCTGGGCGCCGGGCTCTCCAACGCCCAGATCGCCCGCCGGCTGCACCTGGTCGAGGGCACGGTGAAGGCGTACGTCAGCGCGATCCTGAGCCGCCTCCAGGTGCGCAACCGGGTCCAGGCGGCCATCCTCGCCTACGAGGCCGGACTGGTGGAGTGAACGGCGCCGGCCCCGCCCGCCGGCCGGCGAGCGGGGCCGGTCGGTGAACGGGGCCGGTCGGCCAGGGGGCGGGCGGCCGATGAGCGGGACGGCCGGTGAACGGGACGGCTGGTGAACGGGACGGCTGGTGAGCCGGACCGGACGTCGGCGGCCGGTCAGCCGGCCGGGTCCACCGCCTCGTCCGGGGCGGCCGTCCCGCGGCGCCGCGCCCGGCGCCCCCACAGCCGGCGTGCCACCTCGGCCAGCACGGTCATCGCCGCCGCCATGCCCAGCCCGGCGGCCAGGCCGAGCAGCGGGTCGTCGCCGAAGGCCTGGCCGCCGAGGTAGCCGATCAGCGTCCATCCGCCGCCCCACAGCAGCGCGCCGCCCGCGTCGAAGGCGGTGAACCGCTGGAGCGGGTAGCCCGTCGCGCCCATGGTGAGCGTCGTGGCGGTGCGCGCGCCGGGGACGTACCGGGACGCGAGCAGGATCACCCCGCCGCGCCCCTGGAGGGTCCGCCCCGCCCAGGCGAACGCCGCACCCTGGCGGGTACCCGGCCGCATCCAGCGCTCCAGGCTGCCGCTGGCGCTCCGGCCGACCAGGTAGGAGGCGTGGTCGCCGACGAACGCGCCGAGCGCCGCCGCGGCGACGACCAGCAGCGGCTCCGGGGCTCCGGTGGCGCTGAACACGGCCGCCGTGACCACCAGGCTCTCGCCCGGCGCCACCGGAACGACGCTGTCCAACGCGGCCAGGGCGAAGAGCGCGAGGTATATCCACGGGGTGGTGACCGCGCCCTCCACCAGGGCCAGCAGGCCGTCCATCAGCAGCCGCTCCCGCCGTGCGTCGCCCGCCGCCCACCCGCAGCGCCCATGCCCGTCCTCCTCGGTTCCGTTCCGGTCGCGCCGGGCCGGGGCGGCCCGGCGCGATCCACCTGTTCGAACCTAGGTGGCGCGAGGACGGCCGGGCATCGGACCAGGGGCCACGCCCACCCCTTACTTAAGACAGGGTTGCCCCGCCCCAGGACGCGACCTGAGGGGTACACCCCGGGGCCCGGGAGCGTGCCGGGGCACGTGCCGGATACTGGTCCGATGGCACGTGGCAGGCAGCGGAACGGACGACGGGACGGGCGGACGGGCGGCCGCGCGGGCGGCTCGGCCGCCGCGCCGCCGGGAGCCCCGGGCGCGCCGGGAGAGCCGTCCGGCGACGGCCCGGCCGGCGGCCACCCGGTGGACTCCGGCACCGCCGAGCTGCGGCCGGACCGCGACCGGCCGGGCGGGGTGACGCTGCTGCTGGACGGCACCCCGCAGTCCCACGTGGACCTCGACGACCCGACGTACCTCGAATTCGAGTACGTCCGACGGCTCGGCCACGTGGTCGACCTCGCGGCCCCGCCGGGCGCCCCGCTGGCCGCCCTCCACCTCGGCGGCGGCGCGCTGACGCTCCCCCGCTACCTGGCCGCCACCCGCCCGCGCTCCGGCCAGCAGGTGGTGGAGATCGACGCCGCCCTGGTGGCGCTGGTGCGGGAGCGGCTGCCCTGGGACCGCAGCTGGCGGATACGGGTGCGCCAGGGCGACGCCCGGGAGGTGCTCGCCCGGACCCCGGCGGACTTCTCCGACCTCGTGGTGGCGGACGTCTTCTCCGGGGCCCGCACCCCGGCGCACCTGACCTCCGTGGAGTTCGTCACCGAGGTCGCGCGGGTGCTGCGCCCCTCGGGCGTGTACGCGGCCAACGTGGCGGACGGCGCGCCGCTCGCCTTCGCCCGGTCGCAGGTGGCCACGGTGCGGGAGGTCTTCCCGGAGGTCGCGCTGATCGCGGATCCGGGCGTGCTGCGCGGGCGCCGGTTCGGCAACCTGGTGCTGGTCGCCTCCCTGGCCCCGCTGCCGATCGCCGACCTGCTGCGCCGGACCGCCGGGGACCCGTTCCCGGGCCGGGTGGAGAGCGGGCGGGCGCTGGTGGACTTCGCGGCCGGAGCCGCGCCGGTGCGGGACGACGTCGCGGTGCCCTCGCCCGCGCCGCCCGCCGGCGCCTTCGGCTGACCCGACGAACCGCCGGTCGTTAGGTAATATAAAGGTAAAGAAGCTGAGGGCCTGGAGCGCGGGACGACGATGACGGAGGTGGTGGCGTGCGGCGGACGCAGCCGGCACCCCTCCCCGTTCCGAGCCGTCCGCTGACGCCGTCGTCGGCACCGCTGCTGGCCGTCCTGGCCGTCATCGTCGCCGCCCTCGGCCTGGTCTCCGCCCCCGGCACCCCCACCCGCCAGGCGCCCGTCGCGCCCGCGCGCCAGGCGCCCGTCGCCCCGGAGTCCAGCCCGTCGCGGCTGGACTCCGCCGCCGAGCAGCTGCTGCGGCCAGAGCTGTGGGACCGGCCCGCCCTGCTGGTGGCCCGCGGCACCGGCGGCGCCGGAGCCCGTGCCACCGCCGCCACCTCCCGCGCGGGCGCCCCCGCGACCTGGGAGCAGCCGACGGCGGCCACCACCGGCACCGCCGCGGGCGCCACCGACTCCGGCGGCGCCGCCCCACCGGACGACCCGGAGGCCGCGCCGCCCCAGCCCGCCCCGCTGCCGCCCCCGCCGGCCGCCGCGCCGGCCCCGGCCGTCCCACCGGCCGACCCGCCGGTCGCCCACCGGCCCGGCACCGCAACCCCCCGCGCGCCTCCGCCCGGCGTCCCCGGCTGACCCGCGGCGACCCGTCCCACCTCCCCCCGGCCCGCGCCCCCGCGCGCGTGCCGGACGGTGGCACGGCGATGCCGCACGCCCGTCGGCCGGGCCCCGCCGTCCGTCCGCCGTCAGTCCGCCCGCCACCCCGGCTCCCGCCGCGCCCCCGCGCCCCCCGCCCGCCGTGACCGCCACGACGGGCGCCCTCGCCGTCCCCTCCGACGGCCGCGGGACGGTCCGGCGCGGCCCGACGCCGCCCGGTGGCCGGCGTGGACGCCGACGCCCCAGGAGACCCGCGTGATCCACCCCCGCAATCCCGTCCGGCGAGCCGGCCTCGTCAACCACACCGGCCTCGCCGACCACACCGACCTCTCGCCGCCGGGCCGCCGCACGTGCCCGCCCGGCGCCATGCGCCCGTCCCACGCCACGTGCCCGACCGGCGCCGCCTGTCGCGCCGCGCGCCCCGCCCACCGGACGAGGAGGACCGCCGCATGACGCACGCCGACAACCTGATCGCGATGGGCGGCGCCTTCCTCGCCGCCGGACTGCTGGCCCGCCTCGGCGGCCGGATCGGCCTGCCCACCATCCCGCTGTTCATGATGGCCGGCATCCTGCTCGGCCCGCACACCCCCGGGTACGCGCTCGTCGAGGACCCGCACTCGCTGGAGATGCTCTCCGCCCTCGGCCTGGTGCTGCTGCTGTTCTACCTGGGGCTGGAGTTCCACTTCGACGACCTCAAGCGCGGCGGCGGACGCATGATCGCCGCCGGCGGCATCTACCTGGCGTTGAACATCGGCGCCGGCCTGGCCTTCGGCTTCGCCGTCGGCTGGGGCACCCGCGAGGCGCTGGTGCTCGCCGGCGTCATCGGCATCTCCTCGTCGGCCATCGTCACCAAGCTGCTGGTCGACCTCGGCCGGATCGGCAACCCGGAGACCCGCCTGGTCCTCGGCATCATCGTGATCGAGGACATCTTCCTGGCCCTCTACCTGGCGGCCCTGTCGCCGGTGCTGGGCTCTGCGGACAGCCTGGCCGGGGCGGCGCTCGACTTCGCCACGGCGTTCGCCTTCCTGCTGGCGCTGGCCGCCGCCGCCCGCTGGGGCACCCGGATCGCCGAGCGGCTGGTCGCCGTGCGGGACAGCGAACTGCTGGTCGTCACCTTCCTGGGCCTGGCCGTCCTGGTCTCCGGCATCGCCGAGGAACTCGGCGTCTCCGACGCCATCGGCGCCTTCATGGTCGGCATGATCCTCGGCGCCACCACCTCAGGCCCGCGCATCCGCGAGCTGGTGCACCCCCTGCGGGACGCCTTCGCGGCGATCTTCTTCTTCGCCTTCGGCGTCTCCATCGACCCGGGCGACGTCCTCACCGTGATGCCGCAGGTGCTGGTGGCGGTCGCGGTGACCTTCGTCTCGGTCGGCGTCGCGGGGGTGTGCGCCGGCGCGCTCTACGGGTACGACCGGGCCAAGACGGCCAACGTCACCCTCGCGGTGCTCTCCCGGGGCGAGTTCGCCCTGGTGCTGGGAACCCTGGCGGCCGCGGCCGGCCTGGACGCGCGGCTGACCGCCTTCATCGCCGGCTACGTGCTGCTGCTCGCCATGATCGGCCCGCTGGCGGCAGCCCGCCCAGGCCCGCTGGCCCGCGTCCTCCCGCGCCGCTTCCTGCCCGACGCCCCTGAGGTTCCGGAGGCCCCGGAGGCCCTGGAGGCCCCGTCGGAGGCCGGGGAGACCCCGAGGGCTCCTGACGCCCATGCCCGGACGGCCGGGCGGGCGGTGGCCGTGGAGGAGGCGACCGGGACGCCGGACGAGCCGGCGGGGACCGCCGGTGAGCCGGCCTCGGCCGCCGGCGGCTCCCGCCAGGTCTCCGCGCTCCGCGAGCAGGACTGAGGGCGGCGCCCCCGGCCACCCCGCCGTCCCGTCGGCCGCCGCCGCTTCCTCACCGTCCTGCCCCGCCGGCTCGCCCCGCCGGCTCGCCCCGCCGGCTCGCCCCGTCGGGGCGGGCCGGCCGGCGCGGGACGGCCCGCTCGGCGGGGCAGCGGGGGCCGGCGGGGGCGGGGCCGCCTCGGCGCTCGGGCGGGTGGGCCGGGCGCTCCGGCAGCGGGACGGGTGCTCCGGCGGCGGGGCCGGCCGGCCCTGCGGAGGCCTACGGAACTGTCCTGCGGAACTGCCTTACGGAACTGCCCTACGGAACTGCCCTACGGAGCCGGCTGGTGCTGCTGAGCCGCCCGGCCGGGCGGCGAGACGGCGGGGACCTTCCGGGCAGAGGCCGAGTTATCCACAACCCGTACGTGGGGGCTGCGCTGCGTGATCAAACCATGGGATCCTGAAACAGGGGGTCCCCCCAGACACATGGGTGTTTTGTATGAACATGACTGGCATGTTCCTGGCGTGATACGGGCCGGACGGTGGTCGCCGGCCGACACCGAACGCAGGATGTCCGGATCGGGCAGCGGCGCCGGGCGACGGGGCAGCGGGCCGTCTCATCAACCCCCGGCCGTCTCACCAACCCCTGGCCGTCTCACCAACCTCCGGCCGTCTCACTGTCTCCGGCCGCCCCACCCCCGGCCGTCTCATTGTCCCCGGCCGCCTCACCACTCCCCGGCCGCCTCACTGCCCCCGGTCGCCTCACCGCACGCGGCTACCCCCACCGCCCCCGCCCGACGCGCCCCGGCCCGCCCGCCCCACCACCCCGCAGGCCCTCACCGGCCCTCGAGGTGGCGGGCGAAGGCGTCCAGGTGTCCGGCGACCGGCCCGAAGGTGAGCAGCCCGCTGCCCGCCCCCGCCAGCTCGCCCGCCGCCGGGCGGAGCGCCGCAACGGCCCGCTCCACCATGCGCCGGTCGCCGACGGCGACGGCGGCCCGGCCCAGCAGGCACCACATGGCCTCCTGGAGCAGGTCGTGCGGCGGCCGGGGAACCGCCCGCAGCGCGGCCCGGGCCTCCTGCCACCGCTCCTCGCCCGCCAGCAGGAACGGCCGCGCCCAGGGCGCGTACGGGCCCCAGTCCAGCGCCCCGAGCTCGCCCGGCGCGGGCAGCCGCCCCTCCCGCACGACGGGAGCCAGCCGGACCAGCGCCGGCAGGCCCGCCACCAGCCCGGGCATCCCGCACCCCTCCAGCACCGCCACCGCCCGCGCGTACCCGTCCGTGCCCCCCGCGCCGCCGCCCGCGCCGCCGCCCGTACCGCCGCCCACGCCGCCGCCGTCGTCGGACGCCACCGTCGCACGCAGCGCCTCGTACCAGGTGACGAAGACCCCGGCCAGCGGTCGCCCGCGCCGCTCCGCGAGGTGCGCCACGGCCTCGGCCTCCGGATCCGCCGCCGGGAAGTCGCCCAGCGCGCAGAGCGCCTGGAGCCGAACCAGCCGCCCCAGCACCTCGTAGCCGACCAGGCCGTGCTCCCGCGCCAGGGCGACCAGCTCGGCGCCGATCGCCTCCCGGCGCGGAGCCAGCCCGCACCTGCCGAACGCCTGCATGAACGCCCCGTTCAGGGCGAACGCCAGCAGCGACGCGTCGCTCAGCCGCCGGGCGATCCGCTCCGCCTCCTCGGCGGCCCGCGCGGCCCGCTCCCGCCACGGCTCCGCGCCCGGCGCCCGCACCGCCGGCGGCACGGGCCCCTCGGCCGTGGCGTCGCCGCGCGACTCCACGGCGACGGCCGCCAGCAGCCGGGCCCGCACCGCCGGCGGGGCGTCGTCGGGCAGCCGGGCCAGCGTCCGCGCGGCAGCGTGGACGATCGTGCGTGCCTCGTCGACGTCGTCCACCCGGGTCCACACCGCCGGCACGTCATACACCCCGATGACCCGCGCCGTCAGCTCCACGTCACCCGTCGCCTCCGCCGCAGCCACCGCGGCGGCGCGGTGCGCGCGCGCCGCCCCCAAGCCGCCCGCGCCGGTCACCGCCAGCTCGCGCAGCAGCCCCACCGTCGCCTCCAGGCGGGCCGGCGACCGCACCGGCACCGCGCTGTCGTACGCCGCCGCCGCCCGGCTCCACACCCCGCCCGCCCCGTCCGGCACCGGGTCCACCCGCCCGGATCCGCGCAGCACGTCCTGCTCCAGCCGGGCCAGGGCGGGCCCGGGCTCCGCGCCCAACCGCTCGGCCAGCACCCGCCGGGCCCGCCGCAGCACGGTGAGCGCCTCACCCTGCCGCCCCGACCGGTACAGCGCGGTCGCCAGCAGCCGCCAGCCGTCCTCCCGCCACGGATGCGCGGCGACGTGCTCGTCCAGGTCCGGCACCGCCTCCCGGGCCGCGCCGGACGCCAGCAGGGCCTCCGCCCGCTGCTCCACCGCGTGCAGCCGCAGCGCCGTCAGCCGGGCCCGCTCCCCGCGCGCCCACTCCGCCTCGGCGAAGTCCGCGTACGCGGGGCCCCGCCACAGCCCCAGGGCCGCCGCCAGCGCCGGCGCCGCCTCGGCCGGCGGCAGCGTGCCGGCGCGGGCCACCGCCTCCTCGAACCGCCAGGCGTCCACCGCGTCCGCGTCCGCCCGCAGCTGGTACCCCGGCCCGACGGTCACCAGCAGCCGCGACGGCGAACGGGGCGGCCGATCCGGCTCCAGCGCCCGGCGCAGCGCCGCCACGAAGGTGCGCACCGCCCCCACCGCGCCGGCCGGCGGGTCCTCCCACAGGTCCGCCACCAGGCGCGACACGGTCACCGTGCGGCGCCGCGCCGCCAGCAGCCGGGCCAGCACCTCCCGGTGCCGCGGGCCGCCCAGTCGCAGTTCGCCGCCGGCGGCGTCCCAGGCCGACACCGGCCCCAGCACCCCGAACTCCACCCGCATCGCCCCTCGGCCTTCCCGCAGCCGACGCGAGGGCGCGCCGCGTGCTCATCGGTTGCTGATCCGCCGCCCGCAGGCTTGAGGCACGGCCCCGGGCGGGCCCCACGCCAGCCGCGCCGACCGCGCCCGCCGGCCGGGTCCCGCCGCCCAGCCTGCCACGAGAGAAGGAATCCGCATGACCACCCCGCGCATCTCCGGCTTCACCGAACAGCGGGTCCGGGTCGCCGACGACGTCGCCCTGCACGCCGCCGTCGGCGGCACCGGAACCCCCGTCGTCCTGCTGCACGGCTTCCCGCAGACCCACCTGATGTGGCGGCACGTCGCCGCCGACCTCGCCGCCGACCACACCGTGATCTGCCCCGACCTGCGCGGCTACGGGGCCAGTGACAAGCCCGAGGCCACGGGCCCCGAGGTCTACTCCAAACGGACCATGGCCGCCGACGTGGTCGCCCTGGCGCGGGCCCTGGGCCACGACAGCTTCGCCCTGGCCGGCCACGACCGGGGCGCCCTGGTCGCCTTCCGCGCCGGCCTCGACCACCCCCGGGCCGTCAGCCGGGTCGCCCTGCTGGACATCCTCCCGACCCTGGAGATGTGGGAGTCCCTGCGCGGGACCTCCGCCGCCGTCGGCTTCCACCTCTACCTGATGGCCCAGCCCCCCGGCCTGCCCGAGCGCCTGATCGCCGGGGCCGCCGACGACTTCTTCGGCCACTTCCTCGACGTGTGGACCCGCGACCCCGGCGCCCTGCCCGCCCCGGTGCGCGCCGCCTACCTGGAGGCGAGCGCCGCCGCGGTGCCCTCGATCGTCGCCGACTACCGCGCCACCGCCGGCATCGACGTCGAGCACGACACCGCCGACCGGGAGGCCGGCAACCGGCTCACCATGCCGGTCACCGTCCTCCAGCAGGACTGGGGCGCGGCGCTCGGCTACGACGCCGAGGAGCTGTGGCGCCGATGGGCTCCCGACCTCCGCCACCGCACCGTCGGCTGCGGCCACTTCATGGCCGAGGAGGACCCGGCCCTGGTCACCGCCGAGATCCGCGCCCTGCTCGCGCGCTGACCACCGGCCCCGTACCGGTGTCCGTGTCCCGGTGGGCGTGTCCCAGTGCCCGTGTCCCGGTGGCCGGCCGGCCCCGGAATGACGGAAGCCCCTGGGCCGCGTTTCCGCGCCCCAGGGGCTTCCTGATGGGGTGAGTGACGGGACTCGAACCCGCGGCCACCTGGACCACAACCAGGTGCTCTACCAGCTGAGCTACACCCACCATGTCCGGCGCTGTTCCGCACCGGCCGAGAAGAAGCATACCGGCTCCGCGGGGGTGCTCGCACACACCCTTTTCCGGCGGTGCCCCCGACGGCCGAACGGAGCGGCCGGCAGGCCCGGGGCCCGGCCCTGGGTCCCGGCCCCGGCCCCGGGCCCCGGCCCCGGTCGGTGATGCGACGGGGCCGGGGCCCGCGCGGCGTTCCGGTCAGTCGGTGCGCTGCCGGGCGGCCAGCCGGGAGCGGGTGAACACCGCGGCGAGCACCAGCGCCAGCAGCGGCACCGCCGTCACCACCGCGGCGAGGTGCCACCACGGCACCTCGACCGGGTAGTTGTCCGGGAAGAGCGTGGGATAGGAGTTGTTGGCCGTGTACTCCCGCGCCCAGATCACGCCCACGCCGGGCACCAGCCCCGCGCCCGCACCCAGCACCGCGCCGATCAGCGCGATCAGCCCGCACTGGAAGCCGGACAGCGCCCGCCGCACCCGCGGCCGGGCCCCCACCGCCGCCAGCGTGGCCAGGTCGCGCTGGGAGTCCGCCGAGGCCAGGCCGGTGGCGATGCCGGCCGCGCCCACCGTCACCACGCCGGCGAACGCGGTCAGCAGCAGCAGCGTCACGCCGTTGTCCGGCTCGAAGCCCCGCTCCACCGCGATGGTCGAGGAGTTCTCCGCGGTGCTCTGATCGAGCAGCCCCATGGCGGCCTGCTCCTCCTCGTCGGTGGGCATCCGCTCGGTCTGCCACACGTAGACGTCCGGAAAAGCGGTGAGCCCGACGCTCGCCGCGGTCTCCGGGGCGATCAGCACCCGGGCGCCGTTGATCACCTGTGAGGCATCCACGGGCACGGCATCCAGCGTCCGGGGCTCCGGGGACCACTCCGGGTCGGTCTCGTAGCGCTCCCAGTCCTCCGGGGTGTTGACCACGATCTCCACCGTGCTCTCGGCCGTCAGCAGCAGCTCGTCCAGCACCACGGCCTTGCCCGCCTCCAGCGCGGCGCGCGCGTCCTGGTCGTCGCGACCGAGCACAACCGCCAGCTCCGCCGGATCGACGGCCACCAGGGCACCGCCCCCGGCGAAGCTGTAGGTCGAGCCCCCGTACAGAGTGCTCTCCTCCGCGCAGCGCGGGTCGGCGCGCAGTTCCGCCAGCTCCGCCTCGCTGAGCTGCTCGGGATCCGGCACGCTCTCCGAGTAGAACGGACAGTGGTTCTCCTCCGGGAGCTGGACGTCGACCCAGGAGTCCATCTCCCACTCGCCGCCCTCCGTGGTCGCCACGGGGCGCAGCAGCAGCGCCCGGTCGGTCACCGGCATGGCGCGCTCCACGGCGGCCCGCGTGGCGGCCAGCGCCTCCTCGTCGTACGTGGCACCGCCGAGCACCATGCCGTCGCGCAGCGCCGGGGTGTACTCCTGCTCCTGGTACGCCTCGTCGCTGACCGTGTAGACGGCCAGGGCCACGCTGCCGGCCACCGCCGCCATCACCGCGGCCACGGCGGGCGTGGTCCGGGGCCGGTTGCGGACGGCGTCGCGCAGCGCCAGGCGCGGCGAGAGCGGCAGCCGACGGCCGAGGCGACCCAGCGCCCCGATGACCGCCGGGACGATCGCGATCAGCCCCAGCTCCGCGATCGCGGAGCCGAGCAGCAGGGCGACCTCGCCCTGGCCGGCCGCCGTGCCGCCCAGCGCCAGCGCCGTTCCGGCGGCCACCGCCACGGCGCCGATGACGGGCAGTCGGCGCGAGCCGCGGCGCACCCCGACGCGTCCGCGCAGCGCCTGCATGACGTCCTGGCGGGCGGTCAGGACGGCCGGCACCAGCGCCGCGAGGACGCCGGTGACCAGGCCGACGGCGGCGATCGCCAGCAGCTCCAGCGGCCGGAACTCCCACGGGCCGAACCGGGCCCCGCCCGCCTCTTCCAGCCACGGCCGGGTGACCACCGACAGCAGCGCGCCCAGCAACAGGCCGCCGACCGCGCCCACCACGCCGAGCACGATGCCGCCGCCCAGCACCACCGCGCGGGTGTGCGAACGGTCGGCGCCGGCGGCACCGAACAGCCCGAGCATCCGTTGCGAGCGCCGGGCGCCGACCGCGAAGGCCGGCCCGGACAGCAGCACGATCTGCAGCAGCGCCATGCCCGCGACGGTGGAGGCCAGCAGCACCGTCTCGGCGGAGAAGCCGGGACCGCCCTCCCAGGCGTCGTACTCGCGGTAGTACGGAACCTCGGAGTCCGGCGGCGGGGAGGTGAAGACCTGCACCGAGCGGACGACGTAGCCGCCCTCGTTCGCGGTGAGCACGCTCTCCCAGTCCACGCCGCCGTCCGGGGCGTCCACCAGCCACATGGTGGTCACCGGGGAGGAGGCTCTCCGCGGATCCTCCGCGGCTGCCGCGGCCAGGTCGTCCATGACCGAGCCGCGGGTGAAGAGCAGTTCCACGCTGTTCAGGTCGCGTGGCTTCTCGTAGGTGCCGACGATGCGCACCTCGCGGTCGTCCAGCTCCGCGACCACCGTGGTGTCGCCGACGTCCAGCCCGTAGTCCTCCAGGAACTGCGAGCTGGCGGCGGCCTCGGTGGGCTGCTCCGGGTAGCGGCCGTCCAGCAGTTCCTGGGTGCTCCGGGCCACCGGCTGCGCCAGGTCCGCCTCCCGGACCGCCACGGTGTCGATGCCGTGCTCCGTGCGGATGCTGACGTCGTAGCCCTCGCGCACCTCGGTCACCAGGGAGCCGGCGGGAACCACCTGCTCGATCGGCGCCTGCCGCCAGCCCTCCGGCGGCGCGCCCTCGTAGGGACCCGAGTAGCTGTCGGCCAGCGGGGTCTGCATCACCGGCCCCGAGACGCCCATCACCACCTGGGCGGAGTCGTACACCGCGTCGGCCTCGCCGATGGTGGCCCGCAGCTCCTGGGCGGGCGTCAGCTGCTGGGTGCGGTAGGAGATGTCGGCGGCCGCGACTCCGGCGACCGGCAGGGCGAGCATGGCGAGGATCAGGGCGCTGCGGCCCTTGGCCCGCCAGGCGTCGCGCCGGGCGATGCGCAGCGCGAGCCGCCAGGCGCTGGGCCTCACCACCGACCCCCGTCCGTGCCCGGGCCGCTGCCCGTGGGGTCCGATCCGGCCGGGACGGTGCGCAGCAGCGACTCGGCGGTGCTGCGGGTGGTCTCGTCGACCAGCCGGCCGTCGCGCAGGAACACCACCCGGTCGGCCCAGGCGGCGTGCCGGGGCTCGTGGGTGACCAGCACGCCGGCCGCGCCGGCGTCGCACCGGGTGCGCAGCAGGGCCAGCACCGACTCGCCGGTCTCGGTGTCCAGCGCGCCGGTGGGCTCGTCGGCGAGGACGAGGCCACGGTCGCCGATCAGCGCGCGGGCGATCGCCACCCGCTGCTGCTGGCCGCCGGACATCTCGTCCGGGAAGCGGTCCGCGAGGTCGCGGATGCCGATCTCCTCCAGGGCGGCCAGCGCCTCGACGCGGGCCTTGCGCGCCGGCACGCCGTCCAGCTCACGCGGCATCGCGACGTTCTCGGCGGCGGTGAGCGCCGGTATCAGGTTGAAGTCCTGGAAGACGTAGCCGAGGCTCCGCCGCCGAACCTCGGCGAGCTGCCTGCGGTTGAGCGCTCCCAGCTCGCGGCCGGCCACGTGGACGCGGCCGGAGGTGGCGGTGTCCAGACCGCCGGCGATGGTCAGCAGGGTGGACTTCCCGGAGCCGCTGGGGCCCATCACGGCCACCAGTTCGCCGGGGAAGACCGCCAGGTCGACCTCGCGCAGCGCGTGCACGGCGGTCTCGCCGCTGCCGTGCACGCGGCTGACCGCCTCCATGCGGAGCACGGCGGTGGTGGTGTCGACGGGGCCGGCGGCACCGGTCGGGTCGGGCGGTTTGGGCATGGTTCCCCCTGTCACGGGTGCGGGCGGCCGGGCCGGGTTGGGGAGCCGGCGCGGCGCCGTGGAAGTGGTGGGCCCGCCGGACGTCGGCGGGCGGTGTGGCCGCCGCGCGGGGCGGCGGCTGGATCCGAGCGGGTGGGAGCGGCCGGGACGGCTCCTGGCCCGGGCGTGCCGCGGGGGGCGGGCCGGCGTGGAGCGGGCGGGCCGGGCGTGGGGCGGCGCGCCCGGGGCCGGTGGCTGGGCGGCGCGCCGGTGGCCGGGCGGCGCGCCCGGCGGTGGGTCCTACGCCGACGTGGGGCGCGCCGGACGGCGGGGCCGGGTCACGCCGGGACGTCCCCTCCCCGCCCCGGGCGTGACCCGCCCGCGATCACCGCCGCTGGGTCAGTGACGTCGGCGACCGCGGCGGCGCTCCGGGCCGTGCGCGGCCGCCAGCGGGGGCGCGCCGTCGTCCCGTTCGCCCTCCTCGGGCCCGCCCTGGTCCGGCCGCGGTGTTCCGCCGGCCGGCGTGTCCGGAGCCGTCGCCGGCGCCGGTGAGGCGGGGACGGAGCGGGCGATCCGTCCGAGCTGGGTCTCGCAGTGGTCCAGCCAGCGGACCTCCGCCTCGGTCTGGTAGATCAGCTGCTCCAGGACGAGCGTCCAGGCGACGTCGTCCCGGTCGGTCGCCCGCGGTGGGGCGGCCAGCCGCTGGGCCTTGAGCCGGGTGAGGTCCTGCAGCGCCCGGATGGTGTGGTGCCGCTGGGTCTGGATGACCTGGGAGACGTCCACGCCCGGGCTGCCCACCGCCATCGCCAGCTTGATCGCGAGCTCGTTGCGGGGCGGACCGGCGCGGTCCACCGGCGAGGCGAACCACACCCGCAGTTCCTCGCGTCCCTTCGCGGTGATCGCGTAGTAGACCTGGTTGCCGTCCTCGGTGCCGACGTTCTCCACTAGGCCGTCACGTTCCGCCCGGGCCAGGGTGGTGTAGACCTGCCCGATGTTCAACGGCCAGGTGCCACCGGTGCGGGACTCGAACTCGGCCCGCAGCTGGTAGCCGTACCGCGGGCCGCCTTCGAGGAGCGCCAGCAGCCCGTACTTGATAGACATACTCAGTATGTATACCGAGTATGCGGGGTGGCCGCAACAGCCGTCCATCCGCCGGAGGCGCCGTGGCCGCCCGGCAAGGTCGATGACGTAACGTCAGGTGGGAGAGGTCCGGCGGACGACCGGGGGCCGCGGTGTCCTCGCCGGAACACGTACCGACCGATCCGAGCGGAGGATCACCCCACGTGACCGTCCCCGACGCTTCCCCCCTCACCATCGAGACCCTGCGCGAGCCCGTGGTCAGGCACGACCCCTACCCCTTCTACCGGACCCTGCGGGAGCGGGCCCCGGTGCTGTGGGACTCCGTGCGATGGCAGTGGGTGCTGACCCGGCACCAGGACGTCATGACCGCCCTGCGTTCCCCCGCCCTGTCGGCGGCCCGGATGTCGAGCGGCGACGAGTTGCCGCCGGGCGTGCCCACGGCGATGGCGCTGTTCGCCCGTCAGCTCCTCTTCCTCGACCCTCCGGACCACACCCGCCTGCGGCGACTGATCTCCAAGGCGTTCACCCCGCGCATGGTCGAAGGGCTCCGCCCGGCCATCACCTCCCTGGTCGACGACCTGCTGGACCGCGCGCTGGAGCGCGGCCGGATGGACGTCGTCGACGACCTCGCCCTGACGCTGCCGGTCGACGTCATCGCGGAGATGCTGGGCGTGCCCCGGCAGGACCGCGGGCAGCTGCGCGCGTGGTCCGGCTCCTTCGGCCGGCTGCTGGACGACGAGGGCATGGACGAGGCGGCCTTCTTCGGCGCCATGACCGACCTCGGCGAGTTCGTCGAGTACCTCTCCGACCTGGTGGAGATCCGCCGCCGGGCCCCGCGCGAGGACCTGATCAGCCAGCTCGCGACGGTGGAGGAGCACGGCGACCAGCTCAGCCGGGAGGAACTGCTGGCCAACCTGGTGCTGGTGCTCGCCGCCGGACACCTCACCACCACCCATCTGCTGGGCAACGGCGTGCTGGCGCTGCTCCGGCACCCGGAGCAGTGGCGGCTGCTGTGCGGGGACCCGTCGGTCGTGCCGTCCGCGGTGCAGGAGCTGCTGCGCTACGACTCGCCGGTGCAGCGCACCGACCGGCTGGCCGTGGCGGACGTGGAGATCGGCGGCCGGCAGATCCGGGCCGGGCAGTCCGTGGTGGTGATGTTGGGGGCCGCGAACCGGGACCCGGAGGCGTTCCCCGACCCGGACCGGCTCGACCTGCGCCGCGACGACTCCCACCCGCTGGCCTTCGGCCACGGCATCCACACCTGCCTGGGCATGGCCCTGGCCAGGGCGGAGGGGGAGATCGCGTTCGGGCGGCTGGCCGCCCGGCTGCCCGGACTGCGGCTGGACGAGGACGGCATCGTCGAACGGGACCAGAGCCTGGTCTTCCGCGGGCTGCGGCACCTGCCGGTGCGCTGGGACTGACCGGCCGGCCGGGCGGGCGGGCGTTGGCCGCGCCGTGCGCGGGGGCGTCGTCCGCGGGGTCGCGGCGGCGTCAGGGCTTGGGTGGCGGGCGGCGGGCGGCGGGTGTGAGGCTGAGGCGGCGGGCGGTGGCCCGTCGCCTCAGCCACTCGGGGAGCGGCCGGCTGGACGCCTTGGGACGTCAGGACGTCGTGGCGTCGGCCTCGGGCGCGTTCGCGGCGGCGATCCGGCGGCAGGCCTCGGCGGTCGGGCCGGGCGGCGGCACGAACACGGCCTCCCGGTAGTAGCGCAGCTCGGCGATGGACTCCCGGATGTCGGCCAGGGCCCGATGGTTGCCGCGCTTCTCCGGGCTGTTGTAGTAGGCCTTCGGGTACCAGCGGCGGGCCAGCTCCTTGACCGAGGAGACGTCCACGATCCGGTAGTGCAGGTGCCCGACCAGCTCCGGCATGTCCCGGGCCAGGAAACCGCGGTCGGTGCCGACGGAGTTGCCGCACAGCGGCGCACGGCCGGCGTCGGGCACGTGCTCGCGTACGTAGGCCAGGACCCGCCGTTCCGCCTCGGCGAGCGTCACCCCGGTGTCCAGCTCCTCCAGGAGGCCGGAGGCCGTGTGCATCCGCCGCACCACCTCCGGCATGGCGGCCACCGCCTCCGCCGGCGGGCGGATGACGATGTCCACCCCCTCGCCCAGCACGTTCAGCTCGGAGTCGGTGACCAGGGCGGCCACCTCCACCAGGGCGTCGGCCTCCAGGTCGAGCCCGGTCATCTCGCAGTCGATCCAGACCATGCGGTCGTTCATGGCCACCCAGCCTAACGGCCGCGCCGTGATCGGCGACCGCCCGTACTCCAGGACGCCCGGCCCGGCGGCCCCGGGGCGGCTTCCGCGCGGGTGTCCCCGCGTTCCGGGTGTTCCCGCTCTCCGGGTGTTCCCGCGTTCCGGGCTTCCCTGGTTCCAGGGCTTCCCCGCGTTCCGGGCTTCCCTGGTTCCAGGGCTTCCCCGGTTCCAGTTGTCCCACGGCGGAGTCGTCCACCGGCGGAGTCATCCACGGGCGGAGTTATCCACAGGCCGCGAAAAGAGGGCTGCGCGCGGTGATCCACTCGTGGGATCCTGAGAACAGGGGGTCCCCCTTGGACCCTCTAGGGGTATTTGGTTGAAAACTGCAGAGTTGAAGGCAGCGGTACGGCGGCAGGGGCGGCCCGGCGGAGCGCCCGGCGAAGGCCAAGCAGGCGGCGCGTGCCCGCCCCGGCGCCGGTCCGGGCCGGCACCGGGGCGGGCACGCCCCCAAGCGGGATGCCCCGTCGATCAGGCCCGCTCAGGACCTGCTGGGCGAGCGGCTGCGGTTGCGGTCCCCGGGACGCTCCTCCGGGCCCTCCGGCGAGGTGTCGCGGGGCGCGGGAATCCCGCTCGGGCCGCCGGAGCGCCCCACCCGTTCGCCCTGGACGCCCTGGAGCCCCTGGGAGCCGTGCCCCGGGTGCCCGTGGACGCCCGAACCGGCGCCGTTCAGACCGCCCGGAGCGGCGGCAGCCGCGCCGACCGAACCGGAGCCGTTCAGCGTGGCCCCGGTGCCGTGGCCGGTACCCGGCGTGCCGGTGGCCGGGCCCATCGCCTGGCGGGCCCGGAAGGCCGTCCGGTAGGCGGCGGGGGAGACCCCGAGCTGCCGCCGGAAGTGCCCACGCAGCGCCACCGGCGAGCGGAAGCCGCACAGCTGCGCGATCTCGTCGACCGTCGCCTCGGTGCTCTCCAGCAGCCGTTGGGCCTGCATCACCCGCTGGGTGATCAGCCACTGCAGCGGGGCGCTGCCGGTCAGCGTCCGGAACCGTCGGTCGAAGGTCCGGCGGCTCATGTAGGCGCGCGCGGCCAGCACCTCCACGTCGAACTGTTCGGAGATGTGGTCCAGCGCCCAGGTGATCACCTCGGCCAGCGGGTCGTTGCCGATCTCCTCCGGTAATGACCTGTCGATGTACTGCGCCTGTCCGCCGTCGCGCTGGGCCGGCACCACCAGGCGCCGCGCCAGCGAGTTGGCCACCTCCGAGCCGTGGTCGCTGCGCACCAGGTGCAGGCACAGGTCGATGCCGGCCGCCGTGCCGGCGCTGGTCAGCACCGATCCGTCGTCGATGAACAGCTCGCGCGGATCCACCCGCACCTTCGGGAAGCGCTTGGCGAGCGTGGGCGCGTACATCCAGTGCGTCGTCGCCGGCCGGCCGTCCAGCAGTCCGGCGGCGGCGAGCACGAAGGCGCCCGTGCACAGCCCGACGATGCGCGCCCCCTCGTCGTGCGCCTTGCGCAGTGCGTCCAGCGCCTCGGCCGGCGGCGAGTGGGTGGGCGAGCGCCAGGCCGGCACCACGACGGTGCCCGCCCGGGCGAGCCCTTCCAGGCCATGCGGAGCGGTGAGCTCCACTCCGCCCGTCGTGCGCAGCGGCCCCTGCTCCCCGGCGCACACCACCAGGCGGTAGCGGGGCACCCCGGCGTCGCGGCGGTCGATGCCGAACACCGAGATCGGGATGGAACTCTCGAAGATCGGGCCGTTGCCGAAGAGCAGCACGGCCACGGTCTCGCGGCGACGTCTGGGAGAGAGGTCTCGGGCGCGACCGGGTTCGGCCACGCCGCCCGGGCGGGGTGCCTTGCGGACCGTGTCCCGGATGGGGTCCCGGGCCGGATCCGTCCTGATGTCCCTCGTCATGGCGGTCAAGCCCCCCTCGTACGTCCGCCCTCCAACACCGGTGGCCACTTGCGAAGGTCCTCCAACGACGGGTACGAGGAGGGGGAGCCGTGGTTGACAGCCCCTCCGATGACAGGCGTACCGCGCTGGACGTCGCGCCAACGTGCACGCAACAGTCGCTCGGACGGCCGGTCGGTACCCAAGATCGAATCTACTGGCTTGGGCGAGTTCCGTGTGCCACGCGGTTCTCCTGACGTTATGTCGACAAGGAAACTCATCGTGTTTCCCACGACCACGAAGCGTGTCACCTGAAGCCGCCGGACGGAAGTGCGCGCCGGACGAATCCTGCATATCCCGAGCTTCCTCGCCATGCGGAGTACCACGCTCCGTGCATGACCTTTGGGTCTGTCGGGGCGTGAGGTGCCGTTGAGCCATGTCGGAGCCCCTGCCAAAAATGGCCGGAAACATGCGTCGGGTCAGATACCGGTCACCTCCCACGGCTGGCGCCGCGCCCGTCGACCTGCCGTGCACGCGCCATCGAAGCGGCAGGTAAACCCGGCCCTGCCGGTAGCCGCCCGGGGCGCTCTCGCTAGGGTGCACCGCCATGGACGAGCACGCACCCCTGCTCCTGGCCGTCGGCAACGCGGTCGCCCAGTGGTCCTCGCGCGCCGAGCTCCACGGCTGGCAGACCGAACACGGCGAGGGCTGGCTCGCGCTGCGCTCCGGCGCGGACGGCCGCGCGAGCGACCGGGTGCTGGTCACCCGGCGCCCCGGCCAGCCCGAGACGGTACGGCGGCTCATCACCGAGCGGCTGCGCGACTGGGGCAGCCGCCGCTCCTGCATCGAGGATCCCTTCGGCGTCCTGGACCTGTCCGACCTGCCGGCCCAGGAATCCCTCCACCAGGCCGTGATGGTGCGCTGCCCCGGCCCGGCCCGGTCGGCCGGCGCGGTGGCCGCGCAGGGCCAGCGCGGGCCCGCGGCGGGCCCCTGCGGCCGGGAGGGGGCCGGCGCCCTCGCCGCCGAGGAACGCCGCGGTGGTGCCGCCGTCGCCCGATGGCTGGTGGACACGCCGAGAAAATCGGACGATCCGGACCACCAGCTCACCCACCATCCGGCCATGGCGGCGGAACGGGCCACCCGCGCCCCCGCGCACTGCCCGGGGCCGGTCGCGGAGGCCACCGTGGGGCCCGTCGTGGGGCCGGTGGCGGGCTTCGGGAAGGTCCGAGGGCTCCGGTCGGCTCCGGGGGGCGGCGGGCACCTGCCCGCGGTGGAGCGCGCCGTGGGGGCGGGGCAGGGCTCCGAGCCCGCGGACGGCCCGGGCGAGTGGCCGGACGCCACCCCGCGCCCCGCGGACGGCCCCGGCCAGGGCCCCGGACGGGCGGCCCACGGCGCCCGGCCGGCCGTCTGGGAGGCGACCGACGCCGCGGAACTCGCCGAGGTCGAGCGGGCCATCGTGCACGGCTTCCCGCTCCCCGCGCACCAGCCCTACCGCCGCGGCGGCCTGCTCCCGCCCGGCCTGCTGGACGTCCCCGGCTGGCGCTTCTGGCTGGGACGCCTGGACGGCCGGACCGCCGCCGGCGCCTTCACCTTCGACGACGGCCGGGCGGTGGGCCTGTACTCCCTCGCCACGCTGCCCGAGTTCCGCTCCCGGGGGGTCGCCGGCGCCGTCGTGGACGCCGTGCTGGCCGCCCACCCGGACCGCTACGTCACCCTCACCGCCACGCCGGCGGGGCAGCCCCTCTACCGCAGTCGGGGTTTCGTGGTACAGACCGCCGCCCGATGGTGGCGAACTCCCGCCGTCGGCCGCTACGCATCGGCCATCGGCCGGAGGCTGACCGCGACACGCATGACTCGTCGCTCTCCGTAGTCGTTTGGCCCACTGGGGAGGAAGTGGCCGGGCGATGCACGGGGGGCGCACGGGAGCATCGCGAGGGACGGCCCGTCTCGGTCACGCCTCAGATGCGTTCCGTCATGGAGCCGAGCAACACTGGCGCAGTCGGTCTCGTTCCCGCATCATGTCCCGCACGCCCTTCCCTCGGGGATTGGCGCGCGTGGTCTGCGGGTAACCGGGGAGTCAAGAAGTGGCCCCGTGCCGTTCACCCAGTCGGCCGCGCCACACGTCCCTCGCCCCTCCGGAGCCGAAAAAAGCGTTCCCATGGCCGGTCACGACAAGCACGAGCCGACCGAGGGCAATCCCCTCTTCCGCCACCCGCGGGTGGACCCCGAGGAGCGCTCCCGGTCCGCGTCGCCACACCACGATCCCGCGTTCCGGCACGCCGTCGTCGTCGGGTTCGACGGCTCCGTCTCCAGCGAACGCGCCCTCGCCTACGCGGTGGGCATGGCCCGGCGGGCGGGCGCCGGCCTGGTGATCGTGCACGTTGCCAACCGGCTGCCGGCCACCGTCTGGGCGGGCTGCGAGCCACCGGTGTTCGTGGACGTTCCGGACCGCACCAGCGAGGTGCTGGGCCTGGAGCTGGCCTGCGCGGACTACCTCGCCGAGGTTCCGTGGGTGCTGGTGGAGCGCGGCGGGGACATCTGCCACGAGTTGGAGGAGGTCGCCGTCGAGTACGCGGCCGACGCCATCGTGGTCGGCGGCAGCCAGGGGCTCATCGCCCGACTCTTCGGATCGGTGGCCGGCCGGCTGGTCCGCCGGGCCAACCGGCCGGTCATCGTCATCCCCTGATCTGTGGGCCTGACGATCCGCTGACCTGCTGACCTCCGAGGCCCTGACCTCTGGTCCCGGGTTCTTCGATGCTCTGGTTCCCTGATCCCCTGATCGCCTGCTCCCTGACGCCTTGATCTCCTGACTCTTTGATCTCCTGAAGCCTTGATCTCCTGTCTTCGCCCTGCCCTGTTCCTTACCTCCTGGCCTCCTGCCGCAGGACGGAGCCGGGGGTGGGAAGTTATCCACAGGCTGCGAGATGGGGGCTGCCCTGCGTTATCGCGCTGTGGGATCCTGAAATCAGGGGGTCCCCCCGGGCCGGGTGCGGGGATCCGCCGTTGGGGCTGGCATGTTCCTGGCGTCCGTGCTGCATTGGTGCCGGCAGGGTGGATGGGGCCGGGCAGTGTGCGGGGGCCGGCAGTGTGGATGGTGCCGGCAGTGTGCGTGGTGCCGACAGGGTGGATGGTGCCGGCAGGGTGGATGGGGCGGGCAGGCGGGGAGCCGTCCAAGGAGGCGCGGGGGAGCAGAGGGGGCGGCCCTCATCCCCTCCCACGGCTCGACACCTCCCCCCCCGCGGCCCAACTTCCCGCCTGGCCCGGACCTGCCCGGACCTGCCCGGACCTGGCCGGGCCCCGGCGGGCTCAGCCGGGCTGGGGCAGGCCCAGGGAGCGGGCGATCAGGATGCGTTGGATCTCCGAGGTGCCCTCGCCGATCTCCAGGATCTTGCTGTCCCGCCAGAACCGCGCCACCGGGTACTCGTTCATGAAGCCGTAGCCGCCGTGGATCTGGGTGGCCTGGCGGGCGTTGTCCACCGCCGCCTCCGAGGAGTACAGCTTGGCGATCGCCGCCGCCTGCTTGAACGGCTCCCCGCGGGACATCCGCCCGGCGGCGTCCCGCCAGGCCAGGCGGGCCAGGTGGGTGCGCGTCTGCATGTCGGCGATCTTGAAGGCGATCGCCTGGTTCGCCGCGATCGGCCGGCCGAAGGCCTCCCGCTCGCTGGCGTAGCGCACCGACTCGTCCACGCAGCCCTGCGCCAAGCCGGTGGCCAGCGCCGCGATGGCGATCCGGCCCTCGTCCAGGATGCTGAGGAACTGGGCGTATCCCCGGCCCCGCTGGCCGAGCAGGTTGGCGCCGGGGACCCGGCAGCCGGTGAAGGACAGCTCCCGGGTGTCCGAGGCGGACCAGCCGACCTTGGAGTACGGTCGGCCGACGGTGAGGCCGGGGGTGTCCGCCGGCACCAGGATCGTGGAGATCTCCTTGCTGCCGTCCGGCGCCGTCCCGGTCACCGCGGTGACCGTGATCAGGCTGGTGATGTCGGTGCCGGCGTTGGTGATGAAGCACTTGGTGCCGTCCAGCACCCACTCGTCGGCCGTCACGTCGTAGCGGGCGGTGGTCCGGGTGGCGCCCGCGTCGGAGCCGCCACCGGGCTCGGTCAGCCCGAAGGCGGCCAGCGCCTGGCCGGCGCACAGCCGCGGCAGCCAGCGTCGCCGCTGCTCCTCGGTGCCGAAGCGGAAGACCGGCATCGCCCCGAGCGAGACCCCGGCCTCCAGGGTGATGGCCACCGAGGAGTCCACCCGGGCCAGCTCCTCCAGGGCGACGCACAGCGCCGGGTAGCCGCCGCCCATCCCCCCGTACTCCTCCGGGAAGGGCAGCCCGAACAGGCCGAGCCGGCCCATCTCGCGCACCAGTTCGTAGGGGAAGGTGTGGTTCTCGTAGTGCTCGGCGATCGCCGGGGCGACCACGTCGCGGGCGAACTTCGCGACGGTGCGGCGCAGTTCCTCGTGTTCCTCGTCCAGACGGCAGTCCAGCATGGGGCGGCTCCTGGCGGGTCGCCGGCGGGGTGACCGCCGGTTCAGCGGGTGGGCCGGGTGGGCCCGGTGGGTGGGGCGGGGGAGGACGGGGAGCTCTCGGGCGCCCCCGAGTCCCCGGAATCCCCGGAATCCCCGGAGGTCCCGGACGCCCCGGAGGCCCCGGAGGCCCCGGAGGCCCCGGACGCCTCGGGCGCCCCGGCGGTCCGCGACGCCTCGGAGGACCCGGCGAGCGCCCGGACGGTGCGCGAGGGGCTCGGCCGGCCCAGGTGTCCGGCCAGCCAGACGCTGGTGGCGACCAGCCGGCGCAGGTCCACCCCGGTGTCGATGCCGAGGCCGTGCAGCATCCACACCAGGTCCTCGGTGGCGAGGTTCCCGGTGGCGCTGCGCGCGTACGGGCAGCCGCCCAGGCCGCCGGCGGAGGCGTCCACCACGGTGACGCCCGCGCGCAGCGCGGCCAGGGTGTTGGCCAGGGCCTGTCCGTAGGTGTCGTGGAAGTGCACGGCGAGCCGTTCCGGCCCGACGCCGGCCTCGCCGAACCGCTCCAGCAGGGCGGTGACCTGGCCCGGGGTGCCCACGCCGATGGTGTCGCCCAGGCTGAGTTCGGCGCAGCCCATCTCCAGCAGCCGGGTGCCGACCTCCACGACGCGGGCCGGGGGCACGGCGCCCTCCCAGGGGTCGCCGAAGCACATGGAGAGGTAGCCGCGCACGGTCAGCCCGGCGGCGGTGGCCCGCCGGACCACGGGGGCGAACATCTCCAGCGACTCGGCGACGGTCCGGTTGAGGTTGGCCCGGGCGAAGGACTCGGTGGCGCTGGCGAAGACGGCGATCTCCCGCACGTCGTGGGCGAGCGCCCGGTCCAGGCCCCGCTCGTTGGGGACCAGGACCGGAAGCCGCACGGCCTCCCGGCCGCCGACCGGCTCGCGCAGGTCGCGCAGCGCCGGCAGCAGCCGTTCGGCGTCGGCGAGCTGCGGCACCCAGGCGGGGTGGACCAGGCTGGTGGCCTCGATGGTGCGCAGCCCGGCGTCGGCGAGCCGGTGGACGAACTCGGCCTTGATCTCCACCGGGACGATCGCCGTCTCGTTCTGCAGGCCGTCGCGCGGCCCCACCTCGTGCACCCGCACCCGGGGCGGCAGCCCGGGCAGGGGCACGGCGGTCGGCGGGCCGAGCCGGGCGGCGGTGCCCGTCCCGGCGGCGGCGTCGCCCGGACGGGGGTTCACGGCGCGACCTCCGCCGCGGTGGTGCCCGCTTCGGTGGGGCCTGCCCCGGTGGTGCCCGCCCCGGTGGCATCGGAGCCGGTGGCATCGGAGCCGGTGGCATCGGAGCCGGTGGGGCCGGCCGCGTCGGGGGTTTCGGTGGCGCCGGTGGTACCGGTCGCGCCGTCGAGCCCGATGGCCTCGGCGGTCGCGGCGGCTTCGGGCGTCGGCGCGGCGTCGGTGGGCGGGGCCTCGTCGGGGCGCACCACGGCGAGGACCTGCTCCATGGCGACGGCCGTCCCGGGGGCCACCCGGACCTCGACCACCGTGCCGTCGAAGGGCGCGGTCAGTGGATGCTCCATCTTCATCGCCTCCACCACCAGCAGGGCCTGCCCGCGGGTCACCGCGTCGCCCGGCGCCGCCTTGACCACGGTGACCGTGCCCGGCATGGGGGCGACCAGTTCGCCGCCCGCCTCGGCGGTCCGGCCGGTGCCCTCCTCCACCGGGTCGCCGACCCGCAGCCGCCAGGCGTCGCCGTCGCGCCCCAGCCACAGCGGCCAGCCCTCGCCGGGGCCGTCGCCGCCCTCGTCCAGGGCCTGGACGAAGGTGTGCACCAGGCCGTCCCACTCCAGGCGCAGTTCCCGGCCGCGGCCGGGCGACGGGGCGCCGAGCGTGGCGCGGGCCGGCCGCGGCGGCCCGTCGCCCACCGCCACCTCGAAGCAGGGGCCGAGCCCGCGCACCCGCACCTCGGCCACTCCGGTGCCGCCCGGCGTCTGCCCGGCGAGACCGGGCCCGGGGGCGAGCCCGGGGGAGAGGCCGGGGCCGGCGGCGGTCAGGCGGAGGCGGTGCGCGGTCCAGGCGCGCTCGCCGGGGCGCCAGCCGGACGGCACGGCGAACGGGTCGGTCCAGCCGTCGGCGTCGGGTTCGGGCACCATGGCGAGCTGCCGGCTCAGCGCGGCGGCCACCAGCACCTCCTCCGGCGGCGGGGTGCCGGCGCCGGGCAGCAGCTCGGCCAGCGATCGCTCCACCAGGCCGGTGTCCAGCCGGCCGGCGACCACGTCGGGGTGGGCCAGCAGCCGCCGCAGGAAACCGGTGTTGGTGACGGTGCCGAGCACGCACAGCTCGCCGAGCGCCGCGCGCAGCCGGCGCAGCGCGGTGGCGCGGTCCGGGCCGTGCGCGACGACCTTGGCCAGCAGCGGGTCGTAGGCGGAGCCGACGACCGCGCCGGGGGCCAGGCCGGAGTCGGTGCGCACCGCCCAGTGCTCCCCCCGGTCCGGAGCGTCCGGAGCGTGCGGCGAGTCCGGAGCGTGCGGACCGTGTGGAGCGTCCGGAGCTCCCCGTTCCGGTCCGTGGCCGCGGCGCGGGGGGAGTGGCCCGGCCGTGCCGGGTTCGCGCAGCGCGAGGATTCGGCCGCCGGTGGGCAGGAAGCCGCGCGCCGGGTCCTCGGCGCAGATCCGGGCCTCCACGGCGTGCCCGTGGCGGCGCAGCTCGTGCTGCTCCCAGGGCAGGGGCTCGCCGGCGGCGACCCGCAGCTGCCACTCCACCAGGTCGAGCCCGGTGATCAGCTCGGTGACCGGGTGTTCCACCTGGAGCCGGGTGTTCATCTCCATGAAGTACCAGGTGGTGGGGGTGTCGGCGGGGACGATGAACTCGACGGTGCCGGCGCCGGTGTAGCCGCAGGCCCGGGCGACCCGCACCGCGGCCTGGCCCATGGCCGCGCGGGTGGCCTCGTCCAGCAGCGGCGACGGCGCCTCCTCCACGATCTTCTGGTGGCGGCGTTGCAGGCTGCACTCGCGCTCGCCGAGGTGCACGCAGTGGCCGTGGTCGTCGGCCAGCACCTGCACCTCGATGTGCCGGGGGCGCTCGATCCAGCGCTCCAGCAGCAGGGTGTCGTCGCCGAAGGCGGAGCGGGCCTCGCGGCGGGCGGCGGCGATCGCCTCGGCGAGCAGTTCCGGCTCGCGCACCAGCCGCATGCCCTTGCCGCCGCCGCCCGCGGAGGGTTTGAGCAGCACGGGGAAGCCGACGCGGGCGGCGGCCTCGGCGAGCGCGGCGTCACCGGACGGCCCGGAGCCGCCGTCCGACGCGCCGCCCGTGGGCGCGCCGCCGGGCACCACCGGCACGCCGGCGGCGGCCACCGCCGCCTTGGCCCGGATCTTGTCGCCCATCAGTTCCACCGCCCCGGCCGGCGGTCCGACGAAGGTCAGCCCGGCGGCGGTCACCGCGCGGGCGAAGGCGGCGTTCTCGGCGAGGAACCCGTAGCCCGGGTGCACGGCCGCCGCGCCGGTGCGCCGGGCCGCGGACACCAGGGCGTCGGCGTCGAGGTAGCCGCGCCCGCCGGACGGGCCGCCGAGCCGGACGGCGAGGTCGGCCGCCGCGACGTGCGGCGCCCCGGCGTCGTCGTCGTCGAAGACGGCGACCGAACGGATGCCGAGCCGCCGCAGGGTGCGGATCACCCGGACGGCGATCTCGCCGCGGTTGGCGACCAGGACGGTGTCGAAGACGGAACCAGGCACGCGCGCTGCCCCCTTTCCCCTCACATCCGGAAGACGCCGTACCCGGGCTCGGCCAGCGGCGCGTTCGCGCAGGCCGTCAGCGCCAGGCCGAGGACGGTGCGGGTGTCCCGCGGGTCGATGACGCCGTCGTCCCACAGGCGCGCGGTGGCGTAGTAGGCGTTGCCCTGCCGCTCGTACTGCTCGCGCACCGGGCGCTTGAACTCCTCCTCGGCCTCGGACGGCCACTGTTCGCCGCGGGCCGCCAGCTGGTCGCGCTTGACCGTCGCCAGCACCGAGGCGGCCTGCTCGCCGCCCATCACCGAGATCCGGGCGCCCGGCCACATCCACAGGAAGCGCGGCGAGAAGGCCCGCCCGCACATGGAGTAGTTGCCCGCGCCGTAGGAGCCGCCGATCACCACGGTCAGTTTGGGCACCCGGGCGCAGGCCACCGCGGTGACCATCTTGGCGCCGTGCTTGGCGATGCCGGCGGCCTCGTAGGCGCGGCCCACCATGAAGCCGGCCACGTTCTGCAGGAAGACCAGCGGCACGCCGCGCTGGTCGCACACCTCGACGAAGTGCGCGCCCTTCAGCGCCGACTCTCCGAACAGGATGCCGTTGTTGGCGACGATGCCCACCGGGTGCCCGTGCAGCCGGGCGAAGCCGGTCACCAGCGTGGTGCCGTACTCGGCCTTGAACTCCGCGAACCGGCTGCCGTCCACGATGCGCGCGATGACCTCGCGCACGTCGTACGGGGTGCGGGGGTCGACCGGGACCGCCCCGTAGAGGCCGTCCGGGTCCACCGCCGGCTCCTCCACCGGGGCGACGTCCCACGGCCGTGGCGCGCGCGGCCCCAGGGTGGCCACGATGCGGCGCACGATGCGCAGCGCGTGCGCGTCGTCCTCGGCGAGGTGGTCGGTGACGCCGGAGGTCCGGGCGTGCACCTCGCCGCCGCCCAGTTCCTCGGCGCTCACCACCTCGCCGGTCGCGGCCCGCACCAGCGGCGGGCCGCCCAGGAAGATCGTGCCCTGGCCGCGCACGATCACCGCCTCGTCGCTCATCGCCGGCACGTAGGCGCCGCCGGCGGTGCAGGAGCCGAGCACGGCGGCGATCTGCGGGATGCCGGCGGCGGACATGGTGGCCTGGTTGTAGAAGATCCGGCCGAAGTGCTCGCGGTCCGGGAACACCTCGTCCTGCATCGGCAGGTACGCCCCGCCGGAGTCGACCAGGTACAGGCAGGGCAGCCGGTTGTGCAGCGCCACCTCCTGGGCACGCAGGTGCTTCTTGGCGGTCATCGGGTAGTAGGTGCCGCCCTTGACGGTGGCGTCGTTTGCCACGACCACCACCTCGCGGCCGGCCACCCGGCCGACGCCGGTGATGATGCCGGCGGCCGGCGCGGCGTCGTCGTACATGCCGTTCGCGGCCAGCGGGGACAGCTCCAGGAACGGCGAGCCGGGGTCGAGGAGGGCGTCCACCCGGTCCCGGGGGAGCAGTTTGCCGCGCGCGGTGTGCCGCTCCCGGGCCCGCCGGGAGGCGGGGGTGTCCCCGCCGACCCGGGCGGCGGCCAGTCGGGCGTTCAGCTCCGCGACCAGCGCGGCCTGCTCCTCGGCGTTGCGCCGGAAGCCCTCCGAGGCCGGGTCGACGGCGCTGCGCAGCACCGGCGCGGGGGCGGCCCGCGGGGCGGCGGCGCGCCGCGGGTCCGGCACGGCGTGGTGGTCCGCCACGGCGTGTGCGGTGGCGGTGCGGGGCGGGTGTGCCATGTCCGGTCAGCTCCTGGGTGAACGGCTGGACGGTCCGGCCAGTCTCGTCCCGTCCGGCCCCGCTGGGTGGGCGGCGCGCAGGACGGCTCCCGGGAACGGCGCGAACGGCCCACGCCCGACCGGAGGTCGTCCGGCACCGGCGTCCGCCGCCCGCGTTCGTCACCCGCTTCGGAGGTTAACGCCCGGTAACACGGCTCACAAGACCAACGGTTCGGTCATTCCGCGGTGACGTCCGCGCAGATCGCCTGGACCTGGAAGGGGATGGGCACGGCGGTGTCGTTGTCGATTCCGCCGTACCACGCGTCGTCCCTCAGCGCGTAGGACATGGCCACCGAGCTGTCGATGGTGAGGGGGGCTTCGACGCCCCCGCCGAGGACGTTCTTTCCGTCCGGGCAGACCACCGGGGCCGCGCAGGCGGCGCCGGCCGGGCATTCGAGCGGGGCGGATTCCACGAGTTCCCAGTCGGTGAAACCGGATTCCTCCCCGCCGCCCCCGCCGTTCGTCGGGGACTCCTCCGCGTTCTGCTCGCAGCTGACGTTCTGTTCGCCCCGGAAGTAGTTGTTGTCGCCGACCTGACCGGCGCAGTTGACCACCGACCGGTCCGCGGCGGGCCCGGCTGGCCGCTGCTGGGCGGCGGCGGCACCGCCGGCGGCGAGGAGGGCGGCCGCGGTGGTGGTGGCGATCACGGCGATCCGGTTGCTCTTCCGCACGTGCGTTCCTCGTTCTCTTCGCTGGTTCCGTCATTGCCGGTGGTGAACCGGTGGGCAGCAAAGTAGTGGCGCGGAACGCGACCGAATCGCGGCAACATGTCGCGTTGCCCCGTCCAGGTCAACGCCGTTCTCCTCCGATTCGGCCGAGGGCGTTATTCGTGTGATGGTGGACGGGGGTTTTCCGGCCGGCGGCGAATTCGCGCCGCGGGCGGTTTCACAGCTCCTCCTCCAGGGACATCCGGCCGACCTCCGGCAGGTGCTCGTCGAGTTCCCCCGGCTCGAACCGGGTCAGCCCGACGACGTGCCAGAACTCGCCGGCCACCTCCCCCTCGTACTTGTAGCGCCCGCCAGGGGTCACCGCCGCCCAGCCCTCGGGCATGCCCAGCAGCCCGCCCTTCTGCACGGTGCGCACGGTCCGCCCGCCGTCCTCGGTGAACACCCGCCACAGCCGCACCACCCCGTCCTCGCCGCCGCCCGCCAGCAGCCGGCCGTCCGGACTGAACGCCAGCGACATCACGGCCCCGGCGGCGCCCTCCAACTCGCCCACCAGGCGGCCGGCCGCCGCGTCCCACAGCCGCACCACAGAGTCGTCCCCGCCGGTCGCGGCCACCCGGCCGTCCGGGTGCACGGCCGCGGTCCACAGCCGCCCGGTGTGCCGCCGCAGCCGGTGCCGCAGCCGGCCGCGCTCCCACACCAGCACGTCGCCGTCCCAGCCCACGCTGAGCAGCCAGGCGTCGTCCGGGGGGAACGCCACCGCGTACACCCGGTCGGAGTGGCCGGCCAGCTCCGCGGTGCAGGTGCCGGCGGCCACGTCCCACAGCCGCACCAGGCCGTCGTCGCAGCCGGTGGCGAGCGTGGCGCCGGTGGAGGTGAAGGCGAGCGTGCGGGCCCGCCCCCGGTGGCCGCGCAGCACGCCGCGCGGGGTGCCGACGTCGCGGTCCCACAGCCGCACCGTCTCGTCGTCGTTCGCGGTGGCCAGCAACTGCCCGTCCGGGCTGAACGCCTCCGCCCACACGTGGTCGGTCTCCACGTCCAGGCCGCGCACGAAGCGGGCGCTGACCGGCTCCCACAGGTGGACGTCGCCGTCGTTGGTGGCCGTCGCCAGCCGGCGGCCGTCGGGGGTGAAGCTGGCGGATATCAGCCGCCCGGACCGGCCGGTCAGCTCGGCGGTCCGCCGCCCGGTCACCGGGTCCCACAGCCGCACCACGCCGTCGTTGGAGGCCACCGCCAGCAGGTCGCCGGCGCCGCTGAACGCCACCTGGCCGATCCGCCGGCCGTGGCCGCGCAGGATGTGCCGGCCCTGGCCCCGCACCGGGTCCCACAGCCGCAGCGTCCCGTCGTTGTCGCTGGTGACCAGCCGGCTGCCGTCGGGGCGGAAGGCGCAGGCCCACACCGACCCCTCGTGGGCGTCCGGCTGCACCGGAAGCTCACGCAGCACCGGTTCGTGCGCCTGGCGCGCCGCGGGCGGCGGCGGGGGCGGCGGGGGCGGCCCGCCCGGCGCGGCGGCCCGGCCGGGGCCGACCCCGCCGGGCGCGGTGGGTCGGCCCGACGCGGGGAGCCGGCCGGGCGCGGCGCGGAGCGTCAGCCGCTCCCGCTCGCCGCCGCGCTCCCCCCGCGGGTCCCGGTCGCCGCCCCGCCCGTCCGACCCCGGCGGGGCGTCCTGGATCGGCACCCGCCGCGGCTCCTCCGCGACCCGCCACACCCGAACCGCGCCGGAGCTGTGGCTGGCCGCCAGCAGCTGGCCGTCCTGGCTGAACACCACGCGGTAGACGGCCCCCGAGTCCCGCTTCGGCTGCGCCATGGTGCGGCCGGTGGCCGGATCCCGCACCGGCACCCGGACACCGGTGGAGGGCACCCACACGTGCACCCCACCACCGGTGTCCCCGGCCGCCAGCAGCATGCCCTCGCGCACCGGACGGAAGCTCAGCGTGTACACCCGGCCGCCCAGCCCGGTCATCTCGTGCAGCAGCTCACCGGTGGCGGCGTCCCAGACGCGCACCGCGCCGCCGGCGCCCCCGTTGCCGCCCGGCCCCTCCGGCCCCCGGTCCGCGGTCGCCACCAGGGCGCCGTCCGGGCTGAACCGGGCCCGGTAGACCGGCCCGACGTGCCCGGGCAGCTCGTAGACGAGCCGGCCGGCCGCCGCGTCCCACACCGTCACCCGGCCCGCGTCGTCCCCGACCACCAGCAGCCGCTCGTCCGGGTCGAAGCCGGCCGTGTACACGGTCGGGGTGTGCCCGTCCAGGGTGTGCAGCAGGGTGCCGGTGGCGGTGTCCCACAGCCGCACGGTGCCGGCCCGGTCCCCGGTGGCCAGCACCCGGCCGTGCGGGCCGGGCGCCATCGGCCACACCCCCGCCCGGTGCCCCTCCAGCCGGTGCACCAGCCGCCCGTCGGCCGCGTTCCACAGGCAGACCGCGCCGTCCGCCGCCCCGGTGAACAGCAACTGCCCGGCGAACCGGACGGCGTACACCCGCGCGGTGTGCCCGCGCAGCCGGCGCAGCGGCGTCCCGTTGGAGCCGTCGCACACCATGACGCTGCCGTCCTCACTGCCCACCGCCAGCACGTCGCTGTCCCGGCTGTAGGAGATCGGCTCCGGCAGCCGGCTCGTCTCCAGGTCGAAGCCGTAGGGCACGCCCACCGTGGAGGGGCGCAGCCCCAGCTCCACCCGGCTGCCCGGGACGACCGCGGCACCGATCAGGTCCGGTGCCTCGGCCAGCTCCGGGCCGCCGGTGGCGGTGATCAGCGCCGCCCGGTTCCAGGAACTGCCGGCCACCTTCGCGCCGGTGACGTCGGTGCGGATCAGCCGCGCGCCGCGCAGGTCCGCGCCGGTCAGGTCGGCCCCGGACAGGTCCGCGCCGTCCAGCCGGGCGCCGGTCAGCTGCGCCCGGGCCAGCTTGGCGCCGGAGAGGTTGGCCGAGACCAGCCGGGCCCGCCGCAGGTCGGCCCCGGTGAGGTCCACCCCGGCCAGGTCCCGGTGCGAGAGGTCCTCGCCGCGCAGCACCGCGCCGCGCAGGTCGGTCTGGGTCGGCACCCGCAGCCGGGCCAGGATCCGGTCCGCGTTGGCCCGGGCCGCCTCGCCCGCGTCGGCGGTGCCGCTGCGCACCCAGCGCGCCCACTCCTGGCAGGCCCGGGGGTCGGCCAGGTCGCACAGGAAGTCCACGGCCAGCTGGGTGAGCGGCCTGCGGTGCAGCACGGGCAGCCCGGCCAGCGGCACGTCCGGACCGCCCGGGCCGTTCTCCCCGCCGAGCTGCCGGGCGGCGGCCCGGGCCACCAGCCACTCCGCGACCGAGCCGTGGATGAAGCCGAACAGCCCCTCCTCGGTGCGCACCAGCAGGCTGCCGGCGCCGATGGCGTGGGTCAGCTGCGCCACCGAGCGCTGGTCGACGGCGACCTCGGCCAGCGCCCGGGCCACGTCGGTCAGGTCGGCCATGCGCAGCGCCGGCATGTCCGCCTCCCACATGCGCAGCGCCAGCGCGGTGACGCCGCGCCACAGCTCGTCGGTGGACAGCCCCGGCGGCGCCCCCGGAATGCCGCGCCCGCGCTGCTCCTCGAACTCCAGCCACTCCTCCAGCAGGTGCTGGTACAGGCCGGCGGCGCTGAGCACCCGGCCGGAGCCGGCGGCGGCCCGCAGCCGCTCCTCGTCCAGCGCCGCGACGAAGCCCAGCAGGCGCGGGTTGCGGCACAGCGACAGCAGGTTCGGCACGGCCGACAGCAGCCGCATCCGGCGCTCGGCGGCGTCCGCGTCCCCGGCGAAGTGCGCGGTCAGGTAGACCCGGATCTGCTCGTGGGTGAAGTCCTCCAGGGTGAGGACGCGGCGGTGCGGTAAGAGGCCGACCTGCTCGCCGAGCGCGGTGAAGACCTGCGCGTTGGAACGGAAGTGCTGGGTGCGGCTGGAGACCACGATCTTGGCGTCGTCCACGGCCGCGTCCAGCAGCTTCTGCAGGTGCTCGGTGGCCCGCTCGAAGCTGATCCGGGTGGCGAGCTCGTCGAAGCCGTCGAACAGCAGCACGATCCGGCCCTCGCGCAGCATGAAGCGGAAGGCCCGCAGGTTGAAGTCGACCTCGCCGTGGTTGGCCAGGTGGGCGGCGACCAGGCCGTCCACCCCGTGCGCCTTGTCCAGGGCGCGCAGCTCGATCAGGATCGGCACCAGGTGCGGGAGCTCGGCGGGGATCCGGCGGGCCACCTCGTGCAGCGCGAACGTCTTGCCGTGGCCGAAGTCGCCGAGCAGCAGCAGGAAACGGCCGTGGTCGGAGCCCAGCAGGCGCAGCAGCTCGTCCACGACGTCCTGCCGCACCTCGCCCTCGCCCTCGTTCAGGGTCCGGTAGCGCTGCGGCAGGTACAGCCGGGGGGGGTAGCGGGTGTCCAGGGTCAGCCGCCGGGTCTGCCGGGTGACGTAGTCGGTGAGGTCCAGCAGCCCCTGGAACTCCAGCAGGCTGCGCACCAGCACGCCCTGACGGCGCCCCCAGGCGCGGATCGTCTCGGCCGGCGGCGGCCCGTCGTAGACCAGCTCGGCGTTGGACTCGGCGGCCGAGGCGTGCACGGCGTCCTGGAACGCGGCGACGTCCTCCCGGGTCGGGGTGCCCGGGCAGGCGGCGACCCGCTGCTGGCGGACGATGCCGTCCTCCCGGTAGGTGACCAGCAGGTGCGCCGGGTTGCCGGGGACGCGGCGCACCGCCGCGTCCGGGTGGCGCACCCGGCAGGTCTCCTCCAGCCGGTCCAGCAGCAGCTCGGTGGGGGTGGGGATGTCCCGGGGCCCGCCGCCGAGGGCGGGCCAGGCGCCGGTGGAGCCGCGGCCCGGTGCCCGGTCGCCGGCCCGCCGGCCGCCCGAGTCCGCGCCGGCCGGGTTGGAATCCGCGCCGCCACGGCCGGACCGCCCGCCGCCGAGGGTCGGCGGGTCCGGCCGCGCCGGCGGGGCGGGCGCGGCCGGTGGCGGGGCCCCGACCAGGGCGGCGTGCGCCGCGGGCCAGATGCGGGGGAGGTCCTCCGGGGCGCCCGGGACACCGCCGGGGCCGGCCTCCGCGGGCGCGCCGCGCCAGCGCCGCAGCCCCTCCGCGGTGATCCGCAGCAGCTGGTACCGGCCCGGCGCCGACGGCCCGGATTCCTCCGCCAGCGGCTCCGACCGGCCGCCGGCGCCCGGGCCGTGCAGCAGCAGGTGCAGGTGGGGGGAGAGCAGCTGGCGCAGCACGGTGGTGTCCCGCAGCGCCTCCGCGCCGGCCGCGCCGCGCCCGGTGGGCGGGTGGCGCACCGCCCCGAGCCGCAGCCAGCCCAGCTCCTCGTAGCGGGCCAGCCGCTGCGCGAACCAGGTCGCCTGCTCGCCGCCGAGCCAGCCGTAGTCGTCGTCCGGCCGGTGGGTGACCGCGATCGTGGAGTTGAGCCCGGCCACCACGGTGCGCAGCTCCGGGACCTCGAAGAGGGTCCACGGCTGGGCCTCGTCGAAGACCAGCTCCAGGCCCTGGTACAGCTCGTGGAAGAGCGCGGCGAAGTGCTTGAGCTTGGGGAAGAACGGCGGGATCGGCTCGCGGTCCTCGGACTCCCGCTCGGTGAAGTAGGCCAGGCAGGCCAGCCGGTTGACGTCGCCGCCGCCGGGCACCACCACCAGGCGGTGCGGCTCCAGCCCGAGCAGCACCCGCAGGCCGGTCAGGAAGGTGAGCGCCTGTTCGAACTCGCGGGGCCGGCCGCTGGTGGTGAGGTCGCCGGTGACCACCAGCAGGTCCGGCGGCGGCGCGCCCGCGTCGGTCAGCCGCTGCACCTGGGACCACAGCCGGGTCTGCGCCGCGCCGGGCTCCTCGCCGGCGCCGAAGCCCGGGCCGGCCACGTGCAGTACCGTCAGCCGCTCCCGAGGGCCGGCGGCGCGCTCCGGGCGGGAGGGCGGGAACGGGGGCGCGGCGGCCGGCCGCCGCCGCCCGGCCGGGCCGGGATCGGTGCGTCCCGGACCCGCCTCCCAGGGCGGGACGCCATCGATCTCCCACGGGCGCCCCGGAACGGCCCAGCCGCCGGACGGGGAGCGCTCCGCCCCGCCGCCCGGGTACCCGGGGCGGGCGAGCGGACGGGCCCGCCCGGCGAGCGCCTGCTCCAGCCGGGTGAGCAGCATCCAGCGAGCCGTCTCGGCGTCGGTGACCGGGGCCAGGTCGACGTAGGTGATGTTGGCCAGCAGGCCCTCCACCGGAACGTCCTCCACCCGCACGGTCACCAGCCGCGCCCCCGGGTTGTCCGGGTCCGAGCGCATCGCGGCCTGCCACTCCAGGCGGCCGAAGCGGGAGCGCTCGTAGTTGCCGGAGAGCACGGCCAGCACCACCGCGGCCTCCCGCACGCCGCGGTCCATGTACTCCATGAAGTTGGTGCCCGGCACGAAGTCCCAGGCCTGCACCATGGTGCGGTAGCCGGCCTCCTCCAGCGTCCAGGCCATCCAGGTGGCCCAGCGCTCGTCGGCCGGGGAGTAGCTGATGAAGAAGTCCAGCGGACGCTGCGCCCAGGTCTGATCCGAGTTCCCCAGCATGTCTGCCACTGTATGACCGGCCATCACCCCGCGGCAGGAGATCGCGGTGACCGCCGGGAAGGGCGCTGACCGGTGTGAACGACGGGGCCCGGGAGGTGTGAGGGGCTCGGCCGACGGTCCGCCGGCGGCTCGTCGACGGGAGTCCCCCGGCGCTTCGCCGGCGCTTTCCCGGCGGAGGAGGCCGCCGGCCCACCCGCGGGCGCTAACCCAGCACGCCGGAGCGCGCCACCAGGTCCAGCAGCGCCTCCATCGCCTCCGGGCGGCCCGCCACGTAGGAGCGGTCGGCGTCCGGCAGCCCCAGCCGGTCGTCGAACGGGGTGCCGTCCAGCCGGCGGACGCTCACCCCGGCCTCGGCCGCGATCAGGTAGCCGGCCGGCAGGTCGACGGCCTCCGCCTCGTACGCGACGAAGCCGTCGATGTCCCCGCGGGCGAGCATCACCCAGCACATCAGCGGCGCCCACAGCTGCAGCACCCGCCGGGCCTCCGCCTCCAGGGCGTGCCGCAGCCGCAGCGCCCGCGGGTTTCCGCGGCCGACGCCGTGCCCCTGCGTCCAGGCCAGCAGCGGCCCCGCCGGGTGCACCGGCCGCGGCGGCGTGACCAGGCAGGTCTCATCCGGGCCCAGGGTGCCGCGGCCCCGGATGGCCGACCAGGTGCGGCCGGCCACCGGGTCGTGCACCACGCCCAGCACCGGATCGCGGTCCGCGCACAGCGCGATCCCCACGACGTACGCGGGCAGCCCGATGGCCACGTTGTTGGTCCCGTCCAGCGGGTCCACCACCCAGGTCCAGGTACGGCCCGGCTCCCCGCCGCCGGCCGCGGCCGCCCCGCCGGCGTCCCCCCCGGATCCGCCCCCCGCCGGGGACGCGGCCTCGCCCTCGAGGATGCCGGCCTCCTCGGAGATCACCCGGTCGGACGGGTACGCGGTGCGCAGCCGCTCCAGGATCAGCTTCTCGGAGAGCACGTCCAGGCCGGTCACCAGGTCCCCCGAGGACCCTTTCGCCTGCACCTTCAGGTCACCGTGGAAGCGCTCGTGGACGGCCTCCCCGGCCTCCCGGGCCGCGGCCACCGCCAGCGCCCGGGCCCGCTCCAGGTCCCGGCCGTCACCCGGCTGGTCGCGTGGGCCGGCCCCCTCGGGCCGCTCAGAGGTCGGCATGGGCGGCATGGATCCTCCCGGCGATCGCTTCGGCCACGCGGACGGTCTCGGAGCGGTCGCACAGGCGCCGGTCGACGACGTGCGATCCGGCGTCCAGCGGCCCCAACGACAGGTCGGTGCGGCTCGCCCGGGCACGGCCCAGAACGACGGTCACCGCCGTGGTCCTGTCGTCCACTGTCGACGTGTGGAATTCCCCGGCCGGCAGCGTGTACACCTGGCCCGGCCCACTTCTCTCGACACGCGCCGGCGCACAGCGCACAACGCGGTCGGTCGGCACGATGCGGTCCGTGCCGTCGGAACTGTGTACTTCGAACACCCGGTGGGTGGGCTCCTCGCCCGGCCCGGTGGAGTCCGACACCCGCATCCAGGTGTTCTCCACGTGACCGGACAGCACGACGCTGGTCATGTCCCAACTGTGGCAGTGCACCTCGGAGGTCGTGGGCCGTTCGGTCTCCACCGGCGCGCCGCCGTTCCACGGCGCGCTCCACGGGTTGAACAGGTGCACGCACACCCCCAGGTCGCCCTCGCGCTGCACCGGCAGGCAGAGGAAGCCCAGCGGGTGGCGGACCGCCAGCAGCGCCCGCCGCCCGTCGGCGATCTCGGCCAGCGTGGCCAGCGCCCGGGGCGGCACGGCATCCACCTCCCCGCGCGCCAGCAGGCCCTCTAACACCGTGTACTCCATGGTCGTCCACCTATCGCGTCGGCCGGCCGGCACCGCGGCTACGGCTCCCGGTACCGCTCCGGTAGGGATCCCGACACGGCCGTACCGCGGCCGGTCGCGGCCGCGCCGAGTTCCGCGTCGTGCTACTCGGTAACCGGCATGCCCGGCTCCCGGAGCCGGCGAACCCGCCCGGCGGCGCCCCGGGTGAGGACCGGACACCCGCGCGCGGGCGCCGGCGGCCCCTGCTCACCGCCGGCCCCTGCTCACCGCCGGCCCCTGCTCACCGCCGGTAGGGGTTCTGCGCGTGCAGGGCCTTGGAGACGATCGCCGCGACGTCGAGGTCGGAGAAGCTCTCCGGCAGCGGCAGGCCCACCCGCTCGAACAGCTCCCGGGCCGCGTCCACGGAGGGCTCCTCGTCCAGCCGCTGCGCCTGGCGCAGCGGGACCGGACGTCCCTGCTCGTGGCTGACCCGCAGCTCCGTCACGTAGTAGTCGTACAGCGGCTTGCCGCGCTCCACCAGCAGGTTCACCCGCTCCGGGTCGTCCTGGGTGATGACCAGGCAGGACGCCGACATGTCCCAGCGCAGCGTCGGCATCGTGCTGGACAGCGACACCTCGATGTCCAGGGACGGCAGGCGCTGGGCGTACCAGCAGGCGGCCAGGACGGTGGCGTACGACTCCAGACGGGTGCGCTTGGGCGTCCAGCCGTCCAGCGCCGGGTTGCCCAGGTGCCGGGTGAACGAGGTGCGGAAGTGCGCGTAGCGCTCGCAGACGCGCACGTCGGAGGGGTCGATGATGTCCAGCTGCATGGTGAGCGAGCGGCGCGCGATCCGGGCCAGGTGCACGCACTCCGGCAGCGTGACCGCCCGCATGTAGGTGCCCGTGCCGCCCTTGAAGAACCAGCGGTCGGTGTCCCGGCGGGCCGCCGCCAGCGCCTCCTCGACCTCCGGCCCGGTGATCGCCCGCGCCATCGACAGTTCCTCCAGGGCGACCCGGCTGGCCGCCATGGTGTCCGTTGCCCCGAGCAGCGCCCGCCGGCTCTCCTCGGACAGCCGCCGCACCTCGTCCACCGCGTGCCGCAGCTCGCCGGAGTTGCGCGCGCGGTCCTGCAGCATGCCGACCACCAGCGCGGCCAGCACCAGCAGGGTGGCGCCGCGCACCATGTTGTCCCGCAGGACGTCGGCGAAGAGGTCCAGGAAGGCGAAGACGACGGCGACCACGATCGCCAGCACGCCGTCCGCGTTCCGTGCGAGCCACCCGATCAGCCGGCCCATCTCCATGCCCTCCCCGGCGCGGTCCCGTGGCGGCGCTCCCCGCTGACGGCCCGCCACCGGCCTGACGCCGGAGCCGACCGGCCACCGCACCTGATGACGTACCGTCATTCTAGGTGGGGCGCCGCCGGCCCGGATAGGGGATCGGAGCAGGGGTACCCGCGTGCCACGGGGCGCTCGGCTGCGGAAACGGGGGGCGCGGGCGCGTACGGTGGCCCGCCGGCGGCCGGCCGTGGAGCGGATGGCGGCCGGCCGCTGGGGCACGTGGCGGCCGGCCGGTCAGTCCACCGGCAGCCCGGCCGCGTGCAGCAGGTAGGCCGTCATCGGCTCGTACAGGTGCGGCGGCACGTTGTCGTCCAGCGGCACGGTCACCAGCAGGTCGCCCTGCGCCTCCCCGAGGAACAGCGCCGGGTCGTTGCAGTCCGCGAACCCCACCGTGTCGACGCCCCGGGCCCCCGCCCCGCCCGCCCAGCCGTGGTCCGCCACCACCAGGTCCGGCCCCGGCGAACCCTGCGCCGCCAGGGCGTCCAGCACCCGGTGGACGAACTCCGCCGAGTGGGTGTGGCGCAGGTCGCCGTGCGCCCGCAGCACGGCGACGTGCTCGATCCGCCGCACCTCGCCCTCCTCGCGGAAGATCCCCATCCAGCGCTCCTTCGTCGCCGAGGGCAGGTTCACGATGCCCTCCGGCGCCGCCAGCAGCTCACAGCCCGCCCGGCGCAGCGCCCGCCCGATCGCCAGGTGCACCGGCAGCAGCCCGGTCGGGTGCCCGGTGGCCAGGAACACCCGCTCCCGGCGGCGCGCCGCCGCGCGCAGCCGGACCGCCATCCGCTCCAGGGCGGCCACCGTCAGCTCCGGGTCGATGGTGTCCTGGCCGCGGCCGTGCTCGGGATCCGGCGAGACCCCGCAGCGGCTCGCCATCTCGGCCAGCGTCGCCTCGTACGTCCACCGGTCGCCGTCCAGCTCCAGGCCGAGCCAGTAGTAGCGGTTGCCGGCGGCGAGCTGCCGGTAGTGGTCGAGGTTGTTCTCCCGGGGCGTGGCCACGTTCCCCGCGATGCGGGAGTGCACCAGGTGCTCGACCAGTTCGGAACGGCTGGGGACGGACTCGTACATGCGCCGCAATCTGCTCGGACGGTCGGGACGGAAGGTGGTGCGCACCCGGAGGTGGAGGCCACGGGGCTTGGCGTGCCGACGACGCTGCTGCTCCGTCACCCGGAATCCCCGCGCTCCGGTGGCCGCGGGTCCCGGTCCACCCGGCCCAGCCGCAGGTGCTCGGCGTGGTAGACGGCCTCGTCGAGCAGCTGCGCCACGTGGTCGTCGTACAGGGAGTACACGATGCTGCGACCGTCACGCTCGCCCACCACCAGGCCCAGCGTCCGCAACAGCCGCAACTGGTGGGAGACGGCGGACTGCTCCATCCCGATCGCCTCGGAGAGCGCCCCCACGGTGGCCGGCCCCTGCCGCAGCCGCCCCAGGATGAGCAGCCGGCTGGGGGTGGACAGCGCCTGCATCGCGGCGGCCACGGCCTTGGCGGTCTCCGCGTCGAGGCGTGCCGCTGCCGCGCGCCCCGCTGCTCCGTGACCCATGGCGGTCAGTGTATGTGGTCGCCCGCCCGACGTCCCGAACGGGCGGGCGACCACCCGGGGGAAGCCCTCCGGGGCGTGGTCATTGGCGGACGCGGTGGACGCGGCGGACGCGGCGGACGCGGCGGGGGCGGGCCGCCCGGCCGGCGACCCGCCCCCTACCGCGTCCCGCCGCGCCGGCGGCTCACCTGCGGTGGTCGTGGGTGATCCGCCGGCAGCGCACCAGCAGCTCCTCCGACTGCAGCGCGAGGTAGTCCCGGACGACGGCGGCCGGGCCGGGGACCGGCCGTCCGTCGGCGTGGACGGTGTGGATCAGCGTGTAGTGGGTGGCCTTGACGGTGCCGCCGTCCTGCGGCTCGACGTTGATCATGCCGATCCAGTGCCGCTGCTGGACCGGCTCGTCACCGAACTTGCGCCGGCGGAACTCGCGCAGGTGGTCGGCGATCCCGGAGCGGGTGCTGATCGGGGCGGCGGCGTGCGCGTAGGAGAACTGCGCGTCCTCGGTGAAGGTGGCCGCGAACCCCTCGAAATCGGCCGCGTCGAGGGCGTGCATCTGTACCGCGTACAACTGCTGCACGCGGGTGTACAGGTCGCCGAAGGACCAGGTGAGGATCCGCGGGAGCGGCGCGGCGAGCGGAGCGGGAACGGCGGGCATGGCGGACATCGGGGCCTTCCGTGGCTGGAGCGGGTGATTGCGGCGCATGCTCCTAGCGGCGGCTCGCGCGCCGCTCGAAACCCCCTGGACCGACGGCGCGCCCCGGCCGGCGGCCCGCGCCACCCGCCGGCTTCACCCGGTGACCAGCGCGATCGCGAAGCCGTCGTAGCCCTTCGCGCCCACGGTCTGCAGCGCGGTGGCGCTCAGCCGGGGCTCCGCGGCCATCAGCTCGGTGAACCGCCGCACCCCCCGCACCCCCGGATCCGTGCTGTCCGGATCGACCACCTCGCCGCCGCGCACCACGTTGTCCCCGATGATCAGGCTGCCGGGGCGGGTCAGCCGCAGCGCCCAGGCCAGGTACTCCGGGTTGTTCGGCTTGTCGGCGTCGATGAAGACCACGTCGAAGGAGCCGTAGCCCTCCTCCACCAGCCGGGGGAGGGACTCCAGCGCCGGACCGGTGCGGATCTCCACCACCCCGCTCAGGTCGGCCCGCCAGATGTTGGCCCGGGCCACCTCGGCGTGCCGCGGATCCGCCTCCAGGCTGACCAGCCGGCCGCCGACGGGCAGCGCCCGGGCGAGCCAGATGGTGCTGTAGCCGCCCAGCGTGCCGATCTCCAGGATCCGGCGCGCGCCCTGCAGCCGGGCCAGCAGGTTCAGCAGCCTGCCCTGGTTGGGCGCCACCTGGTGCGGCGGCAGGCCGGCCGCCTCGCTGGCCGCCAGCACCTCCTCCAGCACGGGGTCGGGCGGCACCAGCAGGCCGTTGAAGTAGTCGTCCACCTCGGTCCACCGGGCCGGTGTCATACGGGCGCCTCCCAAGAGTTCCCTTTGAAAACCCACTGAGTCTCGAAAAGGAACCTACTATGCGGGGCATGACGCCGTACAGCCTCCCCGCGGGCCCGCGCCGATGACCCGCCGACGGATCGCCGACGACACCTGCGGCATCGCCCAGGCCGCCGCGGTGCTCGGCGACTGGTGGAGCCTGCTGGTGGTGCGCGAGATCGCCCGCGGCCACCGCCGCTTCGACGAGCTCGCCGCCGAGCTCGCCATCTCCCGCAAGGTGCTCACCGAGCGCCTGCGGCACCTGACCGAGGCCGGCGTGCTCTTCCGGCGCCCGTACCAGACGGGGCCGGTGCGCCACGAGTACCTGCTCACCGACCGGGGCCGGGCCTTCCTCCCCGCGCTCGTCGCCATGCAGGACTGGGCCGACCAGTGGCTGCTCGGCGACGGCGCGCTCACCGCCACCACCGAGCCGTCCAGCGCCGAGGCCGCCCGCGTCCACGCCCTGGTCGGCGAGGGCGTCCCCGCCGATCTGGCGCTGCCCGGCGCCGACGGCGCCCCGCACGACGTGGTCTCCCCGACCGCCCGCGCCACCGTGCTGTTCACCTATCCCGGCACCGGCATCCCCAGCCCCCTGCCCGCCGGCTGGTCCGACATCCCCGGCGCCGTCGGTTGCACCCTGGAGAACCGGCTGTTCCGCGACGCCTGGCCGGCCTTCCGGGAGGCCGACGTGGCCGTGCGCGGCGTCAGCACCCAGCGTCCCGACGAGCAGGCGGCCTTCGCCGCCGCCGAGGCCGTGCCCTTCCCCCTGCTCTCCGACCAGGACCTGCGCCTGGCCGCCGCCCTGCGGCTGCCCACCTTCCGCGCCGACCAGCGGCTGCGGCTGAAGCGGCTCGTCCTCGTCATCGGCCCGGACCGGACCGTCCGGCACGCCCGCTACCCGGTCGTCGACATCCCCGGCGCCGTCGAGGAGGCCCTGCGGCTGGCCGGCGCCCCGTGCTGACCGCCTCCCCCCGCCGACCGCCCCCGGTGCCGTTGACCGCTGCCCCCGCCGCCCGCTCCACCGCCGACCCCTCCCGTCGCCGGAACGACGACCGGGCCCCGGCCCCCTGGACGTCAGGGGACCGGGGCCCGGTGCGGGCGCCCCACCGGACCGGTCCGCCCCCTCACCGGGAGCGGCGGCGTCCGGCGCGGCGGTGGGTCAGCGCCTGGCCGGTCCGACCTCGATGGTCATCCGGTCGCCGCTGGGGGAGACACCGGTGAGCTTGATCACCGTGCCGGTGTCCGGAACCCGCACGCTGCCGCCCGGGTTGGCCTCGTCGTAGTAGACGCCGTTGTGGTCGTCGAAGACCGACACCCCGCGCTGGCTCGGCACGCGGGTCGGCACCCCGTTGCGGTGCAGCGTGAAGCCGTCGGTCCGCTCGAAGGAGAACGCCGAGTCGTACGACTGGATCCGGTTGCGCATCACCGTGCCGTCGCTCCAGCGCAGCGCCCGCGGGTGGGCGTCCACCGGCAGCACCAGGCCCTGCCCCGGGTGCTCGCTGACGTTGTTGTCCAGCTGCGAGGTGTCCCACAGCCAGACCACCATCCCGTTCTGGTACGGGAAGCGCTCCACCCAGTCCGGGCGGGTGTTCGCCCAGCCGAAGTTGTACGGGCCGAGCTCCAGCGTCTCGTCGTAGGAGACGTACTGCCGGTTCTCCACGATGTAGAACTGCGGGTAGGTGTCGGTGATCGTGGCACCCACCCGGCTGAAGCCGCGCGGCGTCCAGCCGGCGTCGTCGCCCTCCGCGCCGTCGGCGAGGATCTCGGTGCCGTCCGCCGTGATGGAGATGGCGTCGGCGGTGAAGCCCTTCTCCGCCACCCCGCCGTCGGTGGTGTAGCGGAACCGCAGCAGCACGCTCTGCCCGGCGTAGGCGTCCAGCGGGAAGACCAGGTCGGTGTAGCCGCCCGAGGTGCCGTCCAGGGCGGGCCGGCCGGCGGAGTCACGGCCCAGCGGCCGGCCGCCGGCGGTGCCGTCCAGTGCCGTCCAGCTGGTGCCGCCGTTGGTGGAGACCTCGGTGTAGAGGTAGTCGTAGCCGGCCTCGATCTCCCACCAGCCCTTCAGGGAGAGCTGGGCGGTGGCGGCGCCGGTGAGGTCGACGGTGCGGGTCAGCGTGTTCGACAGGTCGTCGCCGCTGCCGCTCCACCACTGCGCGGAGCCCTCCGCCGGGACGGTGATCTCGGTGGTCACCTCCTTCTCCGGCAATTCGACGACGAGGGCCTGGTCGAGGCGGGTGTTGTACTCGCTGTACCCGAGGGTGTGCCGGGAGCGCGTCGCCGCCTGGGCGGTGTCGAAGTCCAGCCAGCCGAGCTGCAGCTTGTCCCAGGCGGTCAGGTCGCCGGGCAGGTCGCCGATCTCGTTGCCGCCGTCGTTCAGCCAGGAACCCGAGGACATCAGCGACCAGAACCCGGTGGAGTTCTCGCCGCCCGCGGTGTCGTAGAGGTCCGGCAGGCCCAGGTCGTGGCCGTACTCGTGCACGAAGACGCCCAGGCCGCCGTTCTCCGGCTGCATGGTGTAGTCGCCGATCCAGATGCCGGTGTCGCCGACCTGGGTGCCGCCGAGCAGGTTGCCCTCCGGCCCGGTGCTGCCGGCCGAGGTGCCGTAGGCGTACCAGCGGTGCGCCCAGATGGCGTCCTCGCCCTCGGCGCCGCCGCCCGCCGACTCGTCCTCGCCGGCGTGCACGATCTGGAAGTGGTCGATGTAGCCGTCGGACTCGTCGAAGTTGCCGTCGGCGTCGTGGTCGTAGCGGTCCCAGACGTCGAACTCGGCCAGCTCGGCGCGGATCTGCTCGGGCGTGGCGCCGGCGGCCTCGCGGTCGGCCACCCACTGGTTGGCGGCGTCCCGCACCAGGTCCCAGACGGTGGCGCAGACGTTGGAGCCGCAGTCGTTGTTGCCGTACCGGGCCTCGTTGTAGGGGACGCGCACCCAGTCGGTGACCGTCCCCTCCACGCTGTAGCGGCCCGAGGACTGCCGCTCGAAGTAGGTGGCGACCGAGTGGCCGTCCTGCGCGAAGTAGAGGTCCTGGTAGTGGGCCTGGTTGTAGTCGGCCTGCCAGATGGTGGAGTTGTCCACCGAGCGGTCCGGCTCGGCGATCTCGTTGTGCTGCGGGCCCGGGGTGCCGCCGTAGGTCTCGGTCACCTGGTCGTCGAACTCGGCCAGGATCACGAAGATGCGGTCGGTCGCCTCGCGGCCGAGCTCGACGTACTTGCCGTCGTCCAGCCGCACGCGCCGGGACTGCGCGCTGCGCTCGACCTCGGCCTCGCCCGAGGCCAGGGCCTGCACGGCGGCGGCGCGCTCGGCGTTCACCTGGTCGGTGAGCGGGCCCTTGAGGTCGTGGACGGGCTCCGCGGCGCCGGTGCCGGGCGCGTGCGCGCCGTCGGGGGCCACTGCGCCGCCCACGGGGGTGGCGGCGGAGTCGGCCGCGGCGGATGCCGGCGCGGACGCGGATGAGGGGGAGACGGCGGATGCCTGGGCGGGCAGCGCCGTCGCGGTCAGCGCGGCGGCCACGGTGACGGCCGCCAGCAGTGATCGCCGTATGCCCCGGGATTCCTTCACGGTGCGAAGTTCCCTTCTGTTGCCGGATGAGGCCGGCTCAGACCGGCGCTCCGACAGGGGCGGCGACGGCCTGGGCTCCGCCCGTATCTTCATCAGACAATCAGCTCATGGACAGCCCTCGGTGTGAACATGGCGATAAGAAAACGTGTCAGTGGTGCTTCCCGATAGGGAATGCGACGGAAGGTCCGCTTTCTTCTCCGCGCGTGTGATGCGGCGCGAGTGACGGAATGTGATTCAACGCCGGGTACTCGACGCGGAGGGTGAGCGGGGCCGCGACGCCGTGGCGCCCCCGGATCGGCCGGCCGCGCAGGGGGCTGGGGAGGGTGGGGGAGGTGCCGCCGGGCTCGGGTCGGCTCGGCCGCCGGGGCCGGAAGCGGGGTCGTTTGCTGGGCTGTGGCCGGGCTGGTTCGCCGGGGGCGGGGGCGGGGGCGGGCTGGTTCGCCCGGGCCGAGGTCGGGGCCGGGATGGTTCGCTGTGGCTGTGGCTGTGGCTGTGGCTGTGGCCGGACTGGTTCGTCGGGGCGCGGGGCCAAGCTGGTTCGCCCGATCCGAGGCCGAGGCCGAACTGGTTCGCCGGGGCCGGGGCCAAGCTGGTTCGGCGGGGGGAGGGCCAACTGTGCTCGCCCGCCTAGGCTGCGCCGGTGCTCACCCTCCTCCGCGCGGCATCGGCCGTCGCCGGCCGGCGGGCATCACCTGTCATGCGCCTGTAGGGAGTTGTCCACAGGAGCGAGGTCGGGGCTGTCCTTCGCAGTGGGGCGGGTGGGATCCTGAAGAAGGGGCTCGTCGTCCCCCTGGGGTGGGGGCATGGGGAGAAAGGTTTCGGTCCCCGTGTGGAGTTATCCACAGGGCCGAGCTTGGGGCTGCCCCTCGCTGTGAGGGGGGTGGGATCCTGAAAAAGGGGCTCATCGTCCCACAGGGTAGGGGGACGGGGAGAAAGGTTTCGGTGCGCCTGTGTGGAGTTATCCACAGGGCCGAGCTTGGGGCTGTCCTTCGCTGTGAGGGGGGTGGGATCCTGAAGAAGGGGCTCATCGTCCCCCCGGGGGTGGGGGCAAGGGGAGAAAGGTTCCGGCGCGTCAGTGTGGGAGCACGGTCGGGCCTGCCGTCACCCCGGTCGCGTGCCCGGTCGAGTGCCCGGGCGCGTGCCCGGGCGCGTGCCCGGCCGAGCGTGTGACCGAGCGCCCGGGAAGGTGGCCGCTACCCCGGCCGAGCGCCCAGCCGGTGAGCAGCCCCGCGAGGAAGGCCAGCGCCACCACACCGACCACGGCGCGGAAGGAAACGGGGGAGGCCGCGGCGAGCAGCCGCCCCCCGGTCGGCTCCGCCTCCGCCCCGACCACGGCGTCCTCCCCCGGCCCGGCCGGCCGGCGCCCCCGCGCGGGCTGCGCCCGTACCGCCAACTCCCACAGCACGAGCAGCCGGTCCGGCCGGACCCCCACGGCCTGGGCGAACGAGGCCACGGCCTGGCGTGGCGGCAGGTTCTTGCCGTTGAGGTACCGCTCCCACGACGACTTGCTGTACGGCGTGCGCTCCGCCAGCGCCGTCAGTGTCAGCCCGCTGCGCGCGCGCAACCGCCGCAGGCTGTCGGCCAGTTCCCGGGCGCTCTCGGACGCCCCCTCCTCCGCGTCACGTCGCCGCGACACGCCCCACCCCCGTACTGTGCGGGAACCGTGCGGTCCCCAAGGGCCCCGGTGTCCGCGACGTTCCCCCGCGCGGGCCCCGTGGGCCGTCCCCGTGCGGCCCGGTCCCGGGCCGTTGTCCGGGGTCGAGTACACCGGTTACTCCGCGTGAGCGGAAGGCGCACGACAGGCGGATCGGGGGCACACGCGGACGGCGTGTGCCCCCGATCCGTTCTCCGGCGCCCCCTGGGTGACGATGCGACGGCGCCACCCCGCCGGACGGGTCCGCCCCCCTCGGCCGCGGGTCCGCGAGTCCCCCAACCTCTCGGACGCGCTTCGGTGGCGGTGGCGGGAGGGCTCCGGCTCGGCTTCCGGGGCCGACCGCCGAGGCCAGAGTGGACCGCGGGCGGCCGTGGCCGCCAGTGCGTTGGGACGGCGCGGGACGGGCGCGGCCGGTGGCCCGGGTGGGCGTTCGGCGGGGACGCGGCGGCGTGGGAAACGCGGGGACGGGAGGGGCTCGACGGACGGACGGGGGGCGGGGACGCCCACCGTGCACGTCCCGCGCCTGTCACGCGCCGGCCGCGCCCACCGCGCCGGTGGGGTGGGGGCGGTGCGGCCGGGTGCGGGGTGGTCAGGCGACCTGGTGCACCCGGCCGGTGTCCAGCTCGTACCGGGCGCCCACGACGACCAGTTCGCCGCGGTTCACCAGGCCCGCGAGGTCGGCGTCGGCGCGCAGGGCGTTCACGATGAGTCGCACGTTGGTGGTGATGGCGGCGTCGACCCGCGCGTCGCCGTGCAGGCTGTGGTCGATCGCCGGCCGGATCTGCTCGCCCAGGTAGGCGAGGTGGCCGGGCAGCGGCACCCCGGACTCGTCGGACTCGACGGCCGCGGTGACCGCGCCGCACCGGGAGTGGCCGAGCACGACGAGCAGCCGGATGCCCAGCTCGACGGGGCCGTAGACGGCGCTGCCGAGCACCGCCTCGTCGAGCACCTGGCCCGCCGTGCGGGTGGTGAGCAGGTCGCCCAGGCCCTGGTCGAAGACGAGCTCCGGCGGGACCCGGGAGTCCACACAGCTCAGCACGGCGGCGATGGGGTGCTGGCCGGACACCAGGGTGGTGCGGATCTGCTGGTCCTCGTGGGGGTGGAGCTGGTGGTAGGTGCGCCAGCGGCGGTTGCCTTCCAGCAGGGCGTGCCAGACGCTGTGCGGGTCGGTGGCTCGGGTGGCGGCGGTCTCGCCGGCGCTCGCCGTCGTGGCGCCGGCCAGGGACAACGCCCCGGCGCCGAGCGCCGCCGTCCCGGCGAGCGCCGTGCGTATGAGAGTTCTTCTGTCGTTGTCGACGGACATGCCGTGGCTCCTTAGGCGAACGGTGCGCCGGCGTGCCGCGCGGCGGCTCCGGCCGCGCGCGCCGGTGATCAGCACGCCTGGAGGCTAGGCGCCCGCCGGTATGGGAGGGGCAAACCCGTAGTCAAGGGGTGGTGCGGGAGTGGCATGGGGCTGGTAAGGGGAGCACGCCCCGTCAAGTTAGCCTAGGCTCAGCTAAGTTGATGGGTGCCGGGGTACGGGACCGGTACGTCCACACCGGACGCGGGCGCCCCGCGGCGCGCGCTCGCCCGACGTCGCGCCCACCCGTGACCGACGAACGGAGACCTTCCATGGCCGTCACGGCTCCCGGTCCCTCCCGCACGACTCCCACGACCGTCCCGGCCCCCGCCACCGGCCCGGCCTCCACGCCCGGTACGGCCCGCGCGACCGGCCCGGCCCCCGCCGCCGGCGCGGCTCCCGCGCCCGGGCCGGTCCCCCCGTACCGGCCGTTCGCGGTGCGGGTCGCTGCGGTGACCGACGTCTCCCCGAACCTGCGCCGGGTCACCTTCGTCGGTCCCGACCTCGGCCGCTTCCGCACCGCCGGCTACGACGAGCGACTGAAGCTGCTGTTCCCGCTGCCCGGTCAGGAGCGGCCGGTGCTCGGTGACGGCCCGGACTGGTACCGGGCCTGGTTGGACCTGCCCGACGAGGTCCGCCCGCACATGCGCACCTACACCACCCGCGCCGCCCGCCCGGAGCACGCCGAGGTGGACGTGGACTTCGCCCGGCACGGCGCCGCCGGCCCCGCCTCGGCCTGGGCCGAGCGGGCCCGCCCGGGCGACCCGCTGGTCATCGTGGGACCGAACGGCGACTGCCCCGAAGCGGTGCCCGCCCGCGAGTTCCAGCCGCCGCCGGATGCCCCTTGGTACCTCCTCGCCGGCGACGAGACGGCGCTTCCGGCCATCTGCGGCATCCTGGAGCGCCTGCCCGAGGACGCCGTGGTGCGGGCCTTCGTGGAGGTTCCGACGGCCCGGGACGCGTGTCCGCCGCGCGTCCCGGCCGCCACCTCGCTGACCTGGCTGCCGCGGTCCGCGGGGCCGGGGAGCGGCGCGGCCACCCGGACCGGCGAGCTGCTGGTGGCCGCGGTGCGCGGGGCGGAGCTGCCGGACCCGGGCGGCCCGAGCGGGGCGTACGGCGTGCCCGGTGGCGCGCCGTACGCCTGGGTCGCCGGGGAGGCGTCGGCCGTCCGGGAGATCCGCCGCCACCTGGTGCGCGAGCGCGGCTGGGCGAAGACCTCCGTCACCTTCTCCGGCTACTGGCGCCGGGGCGGCCCGCTCTGATCCCGGCCCGCCCGGACGCCCTCCGGGGTCGACGCGCCCTCCGGGGCCGGGGAACGACCGTGGGGGTGCCGCCGGAGGAGGAGTCCCCTCCGGCGGCACCCCCACGGGCCGCCGCGGTGCCAGGCGGCCACCGGGCGGCGAGGCGTCAGCGGTACGGCGTCAGCAGTACTGCGCCTCCTTGCCGATGGCCCGGTACATGCAGTCCGCGTTCTCCAGCAGCAGCAGGACCGCCTCCCGGTTGCGGCTGGTCTGCGCCGCGATCACCTCGTCCGGCGGGTAGAAGCCGTACGAGCTGTTGGGGCCGGGGTACAGCTCAAAGGTGTAGGCGAAGATCCGCTGGTTGCCCCACAGCCAGTCGTCGATGGTGCCGTCGGTGATGTACAGGTCACTGGACTGCTGCGGGGTGTAGCCGTTGGTGGCGGCCATCGCCGTGCCGACGGCGGCGAAGGTGTCCCGCTGGTCCTGGGTCATGCCGGTGGTGGTGTCCGAGTAGGTGTGCCCGAACGGCCACAGCACCAGCTCGCTGTAGGTGTGGAAGTCGATCGACGCCCGGATCTGCTGCACGTTGTTGATCCGGCGGCTGCGCACGAAGTCGGCCACGACCTTCACCTCGGGCGCCGACTCGGCCGCCGACCCGCGGTAGGTGATGCTGGACGGCGAGCCGGAGGAGCCGCCGCAGCAGCCCCAGTTGTAGGCCCAGTTGCGGTTCAGGTCGGTGCCGATGTACGAGGACCCGGTGTTGGGCTGGCGGTTCTTCCGCCAACTGCGGTAGCTGCCGGTGGCTATGTCGTACTCGCCGCCGTCCGGGTTGACGTTCGGGATGATCCAGATCTCCCGGTTGTTCACCATGTTGGTGATCCGGCTGTCCGTGCCGTAGTCGTCGGTGAGCTCGTTCACCAGGTACAGCGCCATCTCCACCGTGAGGTGCTCGCGCGCGTGCTGCTGGGCGGTGAACATGACCTCGGGCTCGGACTCGTCGGTGGCCACGTTGTCGCTGATCTTGATCGCGACGATGTTGCGGCCCTCGTAGGAGCGTCCGATGACCCGCTGGCTGATGATCCCCGGGTGCGCGGCGACGGCGGCGTTCAGCTCCGCCGTCATCTCCGCGTAGTTGTGGTAGCGGGAGTCCGCCGCCGGGAAGTCCAGGACCCCGATGTCGTCGGAGGCCGCGCGGTTCGGGATCGACATCACGGTGAGGGTGTGCCCCAGCCGGCGCAGCCGGTCGGCCTGCGCGGCCGTCGCCGTGACCACCACCGAGCCGTCGTCGCGCACCGCGTCGATCGACACGCCGGTGGCGGCGACGACCGATCGGGCGGCGGCCGTCTCGGCGCCGGAGACCACGTAGCTGCTCACCCGTTCGTCGACGAGGGCGGCCGGTGCGCCGGCGCCGGATCCGGCTGGGGCGGCGGCGGCCGGGGAGGCGCTCGCCTGGCTGAGGGCGAGCGGGGCGGTGAGGGCGAGGGCGAGCGCGGCGGCGGTGGCCGCCACCCGTCCTCGTCGCACGGGCAGTCGCATGACTGTCCTCCTGGAGGGGGTCCGGTGGGACGCGGGAGGTGACGCACGAGCGTTCTTGATCGTCAGTCATGCGCATGTCCGCGTCAATCGCGCCTCCGGAATTCGGCTCGATCCGATCGCCGCCCGTTAATCAGTCATTTCTTGCTCTATTCATATCTATTGCTGGTAGGGAAGGAACGCGCCGAACCCCCGGTTAGGGTCTGTGTCGGAACAACCCCAGACAACACGACCGGCTGGAGCGGACCGCATGGCGTCAACGGAGGCGAAGGCAGCAGCAGACCAGGCCCCGCCGCACCCACAGGGCTGGCTGCGCCGCCTCGTACGGGACTGCCTGCGCCACCGCCGCAGCGTCCTGATCGCCTTCGGCGCCAGCGTCGCCGGCATGGGCGTGGCCGCCCTCACCCCCCTGATCACCAAGGCCCTCATCGACGACGTCACCGCGGGCCGCGGCGACACCGCACCGCTGTGGACCGGCCTGCTCGCCGTCGCCGCCCTGCTCGTCTTCGCCGCCACCCACCTGCGCCGCTACCACGCCGGCCGGCTCGCCGTGGACGTCCAGCACGACCTGCGCACCCGCCTGTTCGACTCCCTCACCCGCCTCGACGGCGCCCGGCAGGCCGGCCTGGAGACCGGACAGGTCGTCGGCCGCGCCACCTCCGACCTGCAACTCGTCCAGGGACTGCTGTCCATGGTGCCGCTGCTCAGCGGCAACCTGCTCACCTTCGCCGTCTCCCTGGTCGTCATGCTGGTGCTCTCACCGCCGCTGACCCTGGTCGCCCTCGCCGTCGTCCCCGCCCTGGTGCTGCTCGCCAACCGCAGCCGGCGCGTCCTCTTCCCCGCCACCTGGGACGCCCAGTCCCGCGCCGCCGCCGTCGCCGGCGTCGTCGACGGGGCCGTCGGCGGCGTCCGCGTGGTCAAGGGCTTCGGACAGGAACGCCAGGAGATCGCCCGACTGGAACACGCCAGCCGGCGCCTGTTCGCCGCCCGCGTCCGCGCCGTGCGGATGAACAGCCGCTACACCCCGCTGATGCAGCTCGTCCCGCTGCTCGGACAGGTCGGGATGCTCGCCCTCGGCGGCGCGCTCGCCCTGCGCGGCGACATCAGCCTCGGCACCTTCGTGGCCTTCTCCTCCTACCTCGCCCAGCTCACCGGCCCCGTCCGCATGCTCGCCAACATGCTTACCATGGGCCAGCAGTCCCGCGCCGGAGTCGAACGCGTCTACCAGCTCATCGACCTGCGCCCGGTGGTCACCGAGAAGCCCGACGCCGTCCCCCTCCCCGCCGACGGCGGCCCCGGCCCCTGGGCCGTCGAGTTCGACGACGTCACCTTCAGCTACCCCGGCGCCACCACCCCCGCCCTGGACCACTTCACCCTCCGGGTGCGCCGAGGCGAGTCCGTCGCCCTCGTCGGCGCCTCCGGCTCCGGCAAGTCCACGGCCTCCCTGCTGCTGCCCCGCTTCCACGACGTCACCTCCGGCACCCTGCGGGTCCACGGCCACGACGTCCGTGACGTGCGCCTGGACTCGCTGCGCGCCCTGATCGGCCTGGTGCCCGAGGACAGCTTCCTGTTCTCCACCACCGTCCGGGACAACATCGCCTTCGGCCGCCCCGACGCCTCCGACGCCGAGGTCGAGGCCGCCGCCCGTGCCGCCCGCGCCGACGGCTTCATACGCGACCTCCCCGACGGCTACGCCACCGTCGTCGGCGAGCAGGGCCTGACCCTCTCCGGCGGCCAGCGCCAGCGCGTCGCCCTCGCCCGGGCCATCCTCGGCGACCCCGAGCTGATGGTCCTCGACGACGCCACCTCCGCCGTCGACGCCCAGGTCGAGGCCCAGATCCACGACGCGCTCCGCCAGGTGATGCGGGGGCGCACCACCCTGCTCATCGCCCACCGCCGCTCCACGCTGCAACTCGCCGACCGCATCGCCGTGCTGGAGGCCGGCCGGCTGCTGGACGTCGGCACCCACGACGAACTCCTCGCCCGCTGCCCCGCCTACCGGCTGCTGATCAGCGACGACGACCTCACCCGGGCCGAACGCGCCGCCGAGGCCGCCCGCGAGGCCGCCTCCGCCCGGGAGGGCGCGGCGGCCCACACCGTCACCGCCGACGCCTGGCAGCGCCCGGCGGCACCCGCCACACCCCCTGGCAGCGCCCCGGGCGCCAAGGCCGGCGCAACGGGCGGCGCAGCTGCCGGCGCCAAGGCCGGCCCCACGGGCGGCGGCATGGGCGGCGGCATGGGGCCGCGCGGCGGGATGTCCGCCATGGCCCCGAGCCCCGACCTGCTCGCCCGGGTCGCCGCACTGCCCCCCGCCGACGACACCCCCGGCGTCGACGACGAGGCCGCCCGCGCCCCCGACCCACGCTTCAGCCTGGCCCGGCTGCTCTCCGGATTCCGTCCCGCCCTCCTCCTCGGCCTCACCCTCGTCGCCTTCGACGCGGTCGCCGGCCTGGCCATCCCGGTCCTCATCCGGCACGGCATCGACGAGGGCGTCCTCGGCCGGGACGGCGCCGCCGTCACCGCTGCGGCCCTCGCCGCCCTCGCCGTCGCCGCCGTCACCTGGGGCGCCCAGATCGCCCAGCTCCGGGTCACCGGCCGCACCGGCGAACGCGTCCTCTACCTGCTCCGGGTCAAGATCTTCAGCCACCTGCAACGCCTCGGGCTCGACTACTACGAGCGCGAACGCGCCGGCCGGATCATGACCCGGATGACCACCGACGTCGACGCCCTCAGCACCTTCCTGCAGACCGGCGTCATCACCGCCGTGGTCTCCCTGTTCACCTTCGCCGGCATCCTCACCGCCCTGCTGCTCATCGACGCCGGCCTCGCCCTCGTCGTCCTCGCCGCCCTCCCCCTGGCGCTCGCCGCCACCGCCCTGTTCCGCTCCCGCGCCTCCCGGCTCTACCAGCAGGCCCGCACCCGGATCAGCGCGGTCAACGCCGACCTCCAGGAGAGCGTCGCCGGCATGCGGGTCGTCCAGGCGTACCGCCGCGAGGAGCGCAACCGGCGCGCCTTCGCCGCCGGCAGCGACGAGTACCGGCGGCTGCGCGTCCGCGCCCAGCTGTGCATCTCGCTGTACTTCCCGTTCATCGCCCTGCTGTCCGAGCTCTCCGCCGCCGCGGTGCTCGCCGTCGGGGCCCGCCGGGTGCTGGACGGCACCCTCACCCCCGGCGAACTCGTCGCCTACCTGCTGTACATCCAGCTCTTCTTCGGCCCGGTGCAGCAGCTCTCCCAGGTCTTCGACGGCTACCAGCAGGCCGCCGTGGGGCTGCGCCGGATCCGCGAGCTGCTGCGCACCCCCACCAGCGTGCTGCCCGCCAAGGACCCGCTGCCGGTGACGCGGCTGCGCGGGGAGATCCGGTTCGAGGACGTCCACTTCTCCTACACCCCCGGCACCGCCGACGACGACCCCGGCGACACCCCCGGCACGCCCGGCGGCAGCGGCGCACCCGGCGGGCGCGGCGGCACGCCGGCCGGCCCGGGCGCGGGGGCCCCGGCGCCGGTGCGCGCCACCGACGGGGTGACCCTGCGCATCCCGGCCGGCCAGCGGGTCGCCTTCGTCGGTGAGACCGGCGCCGGCAAGTCCACCCTGGTCAAGCTGGTCGCCCGGTTCTACGACCCCACCCGTGGGCGGGTGCTCGTCGACGGCCACGACCTGCGCGAACTCGACCTGGCCGGCTACCGGCAGCGGCTGGGCCTCGTCCCCCAGGAGACCTACCTGTTCGCCGGCACCGTCCGGGACGCCATCGCCTACGGGCGCCCCGACGCCTCGGACGCCGACGTGGAGGCCGCCGCCCGCGCCGTCGGCGCCCACGAGATGATCGCCGCGCTGCCCGGCGGCTACCACCACCCGGTCGCCGAGCGCGGCCGCAACCTCTCCGCCGGCCAGCGGCAGCTCCTCGCCCTGGCCCGCGCGGAGCTGGTGCGCCCCGACATCCTGCTGCTCGACGAGGCCACCGCGGCGCTCGACCTGACCACCGAGGCGGCCGTCGGCGCCGCCACCGACCTGCTGGCCCGGCACCGCACCACCCTGCTGGTCGCCCACCGGCTGACCACGGCCGCCCGTGCCGACCGGATCGTGGTGCTGGACCGCGGCCGGGTGGTCGAGGACGGCACCCACGACGCGCTGGTCGCCGCGGGCGGGCACTACGCCCGGCTGTGGCGGGCCTTCACCTGGGGCGAGCAGGGGGGCGTGCAGGGCGGTGGGACGCCGGCGCCGGACGCCGCCCCCGGGACCGGTCCGGCCCCGGGAACCGCCGCGGACGGCCGGGCCACCGGGGTGGGGCGTCGGTGAGGACCGGTAGCGTCGGTGGCGACGTGCTCGCCACCCCCTGGGTCGGGGGCCGCTTCGTCCAGGGGGTTCGATGACCGCTTCGCCCGCCGCGCGCCCCTCCGCCGGTTCCGCCTCCCGTTCCGGCGGGCCGCCGTCGCCGCGCCGCGCCGCCGAGCAGGCGGCCGCGCGGTTCGCCGTCGTCGAGGGCGTGCTGGAGCGCATCACCTACGCCAACGAGGAGACCGGCTACACCGTCGCCCGGGTCGACACCGGCCGGGGCGCCGGCGAGCTGCTCACCGTGGTGGGGGCGCTGCTCGGCGCGCAGCCCGGCGAGTCGCTGCGGCTGCACGGCCGGTGGACCTCGCACCCGCAGTACGGCCGGCAGTTCACCGTGGAGAACTACACCACCGTGCTGCCCGCCACCGTGCAGGGCATCCGCCGCTACCTGGGCTCCGGGCTGATCAAGGGGATCGGTCCGCGGCTGGCCGACCGCATCGTGGAGCACTTCGGCACCGACACCCTCACCGTCATCGAGGAGCAGCCGGAACGGCTGATCGAGGTGCCCAAGCTCGGCCCCAAGCGGACCAGGATGATCGCCGCGGCCTGGGAGGAGCAGAAGGCCATCAAGGAGGTCATGGTCTTCCTCCAGGGCGTCGGGGTGTCCACCTCCCTCGCGGTGCGGATCTACAAGACCTACGGCGACGCCTCCATCTCCGTGGTCCGCGAGGAGCCCTACCGGCTGGCCGCCGACGTCTGGGGCATCGGCTTCCTCACCGCCGACCGGATCGCGCAGGCCGTCGGCATCCCGCACGACTCCCCGGCCCGGGTCAAGGCCGGGCTGCGGCACGCGCTGTCCGAGAGCGCCGACAACGGCCACTGCTACCTGCCGGAGGAGGCGCTGATCGCGGCGGCGGTCAAGCTGCTCCAGCTGGACACCGGCCTGGTGGTGGAGTGCCTCGCGGAGCTGGTCGCCGAGGAGGGCGTGGTCCGCGAGGAGCTCCCCGGGCCCGACGGCCCGCCCGTCCGCGCGCTCTACCTGGTGCCGTTCCACCGTGCGGAGATCTCCCTGGCCAACCAGCTGCTGCGGCTGCTGCACGCCCCCGAGGACCGGCTCGGCGCCTTCGCCGACGTGGACTGGGCGCGGGCGCTGGAGTGGCTGGCGGCGCGCACCGGCGCCGAGCTCGCGCCCGAGCAGGAGCGGGCGGTGCGCACGGCCCTGACCGAGAAGGTCTCGGTGATGACCGGCGGCCCGGGCTGCGGCAAGTCGTTCACCGTGCGCTCGGTGGTGGAGCTGGCGCTGGCCAAGCGGGCCACGGTGGTGCTGGCCGCGCCCACCGGCCGGGCCGCCAAGCGGCTGGCCGAGCTGACCGGGCACGAGGCGTCGACCGTGCACCGGCTGCTGGAGCTCAAGCCCGGCGGGGACGCCGCCTACGACCGGGACAACCCGCTCCAGGCCGACCTGGTGGTGGTGGACGAGGCCTCGATGCTCGACCTGCTGCTGGCGAACAAGCTGGTCAAGGCGGTTCCGCCGGGCGCCCACCTGCTGCTGGTGGGCGACGTCGACCAGCTGCCCAGCGTGGGCGCCGGGCAGGTGCTGCGCGACCTGCTGGCCGAGGACGGCCCGGTGCCGCGGGTGCGGCTGAACCGGATCTTCCGGCAGGCGCAGCAGTCGGGTGTGGTCACCAACGCCCACCGGATCAACTCCGGCGTCCCGCCGATCACCACCGGGCTGCCGGACTTCTTCCTGTTCGCCGAGGAGGACTCCGAGGAGGCGGCCCGGCTGACCGTGGACGTGGTGGCGCGCCGGATCCCGCGCCGGTTCGGCCTGGATCCGCGCCGGGACGTGCAGGTCCTCGCGCCGATGCACCGCGGCCCGGCCGGCGCCGGCGCGCTCAACGCGGCCCTCCAGGAGGCGGTCACCCCGCCCGGCCCGAACGTCCCGGAGCGGCGGTTCGGCGGCCGGGTGTTCCGGGTGGGCGACAAGGTCACCCAGATCCGCAACAACTACGACAAGGGCGCGAACGGCGTCTTCAACGGCACCGTCGGCACCGTGGTGTCGCTGAACGTGGAGGAGCAGCGGCTGACCGTCCTCACCGACGAGGACGAGGAGGTGGGTTACGACTTCGACGAGCTGGACGAGCTGACCCACGCGTACGCCGTCACCATCCACCGTTCGCAGGGGAGCGAGTACCCGGCGGTGGTGGTGCCGCTCACCACCAGTGCCTGGACGATGCTGCAGCGCAACCTGCTGTACACGGCGGTCACCCGGGCGCGGAAGCTGGTGGTGCTGGTGGGGTCGCGCAGGGCGCTGGGGCAGGCGGTCCGCAGCGCCTCGGCCGGGCGCCGGCACACCGGCCTCGCCTTCCGGCTGGCCGGTGCCGGGCGGGCGCCGCGCGATCCGGGCGGGACGTTCGGGCCGGACGGGGCGCCCTGGCCGGTCGACGCGCCGGACCCTGTATAGACGTCCCACAACTGGAGCAGCCCGGCGAGTGACGTTTCCCACATCGGGGGTAGTCGCGAGGGCGTCGGGGTGGCTCCGGTGAGGGGTGTTGTCGGGTGAAATACGCATGAAATGCGCGTGTCATATGTCCGAATGGTTCATTGCTGTCCGACTACCGCAGACAAGTTGATCGCTCCACGCACCCTTGTGAGCGGCGACGCGCATGACGGAAGGTGACCCCGCTGAGGTGACGCGGGCCGGGGTGGGGGAAGGTAGGAGGAGTCATTGAGCATGCAGCCGAACGCAGGCCGCCCGCGCCACCGGAGGGCCGGCCCCCTCCGCGACGCCTGTCTCCGGCCATGCCAGCATGGACTTATCTCGTGAGGGATGACGTTGAGCGATAACTCGGTAGTACTGCGCTACCAGGACGGTGAGTACGAGTTCCCGGTCGTCAAGAGCACCGTCGGCGACGACGGGTTCGACATCGGCAAGCTGCGTGCCCAGACCGGTCTGGTGACCATGGACAGCGGCTACGGCAACACGGCCGCGTACAAATCCGCCATCACGTATCTCGACGGCGAGAAAGGCATCCTGCGGTACCGGGGCTACCCGATCGAGCAGCTCGCGGAGCGCGGCAGCTTCCTGGAGAGCGCCTACCTGCTGATCCACGGCGAGCTGCCGACCGCCACCCAGCTCGACGACTTCCGCGAGGAGATCAGCCGCCACACCCTCCTGCACGAGGACGTCAAGCGGTTCTTCGACGGCTTCCCGCGCGACGCCCACCCGATGGCCATGCTGTCGTCGGTGGTCAGCGCGCTGTCCACGTTCTACCAGGACAGCCACAACCCGTTCGACGAGCGCCAGGTCCACCTGTCGACGATAAGGCTGCTGGCCAAGCTCCCGACGATCGCCGCCTACGCCTACAAGAAGTCCATCGGCCAGCCGCTGCTGTACCCGGACAACTCGCTCGGCTTCATCGAGAACTTCCTGATGATGACCTTCGCGGTGCCGAGCGAGCGCTTCGAGGCCGACCCGGTCGTCGTGGACGCCCTGGACAAGCTGCTCATCCTGCACGCCGACCACGAGCAGAACTGCTCCACCTCCACGGTGCGCCTGGTCGGTTCCAGCCAGGCCAACCTGTTCGCCTCCATCTCCGCCGGCATCAACGCGCTGTGGGGCCCGCTGCACGGCGGGGCCAACGCGGAGGTGCTGGAGATGCTGGAGCGGATCCGCAACGACGGCGGTGACGTCGACGCCTTCCTGAACAAGGTCAAGAACAAGGAGGACGGCGTCCGGCTGATGGGCTTCGGCCACCGGGTCTACAAGAACTTCGACCCGCGCGCCAAGATCATCAAGACCGCCGCCGACGACGTCCTCGGCAAGCTCGGCGTCAAGGACGAGCTGCTGGAGATCGCGCTGAAGCTGGAAGAGCGGGCGCTGGCCGACGACTACTTCGTCGAGCGCAAGCTCTACCCCAACGTGGACTTCTACTCCGGCCTGATCTACCGGGCCATGGGCTTCCCGACCAACGCGTTCACCGTGCTGTTCGCGATCGGCCGGCTGCCCGGCTGGATCGCGCACTGGCGCGAGATGATCGCGTCCGGCTCCCGCATTGGCCGCCCGCGCCAGGTGTACGTGGGCGAGGAGCAGCGCGACTACGTGCCGCTCGACCAGCGCTGATCGCACCCGTCGAAGGGCGCGGCGACCGCGCGTGACGGACCCGTCCGGTCCGTCGCGTGGTCGCCGCGCCCTTCGCGTTCCCTCGGACGGGCCCTCGCCGGGCGTGGCGGGGAGGGCTGCGGCGGCCGCGGAGTGGGGGGAGCGGGCCGCGACCGGGGGAATGTGACCGGAACGTCATTGGGGCGAAGGTGATCTCCGTACACCGTCAACGCGGTGAAATGTCCGGAATGTCGTCTGCGGAGCAGAGTGGATCCATCACCTTCGGTCGCGCTCTCTTCAGGTCTTGAAGTCAGCCTGGATTGATTGGTCCAGTGACTGTTCATTTCTCATCGCATCTGTGCCTATGATCCCGGGGCGAGGTGAACGCGACGGCGCACCCTGCGGTGGATCACCACCGTTTTGGGGGCTTTGTCGTGCCCATTTCGCGGATACCCCTTTCCCGCCGCCGGGTCCTGAACACCCCCGGCGCCCGAGCCGCAGTACTGGGCGAGGGGCGATCGTTCAGGACCTGGAAACATGGAGGTAACCCCGGCATGTCCACCGTGGCATCGCCCCGCCCGTCCGGAGGCGTGACCCCCACCGCCCCGGCCCGACTGGGCTTCGTGACCCGCATCGCGTCCGTGGCCGCCCTCGGCGGCTTCATGTTCGGCTACGACACCGCCGTCATCAACGGCGCCGTCACCGCCATTCGCGACCACTTCGGCGTCGGCACCGCCGCCACCGGACTGACCGTCGCCGCGGCGCTGCTCGGCTCCGCCGTGGGCGCCTGGATAGCCGGCTCGCTCGCCGACCGCCACGGCCGCACCCGGGTCATGCAGATCGCGGCGCTGCTCTTCGCCATCAGCGCCGTCGGCTCCGCCGTCCCGTTCGCCATCTGGGACCTCGGCGCCTGGCGCTTCGTCGGCGGCATCGCCATCGGCATCGCCTCCGTGATCGCCCCCACCTACATCGCCGAGGTGGCCCCCGCCGCCTACCGCGGCCGGCTCGCCTCGCTCCAGCAGCTCGCCATCGTGCTGGGCATCGCCATCTCCCAGCTCGTCGACTGGGGCATCGCCGCCGCCGCCGGCGGCGCCTCCGAGAAGCTCGGCCCGCTGTACGCCTGGCAGTGGATGCTCGCCGTGGCCGTGGTGCCCGCCGTGCTGTACGGGGCGCTCTCGCTGCGCATCCCCGAGTCCCCCCGCCACCTGGTGGCCGTCGGCCGCACCGCCGAGGCCCGGGACGTCCTCGCCCGTGTCGAGGGCGGCGACGTCGACGCCCGCATGGCCGAGCTGGAGCAGTCCCTGCGCTCCGAGCACCGCTCCTCGCTGAAGGACCTGCGCGGCCCGCGCGGCGGCCTGCTGCCGGTGGTCTGGATCGGCATCGCGCTGTCGGTGCTCCAGCAGTTCGTCGGCATCAACGTGATCTTCTACTACTCGTCGATGCTGTGGCAGTCGGTGGGCATCGAGGAGAGCAACTCGCTGCTGATCAGCTTCTCCACCTCGATCATCAACATCGTCGGCACCTTCGTCGCCATCGCGCTGGTGGACCGCATCGGCCGCAAGCCGCTGCTGCTGATCGGCTCGATCGGCATGACCGTCGCGCTCGGCCTGGCCGCCTGGTCCTTCTCCGCCGCCACCATCGTGAACGGCGACCCCAGCCTGCCGGAGCTGCAGGGCGCCGTCGCGCTGGTCGCGGCCAACGCCTTCGTCCTCTTCTTCGCCTTCTCCTGGGGCCCCGGCGTGTGGGTGCTGCTCGGCGAGATCTTCCCCAACCGGGTGCGCGCCGCCGCCCTGGCCGTGGCCGCCGCCGCCCAGTGGATCGCCAACTGGGTGATCACCACCGCCTTCCCGTCCATGGCGGACTGGAGCCTGAGCGGCTCCTATCTGGTGTTCACCCTGTTCGCCGGCCTGTCGATCATCTTCGTCGCCCGGTTCGTCACCGAGACCAAGGGACGCACCCTGGAGTCGATGGAGGGCTGAGCAGCCCACCCGCCGACCCGGATGTGACGAAGGGGCCCCTACCTCCCGCGGGAGGCAGGGGCCCCTTCGTCACACCGTTCTCCGTGGCGTTCCGGCCCGGCCCGGCCTGGGCCGGAACGCCACGGGGGACGTCAGGCGCCCGAGGTCCGCTGCTCCGCGGAGGCGTGCGACGCCCGCACCGGCGACTGCGTGGCGCAGCCGCCCCCGCCCAGCCGCGTGGTCCGGCCGGTGCGCGCGTCCTGGTACGGCGCCAGCTCCGGCTGCTTGGGACGCACCAGGTCACCGGAGGACACCCCGCGCAGCCGGCGGCCCACCCACGGCAGCAGGTGCTCCCGGGTCCAGTGCACGTTCTCCCGCAGCGCCGCCACCCGGGGCACCGGCGGCAGCAGCGGCCACGGCTCCCGCGGGTCCCCGTCCACCGGGATGCCGATCGCCTGCGCGGCCAGCAGCGCCACCCGGCGGTGGCCCTCGGAGGACAGGTGCAGCCGGTCCGCGCTCCAGGCCCGCCGGTCCGAGAGCGTGCGCAGCGCCCACAGGTCCACCACCGGGCAGTCGTACCGGTCCGCGATGGCCCGGACGTGACCGTTGTAGGTGGCGACCTTGCCGCGCAGCCGGCGCAGTACCGGCGTCTCGCGGGTGTCGAAGCCGGTGAAGACCAGCACGGTGCTCCCCGCCTCGGTCATCCGCCGCACGGCGTCCGCGTACCGGGCGGCGACCTCGTCGGGGTCGCTGCCGGGGCGGATGATGTCGTTGCCGCCGGCCGAGAAGGAGACCAGGTCGGGGGCGAACGCGAGCGCCTGCGGCACCTGCTCGGAGACGATCCGGTCGAGCAGCCGGCCGCGCACGGCGAGGTTGGCGTACCGGAGTTCGGGGTGTGCCGATGCGATCATCCCGGCGAGCCGGTCGGCCCAGCCGTACCAGCCCCCGGCGGGGCCGGGATCGTTGAGACCCTCGGTGAAGCTGTCCCCCAGGGCCATGAACGTGCGTATACCGCGATTCTTCAGATGATTGGCTGACACCACCGCATCATGCATCTCAGGGTGCCGGCTACGCGACCGTAAGTATTCACGTTTGCGGCATTCATCCGTAAAAGTCCTGGGATGGCGATGCGCATCACACCGGCGTTCCGGCGGTTTCGACGCGCTCCGTAGTGGCCCGGGGGGACGTCCGGCTGGCGCCGGAGAGCGCGGCGGCGGCTAGCGGGGGAGAGCGCGGTGGGGAGGAGAACGGTCATGCGTTCGCTCGATCGGGGGAAGCCGACCCGGTTCCCGCCCCTGGAGCGCCGCGGGTGGGTTGCATGGTGGGCGAGTCCCTGCCGTACGGCGTGTGCCGTAGCCGTGCGCGCACGTCGAAGGAGTGCAGATGCCCGTCACCGCGGACCCCCGTGACCTCCGCGACACCCGTGACGTCCGGGCCGGCGGGCGTGCCAGGCACGCGGCGTCGGCCGTCGACTGGAACGCGCGGCCGGCCTCCTCCTGGCAGGGGCCGGTGCTGCCCGAGGAGCCGGAGCGGCCGGGCGGCGGAACGTTTCGGCGCGACCGGTCGGCCGTCGTGCCGCCGCCCCGCAGGCCGCCGGGCGGGTCGCCGGGTGGGTCGGCCGGAGAGGCCACCGGCGCGTCGGCGGAGGCGGCGACGCGGGCCGGGCGGACCGGGCCGGTCGGGCATCCCGGGCCGGCCGGGGAGCCGGTGGGCGCGGGCGCGCCCGGCGTCGCGGTGCGCTGGCTGGGCGAGAAGCTCGACGTGGCGCCGCCCGCCGGGGCGGCCGGCCCGACCACCACCGAACCGGCGCCGCTCCCGCCGTTCCCGCCGGCCGGCCGAGGGCCGCGGGAGGGGCGGTGGCCGGCGGCGGGCCCGGCGGCCGGCCCGGTCGCCGGCGAGCCCTCGGCGCTGGCCGAGCGCATCCACCGGGTGGTGGCCGAGGTCCGCGCGGCCGAGGAGGCGGAGTCGCCGACCCGCCCGGCGCCCGGCTTCCACTACGTGGACTACGAGGACCTCGACGGCACCCTGGTCCTGCCGGTGATCCGCCCGGTCCCACGCCACCCGCACCCCCCGCACGGCCGCCCCCAGGACCACGTGGGCCGCGCCGGACGCACCGAGCAGCCGGGCCGCCACCAGCAGGCAGGACGGCCACAGCATGCGGGCCGGCCCCAGCCGCCGGACCGGCCCGAGCACGCGGGGCGATTCGGGCATCCGGGGCACGTCGAGCAACCGGGTGGTTCCGGGCACGTCCGGCCCACCGGGCGCCCGGACGTCGCCCCGGGGCGTCCGGCCGGCCCCGTGCCATCGGGGAGCGGGGGCGCTTCGGCGTTCCCGGCGTTCCCGGCTTTCCCGGGGGCTCCGGTGGCCGGCGCCCGAGGCGCCCGGCCTGCGCCGCGCACCCCCTGTCCGGGCACCCCCCGCCGGCCGGAGCCCACCGCGTCGCGCACACCCCCCATCGCGTCGGTGCCGCCGCTGTTCGCCCCGCCCACCCCGCCCGTGCCGCCCGCCGTCCCCGCTGAGTCGGCCGAGCACCCGCCGCCGCCCGCCGCCGACCGGCCGCACGGCCCGCGGCACGCTCGTCGGGACGGCGCGCCCCGGGGGACGGCCAGGGGCGCCAGGGGACGCGGCCGGCACGCCAAGCCCCGGCTGCCGCTGCTCGGGCGTGTCCTGCTGCGCGCGGCCTCCGGCGGCTGACCCTCGGCGCCGCGGAACGCCCCGCGCCTCAGCCGGCGCGGGGCGCGGCGTCCGCCGGGTCCGCCGGGCGCGCCGCGTCACCGGCGCCGAGCAACTCCACCAGCCCGTCGGTCAGACCGCCGCGCCAGCAGGCGTAGTCGTGGCCCCCGTTGTACTCGGTGAGGGTGACTCGACGGCCCGCCGCCTCCAGCACCCGGCGCAGCCGGCGGTTCGGCGGCAGCAGCTGCCACTCCAGCCGGCCGACCCGCAGGTGGAAGCGCACCCGGCCGGCCGCCCCGCCGGCCCCGGACGCCTCGGCGAAGCGCTCCGTCAACCACTCGCCCGAACCCGCGTCCGGCTCCGCCTCCCGCCGGCCGGCCTCGCGCTCGCCGGTCTCCCACGGGCCCGTCTCCCGCTGGCCCGTCCCGCGCGGACCGGCCTGCGGAGCCGGGGGACGGAACCACAGCGAGGCGGACTGCGCCAGCACGTTGCCGAACCGCTCCGGCGCGCGCAACGCCGCGAAGAGCGCCGCCAGCCCGCCGAAGCTCTCCCCGGCGACCACCGTGGCCGCCGGATCCGAGGTCGCCCCGAGGTGCCGCTCGGCCCAGGGCAGCAGCTCCCGGTGGAGGAAGTCGGTGAAGGACGCGTCGCACCCGTAGTCCCGCGCACGGGTCCCGACGTCCACCGAGTCCGGCAGCAGCGCGAGCAGTGGCGGCAGCCGCCGCTCGGCGACCAGGTTGTCCAGCAGCGTGGCCACGGACAGCCGAGGCCCCCACATCTCACCGTCCAGCAGGACCAGCACCGGCAGCCGCGCACCCGCCGCCACCGCCCCGGCCGGCGGCGTGTACGCCCACACCCGGCGCCGCTCGCCCAGGGCGTCGCTGTCCACCGCGTGCTCGGTGAGCAGCCCGGCCGGCACACCCGGGCGCCGTCGCCACTCGCCCAGCGCGGGGGCCGCCGGCAGCTCCGCCACGCTCACCCCCGGCCCGCCCCACCGGGAGGGCAGCCGCCGCGGGTTGAGCGGATCCGGGACCGCGTGCCGCAGCAGCGCGCGGGCGCGCCGTGGATCCAGGCCGGCCGGTGGCTCGGGCAGCGGCGTGCGGTGGTCGTCCACCAGCAGGTGGTACGAGCCCCGCCAGTCGCCGTCCAGCAGGAAGCTCCGGAACCACACGTCCGTCCCGGCCAGCCGGCGCATGGCGGCGTTCTCCACCAGACGCGGATCCGACAGCCGGTTGACCAGCACCGCCACCCCGCGGGTCCGGGTCTCGGCGGCCCCCGTCCGGGCGTCGGCCGCCGCCGGGTCGCGGTCCCGCCACAGGAACGTCACCGCATAGCGGCCCACCCCCCGGCCCTCGCCGGGCGCGGCCACAGGCTCGACCAGTGGCCCGCCGCCGGCCGCCGCCTCCGACCAGAACCGCGCCAGGGCCCCGCCGTCGCCGGCCGCCACCTCGGCCGCCAGCCGCTCCAGGCGCGGGCTCGTCGCCGAGGCCACCGGCTCCGGGCGCGGCACGTGCGGCGCCGCCGACCTGCCGTCGGACCCCACCACCGCCATCACGCTCCACCCGCCGATCCCTGCGACGCCCGGTCAGCACCCGAGGCTGCGAGGTAAGGCTACCCTTCTTCGCCTGCCGGCCGATCGGCGACCGCCGGCGCCGCTCCCGGCGACTCCGGGGGGCTCCCGCCGTTCCCGGGGACGCTCCCGACGCCGCGTCACGGCCGCGCCGTCACCGCGTCGCGCCCACCCGGAGCCCCGGCCGGTGAGTACGGTGATCCCGTGCCGGCCCTCCACCCGGCACGGCCGCCGTTCGGCCCGCCCCGCCCATGCCGCCCGTCCGGCACCGCCGGACCCGCGCCGCCCGACCGCGCCGTCCGGCCCACACCGTCCCCGAACCCCGTCCCCCGGAGCCGCCATGAGCACCGTCCCCGCCCGGATCAGCCTGGTCACCCTCGGCGTCGCGGACCTGCGCCGCGCCACCGACTTCTACCGCGCCCTGGGCTGGCGGCCGTCCTCGGCCTCCGTCGAGGGAGAGGTCACCTTCTTCCACACCGCCGGCGGAATCCTCGCCCTCTACGGCCGGGACGCCCTCGCCGCCGACAGCGGCCGGGAGGCCACCGGCCCGCACCCCGGTCCCGCGCCCTTCCCCGGCATCGTCCTCGCCCTCAACCTCGGCAGCCGCGCCGAGGTCGACGACGCCGTGGCGGCCTTCGTGGCCGCCGGCGGCACCGTGCTGCGCCCGGCCACCGCCGCGGACTGGGGCGGCTACCTCGCCTACGTCGCCGACCTGGACGGACACACCTGGGAGCTCGCCCACAACCCGGCCTGGCCGCTCGACGAGGCCGGCCTGCCCCGCCTCCCCGACTGACCCCCGCCCGCCCGACTGACCATCGGCTGCCCGACCGACCCCCGCCTGCCCGGCGGCCGGCGATCCGTCAGCTCAGCAGCGCCTCCACGAACCCGTCACGGTGGGTCGCCAGCCAGGCCTGCATGCGGTCCCAGCGCTCCCATCCGCCGTTCGCCGCCATCGCCCGCAGGTACACCGGGTCGCCGTCGGCCACCCGCCGGGCGACGAAGGCCCGACCGGCCTCGGTGGCCTGCTCGATGACGCCGGGCAGTTCGGCCCGTTCCCGGGTGGAGAGGCCGTAGCCGTCGGCGAGGATCCGCAGCCGGCTCGGCGCGTCCAGTCCGTCGGGGTAGGCGAGCGCGGCGGACGTCGGGTCGAGCATGGGCACCCAGTAGCGGGCGGTCATCGCGACGTCCCAGATCGGGCGGCCCGGTGCCGCCAGGTCGAAGTCGATCAGGGCGGCGGCGCGGCCGTCGCGGAAGACGACGTTCTCCGGGCACACGTCGTTGTGGCACAGCACCGTCCCTCCCTCCGGGTCGGCCAGCTCCCGGGGCCAGTCCACGGAGGCGTCGACCGGAACGGCGGCGCCCGCCTCGTGCAGCCGCCGCAGCAGGGCCCCCACCGACTCCAGGGCGGCCGTGGTCAGCGCCCAGGCGGGGAACGGTGGCAGGGCCACCTCGCCGGGGAGGAAGGTCAGGTGCTCGCGGCCGTCGTCGGTGAGACGGACCGGCGTCGGGGCCGCGTCGAAGCCCCGCCGGCGGAGCGCGGTGAGATGGGCGTGCAGGGCCGGCGCGTTCCGCGGCGCCGGACGATCGACCAGCCCGCCCCGGCGGAAGACCGCGCCGGCGTTGGCCATGCCCCCGGACAGCACCTCGCCGTCCGCCTCCCCGCCCCGTGTCGTCATGCCCCCACGCTACCGCCGGCCCCTTGCCGATCGGCCGGGCCGGGCCGACGGACCTGGCTGGAGCCGGCCGGGCCGGACCGGGTGGACAGCACTGTGGCGCGGTGGCCATGGGCCGCCGCGCCACGGGCGTGGTGTTCCGTGCGTTGGGGAGGGGTGTCGCCTACCGCGGGAGTCCGGGTCGCGGGAGTCCGTGCCGTGGGAGACCGGCCGGGTCAGGTGGTGCCGACCCTCCGGGCCGGGATCGTCCCCACCGGGGGCGGGATGGTCACCCGCTCACCGTGATGTTGGAGCTCCCGCTGCTCTGGTAGCCCTCGGTCGCCATGATCATGTAGTAGCTGAAGCTGCCCAGCGGCATGCCGTAGCGGGACCACGCGTCGAAGTGGTTGCCGGTGGTGATGCTCCCGCCCGTCCGCCGCTGCTGCCGGACGCTCCAGTACTGGTTGAACGTGCGGGTGCCCTCGACGGAGGGGGCGTTGTACCGCGTCGTCTGGTAGACGTCGTACGTGCCGCCGTCGCTGGTGACCGTGCCCTTGTACGTCCCCGTGGGCCGGTAGGTGCCCCAGTTGTCCACGATGTAGTACTCCACGAGCGGGTTCGAGGTCCACCCGTAGAGGCACAGGTATCCGTTGCCGGAGGGGCTGAAGCTGCCGGAGTAGCGCACGGTCCGGCGTCCGCCGTTGCTCCATCCCTTGCCGCAGACGAAGTTCCCGGTGTTGCGCCACGAGGTGCTGTACTGGCCGCCCGACCCCATGGTCATGGAGACGGTGCCGGGAGCGTCGGTCCAGAACGAGTAGTAGAAGCCGTTGTGGTTGCCCGTCTGGTTCGAGGTGACGGTCTGGGCGTGGGCGGTGCCGGTCGTGGGCAGCAGCAGACCGGTGGTGACCAGCGCCAGGGCGCCGGTGCGGCCGACGAACCTCCGGCGGCTCATCGGGTCGGCGGGGGCGTCGTCCTCGTACATGCTTCCTCCTCGTGAAGGCTGGCGGGGGCCAGACAGCGTGATACGGCGGGGCCGTCCGGGGCCGGGTCGCCAGCGGCCGCGCGCCGACGGCGGCGTCGCGCGGCCGCTGGCGACATGCGCATGACAACGCACCGCTGGGTGGCGCCAGTGCCCCGGACCGACAGTGGCTCAGGTCTGTCGATGCCGACAGTGTTGGTCTGGGCTGTCGGGGTGTCAATAGTTTCGGTAACGTTCGGAAGAGCGGTCATCGCGTCGCCGGACTCCTTGACGGGGCATTAAAGCTGGTCATGATGGTGTCGTGTCGATACGGTGCGGGGGCGGCTGACTGGGGCGATGGTTCCGAGAGCGCTATCAGGGATGACGGTGTAGAAAGTTTCGGAAGGAGCCTCGGGCGATCCGCGGCCGGGGGTGACGCCGCCGTGACCGGCCCCGTGGCCGGTTCCGTCCGGGCGGACGGCCCGCTCCGGAGGTACCGTGAACGCCCGGGGCATGGCGGACGGAGGCGGAAGCGGTGCACGGCGAGTACAAGGTGCCCGGCGGCAAACTGGTCGTGGTCGACCTCGACGCCGACGCCGGCGTGCTGCGGAACGTGCGGGTCGGCGGCGACTTCTTCCTGGAACCGGACGAGGCGCTCACCGCCATCGACGCCGCACTGGAAGGGGCCCCCGCCGACACCGATGCCGAAGGCCTGGCCGCCCGCGTCGAGACGGCCCTCCCACCCGGCACGGTGATGTACGGACTCACCGCCGAGGGCGTCGCCGTCGCGGTCCGCCGCGCCCTCGCCCAGGCCACGGACTGGACCGACTACGACTGGCAGCTCGTGCACACCGGGCCGCAGTCCCCGGCACTCCACATGGCCCTGGACGAGGTGCTCACCGCCGAGGTCGCCGCCGGCCGCCGCCCGCCCACGCTGCGGGTGTGGGAATGGGCGTCCCCCGCCGTGATCATCGGCAGTTTCCAGTCCCTGGCCAACGAGGTCGACCAGGTGGGCGCGGAACGCCACGGCGTCACCGTGGTACGCCGGATCTCCGGCGGCGGGGCCATGTTCGTGGAGCCGGACAGCACCATCACCTACTCACTGTCCGTCCCCGACGCCCTGGTCAAGGGGCTGTCCTTCGCCGACAGCTACGCCTACCTCGACGACTGGGTGCTCGCCGCCCTGGGCGACATGGGAATCCGCGCCTGGTACCAGCCCCTCAACGACATCGCCACCGAGGCCGGCAAGGTCGCGGGCGCCGCCCAGAAACGGATGCTCGGCCCCGGGGGAAAGCCCGGAGCCGTCCTCCACCACGTGACCATGGCCTATGACATCGACGCCGACAAAATGCTCGAAGTGCTGCGCATCGGAAAGGAGAAGATCTCCGACAAGGGCATCAGGAGCGCCGGAAAACGCGTCGACGCGCTGCGCCGGCAGACCGGCCTGCCCCGCGAAGCCGTCATCGACCGCATGGTCGGCTCCTTCCGCGACCGGTACGGCCTGAGCACCGGCCGGATCACCGACGAGGAGATGGCGAGGGCCCGCGAACTGGCCGCCACCAAGTTCAGCTCCATGGAATGGCTCACCCGAGTGCCCTGACGGCCGCGGCGCCCCGCACACGCACGCACGAGGCCCCACGCGGCCGCCACGGCCACCTCCCCGGACGGACCTACGGCGCGAACCGGTCCATCGCCCGGCGGATCCGCTTCTCCGACACCGGATACGCCGTCCCGAGACCCTGCGCGAAGAAACTCACCCGCAGCTCCTCGATCATCCAGCGGATCTCCCGCACCTCCGGCTCCTCCCGCCGCGCCGGCGGCAGGCTCTCCAGCAGCCGCTGGTACTCCTCGCGCACCTGCGCCACCTCACGGGTGCGCTCCAGGTCCCGCCCGGGCGACTCCGGCAGCTTCACCAGCCGCCGCTCCACCCCGCGCAGGTACCGCAGCACGTCCGGCAGCCGCCGCCAGCCCGTCGCCGTCACGAACCCCGGGAAGACCAGCTCCGCCACCTGCGCCCGGGCGTCCGCCAACGACGGCAGCAGCGCCGGCGACCGCACCGAGCGCAACTGCTGCTCCACCACGTGCCAGGCCGCCAGGATGCGGTGCGTCTTCACCACCGTGTCCAGCACCACGTCCGCCAGGTCCGCGCGCACCCGGTCGTACAGCGCCCGGAAGCCCTCCGCGTCCCACGCCGGACCACCGGCGTCCGCCATCAGCCGGTCCACCGCGGCGCTCACACAGTCGTCCAGCAGCGCCGCCACGCTGCCGTGCGGACTGCGCCCCAGCGCCAGCTTGTCCCGGTTCGACAACCGGTCCTGCACGTACTTCAGCGGCGAGGCGCAGTTCAGCAGCAGCAGCCGGCGCGTCCCCCGCCACATCGCCTCCCGCTGCTCCGCCTCGGTGGCGAACGAGCGCACCGCGACGCTGTCCCCCTCGTCGACCAGGGCCGGGAACGCCCGCACGGCGTGCGCCCCACGGCGCTGCTCGAAGGTCCGCGGCAGCGTGCCCAGGGTCCACTCGCGCAGGCCCTCCCGCTCGAAGCCGCCGGCCGCGGCCGCCGCCGAGATCTCCTCCCGGGTCCGACCCCGCAGCCGCCGCTTCAGCTCCTCCAGGTCCTTGCCCTCGCCCAGACGACGCCCGTTCGGCCCCTCCACGCGGAACGTCATCCGCAGGTGGTCCGGGACACGCTCCCACTCCCACGCCTCACGCGGCACCGCCACCCCGCGCAGCCGGCGCAACTCCCGGCCCAGCACGTCCAGCAGCGGCTCCCGGCCCACCTCGTCGGACCCGCGCAGCCGCTGCAACACCGCCCGGGCGTGGTCCGGCGCCGGCGCGAAGTTCCGGCGCACCTGCTTGGGCAGCGACTTGATCAGCGCCGTGACCAGCTCCTCGCGCAGACCCGGGATCTGCCACTCGAAGCCCTCCGGCGACACCTGGTTGAGCACCGGCAGCGGCACGTGCACCGTCACGCCGTCGGCGTCCGCGCCCGGCTCGAACTGGTAGGTCAGCCGCAGCCGCAGATCGCCCTGCACCCACTCGTCCGGGTAGTCCCGCTCGCTGACGTCCCCGGCACGCTCGCTGACCAACATCGACGCGGAGAAGTTCAGCAGCTCCGGACGGCTGCGGCGCTCCTTCTTCCACCACGCGTCGAAGTGCGCGCCGGAGACCACCTCCGCCGGGATGCGGCTGTCGTAGAAGGCGAACAGCGTCTCGTCGTCCACCAGGATGTCGCGCCGCCGCGCGCGGCGCTCCAGGTCCTCGACCTCCTCCAGCAGCTCCCGGTTCTCCTTGAAGAACCGGTGGTGGGTGCGCCAGTCCCCCTCCACCAGGGCGTGCCGGATGAACAGCTCCCGGCTCAGCTCCGGATCGGTGCGGCCGTAGTTGACCTTCCGGCCCGCCACGATCGGCACCCCGTAGAGCGTCACCCGCTCGAAGGCCAGCACCGCAGCCTGCTTCTGCTCCCAGTGCGGCTCGCTGTAGGTGCGCTTCACCAGGTGCCCGGCGAGCGCCTCCGCCCACTCCGGCTCGATCTTGGCCGCGATCCGACCCCACAGCCGGGACGTCTCCACCAGCTCCGCCGCCATCACCCACCGCGGCGGCTTCTTGAACAGACCCGACCCCGGGAAGACCGCGAAGCGCGCGCCGCGCGCCCCCAGGTACTCCTGCTTCTCCGGATCCCGCAGGCCGATGTGCGACAGCAGCCCGGCCAGCAGCGACATGTGCAGCCGGTCCGCGTCCACCTGGGCGTCCCCGCCCTCACCGGCACCGTCCCCGGTGGGCGCCGGGCCCGTCCCCCCGTCGACCACCGGGTCGTCCACCGACTGCGCCGGGACCTGCCCCCCGCCCTGGCCGCCGCCCCGGGGACGCCGCCGCGGCTCGTCCTGCGGCACCGCGATCCCCAGCGAGGCCGCCATCTGCCGCAGCTGCCCCACGATGTCCTGCCACTCGCGGACCCGCAGGTAGTTCAGGAACTCCGCCTTGCACAGCCGGCGGAACGCCGAGGAGGACAGCTCCCGCTGCTTCGCGCGCAGGTACCGCCACAGGTTCAAGTACGCCAGGAAGTCCGAGGTCTCGTCCGCGAACCGGGCGTGCTTCTCCGCCGCCGCCTGCTGCTTGTCCGCCGGACGCTCCCGCGGATCCTGGATCGACAGCGCGGCCGCCACCACGATCGCCTCGGACACGCACCCGTTGCGGTCCGCCTCCAGCACCATCCGGGCCAGCCGCGGATCCACCGGGAGCTGCGCCAGCTTGCGGCCCAGCGGCGTCAGCCGCCGCCCCTCGCCGCGCCCGGCCCGGCCCGCCCCCTCGCGGCCCTCGTCCTCCCGGTTCGGGCCGCCGTCGCCGCCGCGACCGCGCGCGCCCTCCACCTCCAGGGCGCCCAACTCCTCCAGCAGCTGAACGCCGTCCCGGATGTTGCGGCGGTCCGGGGGATCGATGAACGGGAACGCCGCCAGATCGCCCAGGCCCAGCGAGGTCATCTGCAGGATCACCGAGGCCAGGTTGGTCCGCAGGATCTCCGCGTCGGTGAACTCGGGGCGGGAGAGGAAGTCCTCCTCCGAGTACAGGCGTATGCAGATGCCGTCGGAGGTGCGCCCGCACCGGCCCTTGCGCTGGTTCGCCGACGCCTGCGAGATCGGCTCGATCGGCAGCCGCTGCACCTTGGTGCGGTGGCTGTACCGGGAGATCCGGGCCGTGCCCGGGTCCACCACGTACTTGATGCCCGGCACCGTGAGCGAGGTCTCGGCCACGTTGGTCGCCAGCACCACCCGCCGGCCGGTGTGCGGCTGGAACACCCGGTGCTGCTCCGCCACCGACAGCCGCGCGTACAGCGGCAGGATCTCGGTGTCGCGCAGGTTGCGGCGGCCCAGCGCGTCCGCCGCGTCCCGGATCTCCCGCTCGCCGCTGAGGAACACCAGGATGTCGCCCGGGCCCTCCGCGATCAGCTCGTCCACCGCGTCGCAGATGCCCTGCACCTGGTCCCGGCCGCCCTCGTCGCCCTCCTCGGCGTCGTCGGCGTCCTCCACCAGGGGCCGGTAGCGCACCTCCACCGGGTACGTCCGGCCGGACACCTCGATCACCGGGGCGTCGTCGAAGTGCCGGGAGAACCGCCCGGGATCGATCGTCGCCGAGGTGATGACCACCTTCAGCTCCGGGCGGCGCGGCAGCAGCTGTTTCAGGTAGCCCAGGATGAAGTCGATGTTGAGGCTGCGCTCGTGCGCCTCGTCGATGATCAGCGTGTCGTACTGGCTGAGCATGCGGTCCCGCTGGATCTCGGCCAGCAGGATGCCGTCCGTCATGACCTTCACCAGGGTGTCGTCGCCCACCTTGTCGGTGAACCGCACCTTCCAGCCGACCGCCGCGCCGAGCGGCGTCCCCAGCTCCTCGGCGACCCGCTCCGCCACCGTGCGCGCGGCCAGCCGGCGCGGCTGGGTGTGGCCGACCATCCCGCGCACGCCCCGGCCCAGCTCCAGGCAGATCTTCGGCAGCTGGGTCGTCTTGCCGGAACCCGTCTCGCCGGCCACGATCACCACCTGGTGATCACGGATCGCCGCCAGGATCTCGTCCCGGCGCGCGCTGACCGGCAGCGCCTCCGGATAGCGGATGGTCGGGACGGCGGCGCGCCGCCGCGCCACCCGGCGTTCGGCGGTCTCGACCTCGGCGGCGATCTGCTCCAACGCGACCCGACGGGTCTCGGCGTCGCCACCCGCCCGGCGGAGGCCGTCGATGCGGCGCCGCAGGCGGCGTTCGTCGCGGAGGGTGAGTTCGGGCAGGCGGGCCCGCAGGTCGGCGAGCGGAGAAGTCACTGGCGGCGTTCCCATACGGTTGCAAGGATAAGCGGCCCACGGGCGGGCAGCCGGCCGCGCGCCAGGGGCGCCGGGCCACAGGCCAGCATGCCCGCTCCGCGCGCCCGCGCTCGAATCCTTATTCCGTCCCTCCCCCGGACGCGCCGTCCGAACGGCCCCGTCGGCCCCGCCCCGCCCCCGAACGGCCCCACCCGCCCTGCGCCCGGGGCCCTTCCCCGGCACCCTCCCCGACAGCCCCTTTCGGCCGTTCTCAGCCCCGGCAGCACGAAGGCCCCGGCCCAGGAGTAGGCTCCTGGGCCGGGGCCCGACCGCGCCCCCGGCAGGACTCGAACCTGCGACCAAGTGCTTAGAAGGCACCTGCTCTATCCACTGAGCTACGGGGGCTCGCCGACGGCCTGTGGCGGCCTGTTCGTGCCACGTGCGTTCCGGTGCGCCCCGGTCGTGGGCCAGCCTCCCCCGTACGGTGTCCATGCACCAGGATAGGGGGGCCGGTGCCCGGCTCCCGTGATCATCACCCGGACCGCCAGGACGGTGCCCCGACCGGTGCCGGTTGAGCTCCGTGCGGTGCCGTGGCCGGCCGAGCGGTGCGCCGTCCAGTAGGTCGCCATGATGATGACAGTTCACCGGCGACTGGCACATGGACGGACCGGTGGCAGACGGGTGTTAGTTGTGGACTCGTTACGGCCCGGCCCCCGACCCGTTATGCGGTGAACCGTCCGAGGTAGGCATGGTGTCGGAGAGTGTCCGGATCGGCCGGATCCGGTAGGCATCCGCGAGATCGCCGCGCCCTTCCCCCGCCTCCCGCTCGCACGTCCCGAACCCGCTCGGACGCTGACCGGGGCGGGCGGCCGGTCGGCTGGCTAGCCCCCGGGTGTGGCCGGGCCAGGCCGGGGTCGGCAGGGGGCGCGTGAACGTTCCCAGGGTTCGCGCTGGGCCATCCGGGTGGTGGAGACGCCGATCGGTTCGGAAGTCGCGGGGGTTGTGTGCCACGGTGCCGACAGGCGCGGACGGAGTTATCCACAGGCTGGAGAAGGGGACTTCCGCCGGTACGGGGATAAAGGGAATCCTTGGCCGTGGAGAGATCCAGCCGGCTGAACAACCAGTGGTGACGGGCAGTCCTTCGGCGATGCCCGGGTAGATACGGGGAAGGCATTGGTGTTCGACACTTATACGACAGTACTAGGAAACGTGGCCACGCCGCCGAAGTCGTTCGTCGTGCCCAGCGGGGCGTCCATGGTGACGTTCCGGCTGGCTTCCACGCCGCGAAAGTACGACAAGGAAAAGGGTGGGTGGAAGGACTGCCCCTCCAGTTTCTACACGGTGGTGGCGTGGAAGATGTTGGGGGAGAACATCGCCGGCTCGGTGAGCGTGGGGGACCCGCTCATGGTGATGGGCAGACTCCGGGTGCGGGAGTGGGAGGGGGACAAACAGCGCCACACGGTCGCGGAGATCGAGGCCATCTCGGTGGGACACGACCTGTCCCGCGGGACCTCGGCGTTCCGCAGGGTCGTCCGCCCCCACGCCGATCCGCTGCCCCCGGACACGGTGACGCTCACGCGCACCCGCTGATCCCCCGGGGGCCTCCCCCTCCCCCCAGGGAGCCACCGCTCCCTCCCGCCCCTGGGCCAACGCTCCCACGGGCGGAAGTCCAGCGCCACCACGGGCCCCGGCGCTGGAGGCCGACCGGGTCACCACCGCCTCACCCGGAGGCGGCCACCCGGTCGGCCGGCCCGGCGCGGCCGAACGAGCGCCAGATCGCACGCCGAGGCGTCGCCACAGGGGAGCAGCGGGGGAGTCCGGACAGTCAAGCGGCCACCCGGGACCGGACAACCGGGTGGCCTTCCGAGGAGAGGAAAGAAAGGAGGAAGGGAGCCAAGCCATGAGGCAGGCGCCGGGACGCGGTCAACTCCGCGATCCCGCCGGGTGTGAGAGTTCGCGCCCGGCACCGTCTGCGGCTTGCTCCCCACCTCCCCCTCCAGGACGAACTCGGGGGAGGAGCGCGAACCCGGGCAGGCCACGAGCCAGTCAGCGGTGTGTGGCGCCTGGGGAAGCACACGAGCGCGGACCAGCCAGCGGCGTGGCCCGGGCCCTGAGGGGATGAGGGCAGAGCTGAGGGGGAGAGGGCAGCGAAGAGCCCTCGGCGCAGGCATGAGGAACAGGGCAGAGGCTGGGGGAGTGGTGGAGCGGTGGAGCGGAGGAGGAACGGAGAAGGGAACAGGCAAAGCAAGTGGCGGGGAAGGGTTCCTGGAGTGACAGGAGAAGGGGTGGGTGGCTGCTGAAGGGGGCCCGGCGGGGAGGAGGGCGGGTTCCGGGGTTGAGTGGATGAGGGGAGGCCGGCGCAGGGGGAGGGGTAGGGGAAAGCGAGGGTGGGAGAGAGAAAACGGGGGCGCGGCGGGGATGTGGGCTGGGTAAGCGGGCATGGGCGGGGGCGGGCGGGGTGGGAATTGAGGGGCGGGGAAAAGGGGGAGGGGGAGGGGCGGGCAAGCCCGGGCCCGATGTGGGGAAGAAGTGTCATGGGCATGCTTGTAAGGCGGCGGTGGCAGGTATGTGCATACGAGAGACGGGGATTTCGCCAGGTCAAGCTGGCGGGGGCGGGCAGGGGGTGCCATGAGGGCCTGGGGGAGGCGGCGCTGACGATTCCTGGAGGGCCAGGAGGAAGCTGGGCGTGGGAAGACGGGGGTGCCGGCGGGAGATCTAGTGGGAAGCCGTAGCCGGCAGGGCAGGTGGGAAGCTCGGAGGCAACCGGGCGCGAAGCTGCCGAGGCAGTCGGGAAACCGCGAGGCGGAGGGCGGGGCACTACCGCGCGCGTGGTGTGGCCGGATCGCCGCACCAAGCCGCCGCCCACCGTGCACGGTGAGGCCTGCTGGGTGTGGCGGGCCCGGAGCAGGGCGGGCGCGGCGCTCTTCAGCGGTCGACGAAGCCCGACTCGTAGGCGATGATCACGGCCTGCGTGCGATCCCGGGCGCCGAGCTTCGACAGCACGTTGCCCAGATGGGTCTTCACCGTCTCGGTCCCGACGCCCAGTTCGTCGGCGATCTCGGCGTTCGTCAGCCCCTTGGCCACCAGGCGCAGCACTCCCGCCTCCCGCTCCGTCAAGCGCGGCAGCGCCCGCCCCCCGCCGCCGTGGCGCGTCGCCAGGTCGCGGATGGCCGTGGGGAACAGCAGGGAGTCGCCGGCGGCCACCACACGGATCGCCTGCACCATCTGCTCGGCCCGCGCCCGCTTCAGCAGGAAGCCGGAGGCCCCCACCCGCAGCGCCTCGTAGACGTACTCGTCGTTCTCGAACGTGGTGACCACCAGGACCTTCGGGGGCGCCTCCGGCACCGCCGCCAGCAGTTCCCGCGTCGCCGCGATCCCGTCCATCCGCGGCATGCGCACGTCCATCAGCACCACGTCCGGCGCCGTTTCGCGCACCAGGGGAACGACCTCGCCGCCGTCGGCCGCCTCGCCCACCACCGTCAGGTCCGGCTCGGCGTCGATCACGGCGCGTAGCCCGGCCCGGATCAGCGCCTCGTCGTCGACCACCAGCACCTTCACCACGGCAACCTCACCTTCAGCACCCACGCCCCGTCCATCTCTCCCGCTTCCATCTCTCCCCGAAGTACCTCCACGCGCTCCCGCATCCCCATCAACCCCCGGCCTCCCGCGCGCCCCCTGCCGGGGGTTCGTGGCGCCGCGGGCAGTTCGTTGGTGATCTCCAGTTCCACGGCGCGCTCGCGCACCCGCAGCCCCACGCGTACCGGCACCTCCCCGGCGTGCCGCAGCGCGTTGGTCACGCCCTCCTGGACGATGCGGTAGGCCTCCCGGGACACGGCCGCCGGCACGGTCCCCGGCGGGCCGTCGACCACGAGTTCCACCCGCTGTCCGCCCGTTCCGGCCCGCTCCACCAGCGCGGGCAGGTCCCCCAGCGCGGGCTGCCGCGCGACCCCGTCCGGGCGTTCCTCGCGCAGCAGTCCCAGCACGTGGTCCAGTTCCTCCAGGGCGCTGCGCGCGCACTCCTCCACCGAGGTCAGCGCGGTGCGGGCGAACTCCGTGTCGGTGTCCAGCAGGCGGGCGGCGGCTCCCGCCTGGACGGTGATCACGCTCAGCGCGTGGCCGACCGAGTCGTGTAGCTCCCGCGCCAGGCGGTTGCGCTCGGCGAGCCGGCGGCTCCGTGCCTCGGCCTGCGCCAGCCGCTCCGCCGGCGACGGGCCGAGGAGCGCGGGGCCGAGTCGGGCGAGCGCCGCCGCCGCGCCCCTGATGGCGAGGGCCAGCAGCGCGAGGACGGCCGGTCCGGCCGGCAGGGCCCAGGCGGCGGCCCAGCCGGACGGCAGCGCGGTGGTGGCCCCCGCCGTGGCGGTCTGCTGCTCCACGAACGGCAGCGTCATGATCCAGAGGGCGAACGGCACCAGGGCCAGCGTGAGGCCGCCGGCGATCCCGCCCACGGCCAGGTGCGCGGTGAACCACGCGGCGGTGCGCCGTCTGCGGTCCCACGACGGCCGCTCCCGTGGCTCGTCGGCCGGGTCGGGCAGCGCGACGCCCAGCAGTTCCCGGGCCGCCGTGGTCTCCACCCGGCGGACCGGCAGGACCAGCCCGCTCGCCGCCACCACGGGGAGCACGGCGAGGAAGACGCGCGGGTCCGTCACGGCGCCGTACCCGTCGGTCGCCCGTCCCGCGCCGACGAGTTCCGCGACGAGCGCCCCCAGCAGCATGTAGGGCATCAGCAGCGCGCCGCCGAGCAGCAGGTGCACCCATCCGCGCCACAGCGCGCGGGCCGGGGGCGCGGGGGAACGGGGCGTCATGGGGCCGACCATAGCGAGGGCCGCAATCGGGCTCGGCGGCGCTCGGGATTCGGCGGGCAAAGGGCCGGACGGGGAGCCGGGGCGGGTGTTCGGCGGCCGGTGTTCTGTACCAGGTGCGTAACAGAATTGCCGTGCGGCGCGGTGTTAATGACGGGTGTTCGGGGCGTCGGGGCGGTGAATGGGGTGCGTCACCGCTGGGTGACCGGCGGGTGTGGCGGCAAGTCGTCGGAGGGGCGCCCCGCGCGTTGGGTAGTCGGCGGAGTGCTTCCGGCGGCTCGTCAGGGCGCCGCGTGGCGGCGGTTTGGGGCGGGACGGCCGAACGGGCGAGAGGCGTGGCGTACGAGGGACAGAGTGGGAGTGGGGGGTTGGTGAGCAGTGTGGGACGGGAGAGGATGACGTGGCAGGTGGTCACGTCTGTGCTGGCAGTGGCGCGCGCTGATGTCCGTTTAGGGTGATAAAGGGGGCGTTAGGTGGCTGTAGTGACTATCGCGCCCATATGGCGCAAGTGAGGCAATTGCTCATTAGATAAGATTTGGATCGGTTGTTTGCCCTTCTGGTTCGTCTGATGTCTCTTCTCGTCGAGCCGTTTCATTGATCTGTCGACTATCGGGACGTTTTCTCACCCGGCAGAACCAATCGACCGATCATCCGTTATGGTGGCCTCCGCGCAGTCGCTTGCTGCGTCTCAAGCTCCCCGTACGGTTTCCCGTGGCAGGACGGGAGCTCCCATCTTTCTGGCCTTAGCAGGGCGTGCTACCTTCCGCCCTGCAACGGAGGGGAATCTATGTTGCACGTTCGAAGGCGAGTCAATCGCCTTTGCGCCGCCACCGTCGTGGCGGCTGTCGCCACGGCGGGCCCCCTCGCAGGGGCCGCGCAGGCGGACGAGACCCCGGACGCTCGTCTCGAGCCGGGCATGGTCAGCTTCGCTGACATCGACTACACCATCGGTGGCCAGGGGCCCGACACGATCGGTGCCGGCCTGTTCAAGATGACCATGCTCTCGGACCAGTCCACGATCTACACCTACTGCATCGACTTCCTCACCGAGACCCAGAACGAGGCCGAGTACGACGAGGTCGGCTGGGACGAGAGCTCGCTGGCGGGCAACGGGGACGCCGGCAAGATCATGTGGATCCTGCAGAACGGCTACGTCGGTCTGGAGGACTCCCTCGCCGGCCTGGCCGACAAGGCCGGTGTCGAGGAGCTCAACGACAAGGAGGCCGCCGCCGCCACCCAGGCCGCCATCTGGCACTTCTCCGACAAGGTGGAGCTCACCGGCGCCCCCGACGAGGGCTCGGTCCAGGGCGCCGACATCGAGGCCCTGTACCAGTACCTGGTGGACAACGCGCAGGACATCGCGGAGCCGCCGGCCTCCATCGACCTGTCCGCGGACCAGTTCTCCGGCAAGGCCGGCGAGCGGGTCGGCCCGATCACCGCCAGCGGCAACTTCGACAGCGCCGAGGTCGTCCTGGGCGAGGCCCCCGAGGGCGTCACCCTGGTGGACGCGAACGGGCAGCCGGTCAGCAGCGTCGCCCCGGGTCAGGAGTTCTTCGTCCAGATCCCCGAGGACGTCGAGGCCGGCAGCGCCGAGCTGAGCGTCTCCGCCGCCACCACCATCCCGGTGGGCCGCGCCTTCGTCGGCCACAAGGACGACAAGCGCAGCCAGACCCAGATCCTCGCCCGGAGCGAGAACACCGAGGCGAGCGACTCCGCCACCGTGGTGTGGGAGCCCGAGGCGCACACCGGCCCGATCCCGGCGTTCAACACCACCGAGAAGTGCGTCGACGGCGGCGTCGAGGTGGTCGTCAGCAACGAGGGCGACGAGGACTACACCTTCACCCTGGGCGGCACGGAGTACACCACCGCGCCCGGCGAGTCCACCACCGTCCTGGTCCCGGTCGAGGAGGGCGCCGAGTACTCCATCGTGATCACCGACGAGTCCGGTGAGCGCCTGGTGGCCGAGGGCATCCTGGAGTGCGAGGTCGAGTCGACCGTCGGTGGCTCCACTGGTGGTTCGGACGACGGCGGCGCCACCGCCAGCCCCAGCCCGTCCAACTCCCCGAGCCCGGCCTCGGCCGGCGGCTCCACCGGTGACGGCTCCACCGGCGAGGGCACCGACGGCGGCTCCAGCAGCAGCACCACCACCGGCGGCCCCGGCCTCGCCGAGACCGGCGGCAGCAGCGCCACCCCGATGATCGCCGGCGTGGCCGCGGCCCTGGTCCTGGTCGGCGGCGGCGTGGTGTTCTTCCTCCGCCGGCGCGGCAGCTCCGCCGCCGAGTGAACCGCCCCACCCGGTAGGCGACGGGTGACCCCGGCGCCGTGACCCCCGCCCGCCCGCCCCGACCGGACCAACGGCCCGGTCGGGGCGGCGGCGGGGCGGCGACAGGGCGAAGGCCCGGAATCCCCCCAGGGATTCCGGGCCTTCGCGCGTTCCGCCTCACCGCCCGATCCGGCGGCGTGTGACCCGGGCCCCGGCAGTGCGGCAAGATGGAGGCTCCCTGACCTAGCTGACAACGACGCCGGACGGTTCCTCTTGGCTGAGTACATCTACACCATGCGCAAGGCGCGCAAGGCGCACGGCGACAAGGTGATCCTCGACGACGTGTCGCTCAACTTCCTCCCCGGAGCGAAGATCGGCGTCGTCGGCCCCAACGGCGCGGGCAAGTCCACCGTGCTGAAGATCATGGCCGGCCTCGAGCAGCCCTCCAACGGCGACGCCTTCCTCGCCCCCGGCTACACGGTCGGCATCCTGCTCCAGGAGCCGCCGCTCGACGAGTCCCGCACCGTCCTGGAGAACGTCCAGGACGGCGTGAAGGAGACCAAGGCCAAGCTCGATCGCTTCAACGAGATCGCCGAGGCGATGGCCACCGACTACTCCGACGCCCTGCTGGAGGAGATGGGCAAGCTCCAGGAGCAGCTCGACCACGCCAACGCCTGGGACCTGGACTCCCAGCTGGAGCAGGCCATGGACGCGCTGGGCTGCCCGCCCGGCGACTGGCCGGTGACCAACCTCTCCGGTGGCGAGAAGCGCCGCGTCGCGCTCTGCAAGCTGCTGCTGGAGGCGCCCGACCTGCTGCTCCTCGACGAGCCCACCAACCACCTGGACGCCGAGTCCGTCCAGTGGCTGGAGCAGCACCTGGAGAAGTACGCCGGCACCGTCGTCGCCGTCACCCACGACCGCTACTTCCTGGACAACGTCGCCCAGTGGATCGCCGAGGTCGACCGCGGCCGCGTGCACGGCTACGAGGGCAACTACTCCACCTACCTGGAGACCAAGGCCGCCCGTCTGAAGGTCGAGGGCCAGAAGGACGCCAAGCGGCAGAAGCGGCTCAAGGAAGAGCTGGAGTGGGTCCGCTCCAACGCCAAGGGCCGCCAGGCCAAGTCCAAGGCCCGTCTGGCCCGCTACGAGGAGATGGCGGCCGAGGCGGACAAGATGCGGAAGCTGGACTTCGAGGAGATCCAGATCCCGCCGGGCCCGCGCCTGGGCAACGTCGTCGTCGAGGTCAACGACCTGCGCAAGGCGTTCGGCGACAAGCAGCTCATCGACGGGCTGAGCTTCAGCCTGCCGCGCAACGGCATCGTCGGCGTGATCGGCCCGAACGGCGCCGGCAAGACGACCCTGTTCAAGATGCTGATCGGCCAGGAGACCCCGGACACCGGCGAGATCAAGGTCGGCGAGACCGTCCGCATCTCCTACGTCGACCAGACCCGCGCCAACATCGACCCCGACAAGACGCTGTGGCAGGTCGTCTCCGACGGCCTGGACTACATCAACGTCGGCCAGGTCGAGATGCCCTCGCGCGCCTACGTCTCCGCGTTCGGCTTCAAGGGCCCGGACCAGCAGAAGCCGGCCGGCATCCTCTCCGGCGGCGAGCGCAACCGGCTCAACCTCGCCCTGACCCTGAAGCAGGGCGGCAACCTGCTGCTGCTGGACGAGCCGACCAACGACCTCGACGTCGAGACGCTCTCCTCCCTGGAGAACGCCCTGCTGGACTTCCCCGGCTGCGCCGTGGTCGTCTCCCACGACCGCTGGTTCCTCGACCGCGTGGCGACGCACATCCTCGCCTACGAGGGCGACTCCAAGTGGTTCTGGTTCGAGGGCAACTTCGAGTCCTACGAGAAGAACAAGATCGAGCGGCTCGGCCCGGACGCGGCCCGTCCGCACCGCGCCACCTACAAGAAGCTCAAGCGCGACTGACCTGGTCCCCGCCCACCTCACCGGCGCGGTGGGGAGGGGACGACCGTGGTCCCGGCGGCAGTCCGCCGGGACCACGGTGCGTAGGGTCGTCCTGCCCGATCGGGACCGCACCGGTCGCGATCACACCCACCACCGTCGTCGAGGGGAAACCGCGCCACGATGTCCCGCCACGTCTACGCCTGCCCGATCCGCTGGTCCGACATGGACGCCTTCCAGCACGTGAACAACGTGGTCTACCTCCGCTACCTGGAGGAGGCGCGGGTCGACTTCATGTTCACCCTGGCGTCCCGGGAGGGGGCCAAGGGGCTGGCCTCCGGCATCGTGGTCGCCCGGCACGAGATCGACTACCTGCGGCCGCTGGTGCACCGCCCCGAGCCGGTCACCATCGAGACCTGGATCACCCGGCTGGGCAACGCCTCGATGAGCCTGGCCTACGAGATCAAGGACGGCGACCTGGTGTACGCCCGCGCCAGCTCGGTCCTGGTGCCCTACGACCTCACCGAGGGCCGCCCGCGCCGGCTCAGCGAGGAGGAGCGGGCCTTCCTGCGCGGCTTCATGTCGCCCGAGCCCGAGCCCGAGCCGGAGCGGGAACCGGAACCGGGGGCCGCCGCGGTGCCGGCCACGCGCGGCGGGGACGGCGCATGACGCGGGTGCTGCGCCTGGCGGATCCGGCCGAGGCCGCGGGCCTCGCGGCCTACCTGGGGCGCCTGGTGCGCTGGGACCGCGCCGCCGCCGTGCGGCTGCGCGCCGCCGACGGCGTGCTCGCGCTCTTCGGCAACACGCCGTTCGGCGTGCTCGCGGTGCGCGCCGCGACCCTGGCCCCGGGCGCGGGCGAACTGGACACCACGGTCTCCGCCGGCGAACTGCTGCACGCCCTCCCGCTGGACGAGCCCGCCGCGGGGGCGGGCGCCGCCACGGCGTCCGAGGGCACGGCCGGCGCCGTGGGAACCGCCGCGTCGGCTCAGGCCCCGGAGCTGGCGGTGCCCCGGCAGGTCACCGGGGCGTCCTGGGCGGGCGTGCTGCCGCCCCGGTCGGGCTGGCGCGAACTGGCCGTCCTGCCGCTGCCCGAGCTGCGGGCCGAGGTGGCCCGCGGCGTCGCCGACTTCCGGGCCCGCACCGAGGCCCTGGCCGAGGGGCAGCGCACCCGCGCCGTGCTGGACCGGGTGGGGGAGGAGATCTGGTCGCGGACCGTGGCCGTCGCCGCACGACCGCCCGGCGCGGCCGCTCCCGGCGCGAACGGCACCCCCGCCCCGGAGGGCTTCCCGCTGCGGCTCGCCCACGCCGCGCAGGCGCTCGGCTTCCTCGGACCGGCGGCTCCCGGTGTTCCCGCCCCCGGCACCGGCCGGGACGGGGCACCCGCCGGCGGCACGGGGTGGACGGGGCCGTCGCCGGCCGTCGTGCTGCTGGGGGCCGGAAGCTGGCTCCGGCTGCGCACCCCGCACGGCTCCACCGTGCTCCGCCGGGCCTCCCACGGCCTGGGCCTGTTCCCGGTCCGCTGACCCGCGCCGGTCCCGCTGGCTCGTCCGCGGGATCCGGACCGCCGGCGCTTGAACCTCCCCCAGGGGGGAGGTCCTACGGTGCCGCGGACGGACCCCACCGAGGAGGAGCCATGGGACAGCCGGCACGACCGGGACAGCCGGGAGAGATGGAACAGCCGGGACAGGCGGGACAGTCGGCACAGCGGGAGACGCCGGGACGGCCGGGGCACCCCGGGCGGCCGGACGGCGCCCGGCTGGCCACCGGCCTCCGGGAGCAGACGGCCGTCCTCGCCGAGGCCGTCCGGGACGCCGACCCGGCGCTGCCGGTGCCGACCTGCCCGGAGTGGACCCTCACCGACCTCGTCGCCCACGTCGGCCGGGCCCACCGCTGGGCCGCGACCCTGGTGGAGCGGCGGGCCGCCGAGCCGCTGCCGTTCGAGGCGGTGCCGGACAGGGAACCGCCGGTGGAGACCGGCCGGTGGCCCGACTGGCTGTGCGAGGGAGCCGAGGCGCTGCTGGCGGCGGTGCGGGACGCCGGGCCGGGCGTCGCCGTGTGGACGTTCACCGGCCCGGCACACCCCGGCTTCTGGGTGCGCCGGATGCTGCACGACACGGCCGTCCACACCGCCGACGCCGCCCTCACCACCGGCCGGGCCTACGGGATTCCCGCGGACCTGGCGGCGGACGGCGTGGACGAGGCGCTGGGCTTCGCCTCGGAGCCCTGGGCGCTGGCGGCCAAGCCGGAGCTGGCCGAACTGCGCGGCCACGGCGAGCGGATGCTGCTGAGCGCCCGCGACGTCGCCCCGGACGGCGGCTGGCTGATCACCCGCACCCCGGACGGGGTGGTGTGGGAGCGCGGCGGCGGTGAGGCGGACGTGGTGCTGCGCGGCACGGCGGAGCAGGTGCTGCTGGTGCTCACCCGCCGGTTGCCCGCGGACGATCCGCGCCTGGAGGTCACCGGCCGGACGGCGCTGCTGGAGTACTGGCTGGAGCGCACCGCCTTCCAGTGAGGTGCGGCGCGGGGCCGGTGGTGCCGGTGAGAGCTGGTGGGGCTGTGGGGGCCGGTCCGTCGGCGGCTCACCGCATCCGGAGCGCCAGGAAGAAGTCCACCTTGTCCTCCAGCCGGGCCAGGTCCCGTCCGGTGAGGCGTTCGATCCGGGAGACCCGGTAGCGCAGGGTGTTCACGTGCACGTGCAGCCGGGCGGCGGTGCGGGTCCAGGAGCCGTCGCAGTCGAGGAAGGCCGCCAGGGTGGGCAGCAGCTCGGAGCGGTGCTGGGCGTCGTAGCGCTCCAACGGCTCAACCAGGCTCCGGCGGAAGCTGCGCCGCACCTCCTCGGAGGCCCCGGGGAGCAGCAGCACGTGGGAGGCCAGTTCGTCGTGGCCGGCGACGCAGACCCGGCCGGGCCGGGTCGCCGCGACCCGCCTGGCGTAGCGGGCCTCCTCCAGCGCCCCGCGCAGCGCCTCGACGTCCACGACGGCGCCGCTCACGCCGGCGATCAGCCGGCCGGTGGCGCCCAGGGCGTTCTCCAGTGGGCGCAGCCGCTCCTCCAGCGCGCCGGCGTCCAGCGCGCCGGTGTCCCGCGCGTCGTCCGGCGCGGCCTCGGCGGGGGTGTCGGATCCGCCGGGGAGGGGCACCAGGGCCAGGCACTCGCCGCCCCCGGACACGGTGAGCGGCGGGGCCGTCGCCGCCGAGGGGGACGGCGTGCCGGGGCCCGTCGGGGCGCCCGGGGCAGTGGGGGCGTCCGTGGTCGTGCCGGCGGTGGCGCCCGCCGGCACGGCCGACCGGGTGGCGGCGTGCGGCGCCGGTGGGGCGGGTGGGGTGGCGGTGCCGACCAGAACCGGGCCGGGGAGGTCGGCCAGGGCGTCCTCCAGCAGGTCCCGGAGGGCGTCCGCGGAGGGGGCGGGGAAGCCGGTGGCCTGCGCCGTGGCGGATATCACCAGCCACGGCGTGCCGCCGGCGGCCGGGTGGCCGATCCGTGCGCCGGAGGCGGCGACGCGCACGGCGAGTTCGGCCGGGTCCGCGTCGGCGGCGAGCAGGGTGACCACCTGGCGGGCCAGCCGGCGGCGCGGGAGCCGGTGCTCCTCCCGCCGGGCGCGTTCCGCGGCGGCCAGTTCGGCGACGCCGCCGACCAGGCGGACGCGCTGCTCGGACCACTCGGCGGGATCGCCCTCGACGGCGAGGAACCAGTCGCCGGTGAGCCGCCAGTCGGGTCGGCCGGCGCGTCCCGGCCGGGGGCGTGGGCGGCCGCCCGGCCGGGAGGGGTCGGGCAGGATTCCGGGGTCGGGGAGGTTCCTGGGGTTGGGCAGGTTCCCGGGGGCGGGGACCGGCACCAGCGCGTAGCTACGGCCGTGACTGCGGGCCGGGTGGGGGGCCGGCCGGCCGGAGTACTCGGCGTCCAGGTAGGCCCGGGCCAGGCGCACGCCGGTCGGTCCGCGGCGGGACACCACGGGGGTGCCGGGCGCCTCCGCCGGGTGCACTCCAGCCACCGGTTCGGGGGCCTGGTCGCCGGGGCCGGCGACGCACAGCCCGGTGGCGGTGAGCACCCAGCAGCGCAGGTCGAGGTCGGCGGCGAGCAGCCGGAGCACGGCGGCCACCCCACCGCCGAACGGGGCCGACAGCAGCATGCGGTGCCGCTCGACGACGGCGGCGAGGTCGGCGGCGCGCTCCGCCGACGTCCGCCGGATGACGAACTCCGACACGCTGGCGAACGCCACCGCCTCGGGCACGGTCAGCAGCGGCAGCCGGTGCCGGCGGCAGGCGTCCACCAGGTCCTGCGGCGGCGGGCCGACCTCGGCCTCCCCAGCGGCCAGCGCGGCGACCCCGCACTCGGCGAGGATGCGCACGAACTCCTCGGAGTCCTCCGGGGCGCTGTGCCAGCGCAGCCCGCTGAGCACCAGTTCGCCGCCGCGGAGGTAGCGGCCGGGGTTGCGCAGGTCGGTGACCATGACGGAGCGCACCGCCCGGTCCAGTTCCTCCGCCCCGACGACCAGCCGCAGCTGCAGCGCCGGCTCCTCCAGCAGGGCCGCGAGCCGCATCCGGACCTCCTTCCGTCCCGGGGGGACACACCGGGAAGACGCCGGGGACGGGCCGACCCTACCTCCGGCTCGGACGTCCGCACGAAGGCGCGGTGGCCCCGTTCCCGCGCGTTCACACGGTCGTCACGGCGCCGTCGCCCATCGAGCGCCTGTTCGGCGCACCGTTTCGTAGGAACCGACAACGCGCCGGAGGGTGGCCCTGCGGCGATTCGTCGGTTCACCGCATGTGCCGCGGCCCGACGGGTCGCTTTACTGAGTGTGACGGCAGCCGCCCGGGCCCCACCGCCCGCCGGCGCACCGCGGCACGCGGACCCGCTCGTACGAAGGCACGACGGACGGACGCGCGGCGCACCCGCGGTCCACGGACACGATCCCGCGAGGACAAGGAGGGCGCACCCCGCATGGACTTCCTGCGGCCGGCCACCTGGGAGGAGGCGCTCGCCGCCAAGGCCGAGCACCCCGCGGCGCTCCCGATCGCCGGCGGAACGGACGTGATGGTCGAGCTCAACTTCGACCGGCGCCGCCCCGAGGCGCTGCTCGACCTGGGGCGGATCGCCGAGCTGCGCGAGTGGGAGACCACCGACGACGGCGTGCGGCTGGGGGCGGCCGTCCCCTACGCGCGGATCGTCCGGGAGCTGCGCGGGGCGCTGCCCGCGCTGGCGCTGGCCGCGCACACGGTCGGCTCGCCGCAGATCCGCAACCGCGGCACCGTCGGCGGCAACCTGGGCGCGGCCTCGCCCGCCGGCGACTCGCATCCGGCGCTGCTGGCGGCGGGCGCCGAGGTCGAGGTGGCCTCCGTGCGCGGGGTGCGCCGCATCCCCATCGACGACTTCTACACCGGCGTGAAGCGGAACGCGCTGGCGCCGGACGAGCTCATCGCCGCGGTGCACGTCGCCCGGGCCGACGGGCCGCAGCAGTTCTCCAAGGTGGGGACCCGCAACGCGATGGTGATCGCGGTCTGCGCGTTCTCGGTGGCGCTGCACCCGCGCACCCGCACGGTGCGCACCGGCATCGGGTCGGCGGCGCCGACGCCGGTGCGGGCCCGGGAGGCGGAGGAGTTCCTCGCCGGCGCCCTGGAAGAGGCCGGCCTGTGGGAGGGGCGCGGGGCGCTGCCGCCGGAGGTGGCGGCCCGCTTCGCCGAGCTGGTGCCGCGGGCGGCGAGCCCGATCGACGACGTGCGGGGCAGCGCGGCCTACCGGCGGCGGGCCCTCGCCGTGATGGCCCGCCGCACCGTGGGCTGGACCTGGGACGAGTACCGGAGGACCGATCGATGCGCGTGAGCTTCACCGTCAACGGTCGTCGGCTCGAGGCCGACGACGTGTGGGAGGGCGAGAGCCTGCTGTACGTGCTGCGCGAGCGGCTGGGCCTGCCGGGCGCGAAGAACGCCTGCGAGCAGGGCGAGTGCGGCTCCTGCACGGTGCGCCTGGACGGCGTCCCGGTGTGCGCCTGCCTGGTCGCCGCGGGGCAGGCGCAGGACCGCGCGGTGGAGACGGTGGAGGGGCTGGGGACGGCGTCCGGGCTGTCGCCGGTGCAGCGGGCCTTCGTCGACGCGGGCGCGGTGCAGTGCGGCTTCTGCACGCCCGGTCTGCTGGTGGCGGTGGACGAACTGCTGGAGCGCGTCCCGCGGCCGTCGGACGCGGACGTGCGCGAGGCGCTCTCGGGCAACCTGTGCCGCTGCACCGGCTACGAGAAGATCCTGGAGGCGGTGCGCCTGGCCGCCGGCGGCCCGGACGCGCCGGGTGCTGCGGCGGGGCCGGCGGCCGGCGAGGCCGGGGGCGCCCCCGCGGGAGAGGCGGGCTGAGCGGCATGGCGGTGACGCGTACCCCGAGCCGGATCACCACCGGCGTGGCCGGCGGCATCGGCACCTCCGCGCCGCGCCCGGACGGCGCCCTGAAGGTGACCGGCGAGTTCGCCTACTCCTCCGACCTGTGGGCCGAGGACATGCTGTGGGGCTTCACCCTGCGCAGCCCGCACGCCCACGCCGAGATCCGCTCCATCGACACCACTGGGGCGCTGCGGGTGCCGGGCGTGCACGCGGTGCTCACCCACGAGGACCTGCCCGCCAAGACGCACTACGGCCTGGAGATCGCGGACCAGCCGGTGCTGGCCATCGGACGGGTGCGGTTCCACGGCGAGCCGGTGGCCCTGGTGGCCGCGGACCACCCGGAGACGGCCCGGCGGGCCGCGGAGCGCATCCGGGTGGAGTACGTGGAGCTGGAACCGATCGTCGACGAGGCGACCGCCACGGCCCCCGACGCGGCGGTGCTCCACCCGGGGCGCACGGACCGGCACTCCCGGCACGTCCCCCACCCGAACATCGTCCACCGGCAGCCGATCCGGCGCGGCGACGTCGCCGCGGCCCGCGCCGCGGCCGACGTGGTGGTGCGCGGCGACTACGAGGTGGGCATGCAGGACCAGGCGTTCCTCGGGCCCGAGTCCGGCCTCGCGGTGCCGGCCGAGGACGGCGGCGTGGACCTGTACATCGCCACCCAGTGGCTGCACGTGGACCGCGACCAGCTCGCGCCGGTGCTGGGCCTGCCGCCGGAGAAGGTGCGCCTGACGCTGTCCGGCGTGGGCGGGGCGTTCGGCGCCCGCGAGGACCTCTCGATGCAGGCGCACGCCTGCCTGCTGGCGCTGCGCACCGGCCGCCCGGTGAAGATCGTCTACTCCCGCGAGGAGTCGTTCTTCGGCCATGTGCACCGGCACCCGGCGAAGCTCAGCTACGAGCACGGGGCGACCCGGGACGGCCGTCTGCTCTACGTCGCGGCGCGGATCGTGCTGGACGGCGGGGCCTACGCCTCCAGCACGCCGGCCGTGGTGGGCAACGCGGCGTCGCTCGGCGTCGGGCCGTACGAGGTGGACAACGTGGAGGTGGAGGCGGTCGGCCTCTACACCAACAACCCGCCGTGCGGGGCCATGCGCGGCTTCGGCGCGGTGCAGGCCTGCTTCGCGTACGAGTCCCAGATGGACAGGCTGGCCGCGGAGCTGGGGATGGATCCGGTGGAGCTGCGGCGGCGCAACGCCGTCTCGCAGGGGTCGGTGATGCCCACCGGGCAGGTGATCGACGCCCCGGCCCCGGTGGCCGAGTTGCTGCGCCGGGTCAAGGAGATGCCGCTGCCGCCGGAGCGCCCCTGGCTGCCCGGGGCGGTGGTGGGCGACGGCGGCCCGGACGGCGGCGCCGGGGCGGTGGACGTCCGGGCGCTGCCCGGCGGCCTGTCCAACACCACCCACGGCGAGGGCGTGGTGCGCGGCGTCGGCTACGCCGTGGGGATAAAGAACGTCGGCTTCTCGGAGGGGTTCGACGACTACTCCACGGCACGGGTCCGCCTGGAGATGATCGGCGGGGAGCCGGTCGCCATGGTGCACACCGCGATGGCGGAGGTGGGCCAGGGCGGCGTCACGGTGCACGGGCAGATCGTCCGCACCGAGCTGGGCGTGGAGCGGGTGACGATCCACCCGGCGGACACCCGGGTCGGTTCGGCCGGCTCCACCTCCGCCTCCCGGCAGACCTACATGACCGGCGGCGCGGTCAAGCTCGCCTGCGAGGCGGTGCGCGCGGAGGTGCTGCGGCTGGGCCGGGAGCGGCTCGGGGGCACCTCGCCGCTGTGGGGGACCGACGACACCGGGCTGTTCCTGGAGGGTGGGAAGGTGGTCACCGCCGAGGGCAGGCCGCTGGCGTCGCTGGCGGAGGTGCTGGGCTCGGACGCGATCGACCTGACCCGGGAGCACCACCACCGCCGGACCGAGCCGTTCGACCTGCGCACCGGGCAGGGCTTCGGGCACGTGCAGTACTCCTTCTGCGCGCACCGCGCGGTGGTGGAGGTGGACACCGAGCTGGGGCTGGTGAAGGTGGTGGAGATGGCGGCCGCCCAGGACGTGGGGCGGGCGCTGAACCCGAAGTCGGTCGAGGGGCAGATCCACGGCGGCACGGCGCAGGGCCTGGGCCTGGCCGTGATGGAGGAGATCCTGGTCTCCGACGAGGGCCGGGTGCGCAACCCGTCCTTCACCGACTACCTCATCCCGACCTTCCTGGACATGCCGCCGATGCGGGTGGAGATCCTGGAACTGGCCGATCCGCACGCGCCGTACGGGCTGCGCGGGGTCGGCGAGGCGCCGACGCTCTCCTCCACGCCCGCGGTGGTGGCGGCGATCCGGGCCGCGACGGGGCGGGCGCTCACCCGGGTACCGGTCCGCCCGGAGCACATCCTCGGACTGTGAGGGGCGCCCGCCGCGCCGCTCGATCGACGAAGGAGGCCCGCTCGTGCTCGACATCGCCCGTGACCTGGTCCACTGGTGGGACCGGGGCCGTCCCTTCGCGGTGGCCACGGTGGTCGGCACCTCCGGGAGCGCGCCACGGGATCCGGGGGCGGCGCTGGCGGTGCACCAGGACGGCACGGCCATCGGTTCGGTCTCCGGTGGCTGTGTGGAGGGCGCCGTGTACGAGCTGTGCCGGGAGGCGATGGACACCGGCCGCCCGGCGCGCGCCCGGTTCGGTTTCAGCGACGAGGACGCCTTCGCCGTGGGGCTGAGCTGCGGCGGCGTCATCGAGGTCTTCGTCCAGCCGGTCCGGCCGGAGCCCTCCGTGGACGGCGGGGCGGCCGGGGAGGTGGGGGAGGCCGCGCCGGTGCTGCGGGCGTGGGCCGGTCAGGTGGCGGCCGGCCGGCCCGCCGCCCTGGCCCGGGTGGTGGACGGCCCCGCGGCGCTGCTGGGCCGGGCCCTGCTGCTCCGTCCGGCCACCGGCCCGGGGCCCACGGACGACCCGGAGCCCCCGGCGCCCTCGGCAGCGGTCACGGAGGGCGCGGAGGCGTCCTGGGGGGCCTTCCGGGTGACCGGCACCCTCGGTTCGCCGGTGCTGGACCGGGCGGCGGCCGGGCACGCCGCCGCCCTGCTGGACCGGGGCGGGGCCGACACCGCGCGGATCCCGCTGCCGCCGGACGTGGCGTCCGACGGCGGCGCGGGGCCGGCCGCCGAGGGGGATTCGCCGGAGTGCGGCCCCACCCTCACCCTGCTGGTGGAGACAGCCGTGCCGGCCCCCCGCATGCTGGTCTACGGCGCCGTCGACTTCGCCGCCGCCATGGTGCGCGCCGGGCGGCTGCTCGGCTTCGCGGTGACGGTGTGCGACGCCCGGCCGGTCTTCGCCACCCGCGCCCGCTTCCCGGAGGCCGACGAGGTGGTGGTCGACTGGCCGCACCGCCACCTCGCCGCCCTCGCCGACCGGCCGGGGGCGTTGGACGGCCGCACCGCCGTGGTGGTGCTCACCCACGACGCCAAGTTCGACGTCCCGCTGCTGGAGACGGCGCTGCGCCTGCCGGTCGGCTACGTCGGCGCGATGGGCTCCCGCCGCACGCACGGCCAGCGTGTGGCGGCCCTGCGCGAGGCCGGGCTGTCCCCGGCCGAGCTCGACCGGCTGCGCTCGCCCATCGGGCTGGACCTGGGCGCCCGCACCCCGGAGGAGACCGCCGTGGCCATCGCCGCCGAGATCGTCGCCGACCGGCGCGGCGGCAGCGGCCGGCCGCTCAGCGCCACCGACGGCCCCATCCACCCCGACCCACCCCGCCCGCACCGCCGCCCCGCGGCGGCCCTCGAGGTCAGGAGTCCCGCATGAACAGCCCGCAGGCCCCGCTGGGGCGGATCGTCATCGAGAACTGCGCCGTGGCGACGGTCGACGCCCGGGGCACCGAGTACGCCCGGGGCCACGTGGTGGTGGCCGGCAACCGCGTCGAGGCGGTCGGCGACGGCCCGGCGCCGCGCGACCTGCCCGGGGTGACGCGGCGGATCGACGCCGAGGGGCACCTGCTCACCCCGGGCCTGGTCAACACCCACCACCACTTCTACCAGTGGATCACCCGGGGCCTGGCCCAGAACTCCAACCTCTTCGACTGGCTCGTCGCGCTGTACCCCACGTGGGCCCGGATCGACGCCGAGCTCACCCACGCCGCCGCGCGCGGTTCGCTGGCCGCGCTCGCGCTGTCCGGATGCACCACCGCCTCCGACCACCACTACGTCTTCCCCCGGGACGGCGGGGACTGCCTGGGCGCCGAGATCGAGGCGGCGGCCGAACTCGGCGTCCGGTTCACCGCCTGCCGGGGGTCGATGGACCTGGGGCGCTCCCGTGGCGGGCTGCCCCCGGACTTCGCGGTGGAGTCCACCGAGGACGCCCTGCTCGCCACGGAGGAGGCGATCGACCGCTGGCACGACGCCTCGCCGGACTCGATGCTGCGGGTGGCCGTCGCCCCCTGCTCCCCCTTCTCGGTCACCACCGACCTGCTCAAGGAGGCCGCGGTGCTGGCCCGCCGCAAGGGCGTGCGGCTGCACACCCACGGCTCGGAGACCGTGGAGGAGGAACGTTTCTGCATCGAGCGGTTCGGCCTGGGGCCCACCGACTACCTGGAGTCGACCGGCTGGCTGGGCGAGGACGTGTGGATGGCGCACTGCGTCCACATGTCCGACTCCGACATCGCCGCGTTCGCCCGCACCGGCACGGGGGTGGCCCACTGCCCCTCCTCCAACGCGCGGCTGGCCGCCGGCACCGCCCGGGTCCCGGCCATGCTGGCGGCGGGCGTCCCGGTCGGCCTGGGCGTGGACGGCGCGGCCTCCAACGAATCGGGGGAACTGGGCACCGAACTGCGCAACGCGGTGCTGGTGGCGCGGCTCGGCGCCGGCCCGGAGGCGCTGACCGTGCGGCAGGCGCTGCGGCTCGGCACCATGGGCGGCGCCCGGGTGCTCGGCCGGGACCGGGAACTGGGCTCCATCGAACCCGGCAAGCTCGCCGACCTGGTGCTGTGGAAGGTGGACGGCCTGCTGCACGCCAGCATCGCCGACCCGGTCGCGGCACTGGTGCTCGGCGCGGCGGCGCCGATCACCCTGTCGCTGGTGAACGGCCGGCCGGTGGTGGAGGACGGCCACCTGGTCACCGCGGACGAGAGCGCCATCGCCGCCCACACCCGTTCCGCCGCCCGACGGCTCGCCGAGCGCGGGTAGGGCGCGGCGGGGCGGGCGCGGCGCGGCACGGCACGGGGCGCGGCGGGGCCGGTGGTGGGAACCGTGTAAGGAATTGCCGATAAGAATTACATGAGAATCCCGGGTAAACGGACCCGGATATTCACCGTCCCCTTGGTCGGGGCCGAAAAGGGCGGGTACTTTCGCAGGTGTGAACGCCACGCCTTCCTCCTCCGCCGAGCCGCCCGGCCAGCCGGAACCGCGCGATCGACCACCGGTCCCCGACGCCGAGGCCAAGGCCGCGCCGCCCGCTCCCGAGCCGTGGGCCGCCCCCGCCGCTCCGGCGGGCCCCCCGGCGCCCGCGGGTGCTCCGGCCCCCGTCGGGGCCGCGGCGCCGGGCTGGGGCCCGCCGCCGACCGGTTACGCCCCGCCCTTCCCACCGCCCGCGGGGCCCGCCCCGACCGGCCAGTGGGGCCAGGCCGGCGCGGCCACCGGCGCCTGGCCGCCCGGGTACGCCGGTCACCCGCTGCCGGCCGGACGGCCCCGCCGACGCTGGCCGCTGATCGTGGCGCTGGCGACCGCCGGCGTCGTCGTGGTGGCCGGCGCGGTGGGCCTCGGGCAGGTCCTCGGCGACCAGGACACCGCCGCCGGTCCCGTCCCGCCGGCCTCCGGCGGCGCCCAGGCCGGACCGGACGGCGAGGGCGAGCAGCCGTGGCCCCAGGACGGCCAGGACGGCGCCGGCCCCAGGGGAGGCGGCGAGGAGGCCGATCCGGAGGACGGTGGCAGCGCCGACGGCGGCGCGCAGGGCGAGGACGCGCAGGGCATGGGGCAGCCCACCCCCGAGCAGTCCACCGGCGCGCCGGACGGCAGCTCGACCATCACCGACGAGGTGAGCGGCTTCGCGGTGCCGCTGCCGGAGGGGTGGACGGGGTCCACCTCCTCGGACGGCTACGCCTCGATGTCCACCGGCAGCTACGAGTGCGAGCTGTCCGAGGACGGCTGCGTGCGCGCGCTGGTGTACACCGGGGCCACCTCGGCGCCGGATCCCGAGGCGGCGGCGGAGACCGTGATGCCGGAGTTCGTCGCCTCCTCGATGGGGGAGAGCGACCCGGAGTACACCGAGGAGCGGGCCGAGCGGGTGGAGGTGCTGGGGCAGGAGGGGTACCTGCTGCGCTGGTACGTCACCCCGGAGACGGGGACGCCGGGCTGGTCCCAGGTGGTGGCGTTCCCCGCGGTGGCCGGCGGCGCGGTGGTGGACGGCGTCTACAGCGTCGTGCTCTTCGGCTTCGACGACAGCGCGGAGGCCCCGGATCCGGCCCTGATGGACGAGATCCTCCAGGGGATCAGCCCCACGGGGACCGCCGAGAACGCGGTGTGACGTTCCCTCCTTCAGGGCCGGGCCGCCCGGCCCTGGAGGGCGCGGAGGTCCTCGACCGTGTCGATGTCCGTGGGCTCCGCGATCCGCCCGCACTCGACGAGGCGCAGTTCGTCCTCGTGGGCGCGCAGCAGGTCGCGCGCGCCGCGGTCTCCGGTGGCCAGGGTGGCGGCCTCGGCCCACCAGCGGCGCCCCAGCAGCACGGGGTGACCGCGCCGCCCGGCGTAGCCGGCCGCCGCCAGGTCGGCGCCGTCGGCGTGGGCGGCGAGCAGCCGGGCCACGGCGGCCGCGGTGACGCCGGGGGTGTCCACCAGGGTCACCAGCGCGGCGGCGGGGCCGTCGGGGAGCGAGGCGAGCCCGGCCCGGAGCGAGGACGCCATGCCGGTCGGCCAGTCGGGGTTCACCACGAGCCGGCAGCCGGGCAGCCGGGCCTGGGTCCGGATCCGCTCGGCCTCCGCCCCGACCACCACGTGCACCGGGGCGCAGCCGCCGTCGCGCAGGACGGCGGCTGCGCGCTCGACGAGGAGCTCGCCCTGGTACTCGACGAGCGCCTTCGGCCGGCCGAACCGCCGTCCGGCGCCGGCGGCGAGGAGCACTCCGGCCACCGGTGGGGTAGGCGGGTCCGCCGCGGAGGGCTGGGGCTGGTGCATGGCGACCAGGCTAGATGATTGAGTCCGATGTTCTCAGTGGTCGTAGGCGATCAGTGAGCGTTTGACTGGGGCGTTGGTGTTCCAGTTGTGCCAGATCGCGGCGGCGAGGGCGAGGAGTCGTTGGGCGGTGCGGGCGAACACCCCTTGGGGTGTTCGCCCGCCGTGTTGCTCGAGGCTGAGCTGGCCTTTGAGGGTGTCGAAGACGGCCTCGATCCACTGGCGGGAGCGGGCGAGCCTGCCGTGGCGGGCTGGTTCGTCCTTGCGGTCCGGGCGAACGAGGTGGATGCCGAGCCGGTCGGTGAGGAACGCCTCGAACTCCCGCCCGGCGAAGCCCTTGTCCGCGAGGATGACCTGGCCGGCTCGCACGAGGTGGTGGTCGCGTTCGAGCAGTGCGGTCATCACTTCCCGCTCACCGATCCCGGGGGTGGCCAGGCACCAGGTGACGGGCATGCCTTCGGCGGTGGTGACGAGGTAGAGGCGTAGGCCCCAGAAGTAGCGGGAGTGGGAGCGGCAGTAGCCGTAGCCGGCCCATCCGGCCAGTTGGGAGCGTCTGACGGTCTCGCGTGAGGCGGCGCATGGGAGGGGTGTGGAGTCGATCAGCCGTAGGTTGTCCTCCCATGTGGGCACGGTGCGGGCCAGTGCCTCGATCACCTGGGAGATCAAAGGTCCGGCCGTGTTGAGGCGCTTGGTGTAGCCGGACTGCTGGGGCAGGTAGCGGAACAGGTGCCGCAGGCGGGCGTGGGCGAAGCGGAGCCAGTGGCGGGTCGAGGGGAAGCCGAGCAGGGCCTGTGCGACGGCCAGGCACAGCAGTTCCGCGTCCGAGAGTTTCGGGGGTCGCCCGATCCGGCGACGCGGGGCTGTTGGGGCCACGTGGTCGTCGATGAACACGTACAGTGCTGCCAGAAGGGCGTCTAGGTTTGTCGTCACACACGAACCAACGGACGCCCTTCGTCATGGTCGCGGCCAGCCCAAACATCGGACTCAATCATCTAGGCGTCGGCGGCGCGGGGCGTGGCGGCGGCGCGGGGCGTGGCGGCGGCGCGGGGCGTGGCGGCGGCAGCGGGTGTGGCGGTGGCGCCGGGTGTGGCGGTGGTGGGGTCCGCCGGGCGTGGTGCGGCGTGGGTGGCCTGCCAGCGGTCCGCCAGGGCCTGCCGGCCGGTCGCCGTGAGCCGGCCGAACAGCCGCAGCCGGGACAGCCCGCCGTCCGGGAACACCTCGACGCGCACGTGGGTGGCCGGGCGGGCCTTCTCCAGCCGCAGCCGGTGCCGGGTGTCCGGCTGGAGCGGGGTGCGGGGCAGCAGCTCGAACCAGGCGGCGGGGTCGGCCGGGTCGGTGGCGCCGGTGTCGCAGCCGAGCAGGGCCACCCAGCCGGCGGCGTTGCCCTTGAGGTAGCTGGTGTCGATCTCGACGGCGTCGATCTCGCCGTGGGCGGCGAGCCGGAGCAGCACCCAGTCGTGGCCGAGGTCGCGGCGGCGGCGGGTCTCCCAGGCGTCGTGCATGGCGCGCGGCCGGTCGGGCCGGATCAGGTTGGTGGGCGGGGAGTAGAAGCGGTCCGAGGCGTCCTCGACGGCGCCGCCGTTCTCCAGCGCGGCCAGGTCCACGGTGCCCAGGGCGTCCAGCCAGCCGGGGTCGGGCACGACCTCGCCGTGCACGCGCAGTCGGGCCACGCCGCCGTCGGGGAAGACGCGCAGCCGCAGGTGGGTCCAGCGCCGCGGGTCCTCGACGGCGAAGCCGTTGGCGGCGTGCCCGAACAGCGGCGAGCGGGACACCAGTTCGGTCCAGGCGACGTCGTCGGAGAGCAGCCGTTCGGGGCCGGGGTGGCCGTCGACGGCAGCCGCCTCGATGCTGGCGCTGGCCGGGTAGTTGCCGCGGAAGTGCGCCGTGTCCACGACGACGCCGTGCACCACCCCCGGCGCGCCGAGCCGGATCAGGGCCCAGTCGTGGTCGTCGGCGGCGGGGTGCGGCGTCCGTGGGCCGGTGCCGCGGCGGCGGCGGGTCTCCCAGCCGTCCATGATCTTGCCCTTGTGGCCGAAGGCCTCCGGGTCGAAGACGGCGGGCGTGGGGATGAGCAGGTTCTCGCGTTCGGCGAAGAACTCGTCGTTGGCGGCGATCACGCCGGCGCCCAGGCGGCGGTCCGCCAGGTCCGGCAGGGAGGTGAAGGGCAGGTCGGTGGCGTCGCGGTAGTCGGCGTAGGGGTCGCCGCCCGCGTAGGGGCGGGCGTCCCGGGCTCGGGGGTCGGGCGCTGCGGTCAAACCGTGCTCCTGGGGGGCGCGAAGGGCGAGGGGGTGAGGGGGCGCCGGGTGCGGGCGGGGGCGGGCGGCGAACCGGAGGGGGCGTTGACGCGTTCAGTCCCCGCGGCGCAGCAGGCGGCCGCGCGGCCGGCCGGCGACGTCGACCGGGGCGCCGCGCAGCCAGGTGGTGACCACCCGGCCGGTCAGGGTCCGGCCGGCGTAGGGGGTGAGCGGGTTGCGGTGGTGCAGCAGGGCCGGGTCGACGGTGAAGGTGTCCTCCGGGTCGAGGGCGACCAGGTCGGCGTCCCTGCCGGGGGCGATGGCGCCCTTGCGGTCGAGGCCGACGAGCGCGGCGGGCCCGGCGGACATCCAGCGCGCCAGGTCGTCGAGGGTGGCGCCGCGGCGGCGGCCCTCCGTCCACACGGCCGGCAGGCCGAGCTGGAGCGAGGCGATGCCGCCCCAGGCCTCGGCGAAGTCACCGGTGTGCAGTCGCTTGAGCTCCACCGTGGAGGGGGAGTGGTCGGAGACCACGGCGGCGAAGGCGCCGTCGGCGAGCCCCTTCCACAGCAGGTCGCGGTTGGCGTCCTCGCGGATGGGCGGGCAGCACTTGAAGGCGGTGGCGCCGTCCGCGACGTCCTCGGCGCTCAGGCACAGGTAGTGCGGGCAGGTCTCGGCGGTGGCGTGGAGCCCGTCGGCGCGCGCCGCGGCGAGCAGCGGCAGCACCCGGGCGGAGGAGACGTGCAGCACGTGCACCCGGGCGCCGGTGGCGCGGGCGGTGTCCAGCAGCAGGGCGACGGCGGCGGACTCGGCGTCCTCGGGGCGGGAGGCGAGGAAGTCCCGGTAGCGGCGGCCGGGCACGGCCGGCGCCGCGTCGAGGACGTCGGGCGACTCGGCGTGGACGATCGACAGCGCGCCGAGGCGGGCGATCTCGGTGAGCGCCTCGCGCAGCGCCGGCCCGTCGAGGTGCGGGAACTCGTCGACGCCGGAGGGGGCGAGGAAGGACTTGAAGCCGAAGACGCCCTCCGCGTGCAGGGCGGCGAGGTCCGCGGTGTTGCCGGGGACGGCGCCGCCCCAGAAGCCGACGTCCACGTGCACGTTGCCCTCGGCGGCCCGCCGCTTGGCGGACAGTCCGGCCGCCGTGGTGGTGGGCGGGATGGAGTTCAGCGGCATGTCCACGATGGTGGTGACGCCGCCGGCCGCGGCGGCCCGGGTGGCGGAGGCGAAGCCCTCCCACTCGGTGCGGCCCGGTTCGTTGACGTGGACGTGGGTGTCGACCAGGCCGGGCAGCAGGGCGAGGTCGCCGAGGTCGCGCACGGGCCGGCCGGGTTCGGCGGAGCCGTGCGGCAGGACGGCGGTGATGGTCTCGCCGGTGACGACGACGTCCGCCGGCCGGGTGCCGTCCGGGGTGACGGTGCGACGGGAGCGGAGGACGAATGACGACGAGGACATCTGCGCGACTCCCGAGGTGGCTGCTGACGGACGGCTGGGGCGGCTGACCGGACCGCTGGCGGGTGGGGCCTGCGGGACTGCTGACGGGACGAGTGAAACAGGCGGCGGCGCCGTGGCGGTGGTGCGGCGCCGGTGACGGGGCGCCACGGCACCGGTGGCGCGCCGACGGACGGGCGCCGGTCCGGCCTGGGGACGGGCGGGGGTGCGGCCCGGCGCTCGACGGTGAGCGGCGGCGGAACGGGCGGGGCGGCCCGGGGCCCGCGCGCGGGGCGTCCGCCACCGCGCCGGGGGCCGGTTGGAGCGGACCGGCCGACCGGAAGTCGCTTTCCGCATCATGGAGCCTATGGAGCGCGGCGGCGGACGTCAACGGCGCCCCGGCGGGCACGCCCTAGACTGCCGGCGTGCGCCTGAGGCTGGAGTTCACCACGGAGCCCTTCGACCTGGAGGGGCTGCCGCCGCACGCGCGGGCCACCCGCGAGGTCCTGGCGGCGGCCCCGCTGGACACGGTGGACGTGGGCCCGTTCGGCAACACCGTGGAGGGCGCCGCGGAGCAGGTCCTGGCCGTGCTCGACCAGGTGTGCCGGCGTGCCCTGGAGGCGGGGGCGAGCCGGGTGTCGCTGCAGCTGAGCACGGTGGACGCGGCTCCGGAGGCGCCCGCCCCGGGCGGTGGCGGCGCCGCGGACGGGCGGGGCGGCCGGTGACCGGCGCCGACGGCGCGCGGGAGCACCCGCTGACCCGGGCGGTGCGCCCGCTGCTGGACGCCGTCGGGGGCCGTGCCCTGGATCCGGCGGAGGCCGCCGACGGCGACGTGGTGCTGAGCTGGGAGGGCGAACCGGTGCTCGCCGTGCGGCTGCCCCACCTGGCCGGCGCCCTGGACCGGCTGCTGGCCGAACTGGCCCGGGAGTACGGGACGCCGCTGGCCGAACTCGACCGGCGGCGCAAGCAGGAGGTCGTGCAGCTCCTGGAGCGGCGCGGGGCCTTCGAGATGCGGCACGGGGTGGAGACCGTCGCGGCGGCGCTGGGCGTCAGCCGCTTCACCGTCTACAACTACCTGAACCGGGCCTGAGGCGAGGGCCGGGCCTGGGGTCCGGGGGCCGGTAGGCCGAGGCCGGGCGGCCTGACGGTGCGTGGGAGGGGCGACCCGCCGAACTTCAACAAATTGTTGACCTTCGCGGGTGGGCGGTTCTACCGTCTCGATGACGCCGTTCGGCCCGCGCGACCGCGGGCGAGACGTCGCGCACCGCTTCCGCCGCCTCCGCGTCCGACGACGCCCGTGGAGCGCCCCCGCCGCGCCGAGCGGCGCCCTTCCCGCAGGAGGTCCAGGTGACCGACCCCTCCCCGCCCACCGCACCGGCCCAGGTCGCGCGCCTCGACCGGCTGGCCGAGCCCGAACTGCGCGCGCTGCTCGCCGAGGTCTGCGCCGCCCGCTCCTGGGCGGACGCCCTCCTGGCCGCCCGCCCCTTCGGCACCGCCGCGGCGCTGCTGGCGGCGTCCGACGCCGCCACCGCCGCACTGGACGACCATGGTCTGGCGGAGGCCATGGCCGCGCACGCCAGGATCGGCGCGCCGCGCGAGGGTGACGCCCGGTCGGCCCGTGAGCAGTCCGGCGTCCGGGGGGCCGATCCCGGCGTGCTGGAGGCGCTGCGGGAGGCGGGGCGCGCCTACGAGGAGCGGTTCGGCCACATCTTCCTGATCTGCGCCTCCGGTCTGCCCGCCGCCACCATGCTGGACCGGCTGCGCGAACGGCTCGGGAACGACGCGGCCACCGAACGCCGCGTCGCGCTGGAGGAACTCGCCAAGATCAACCGGCTCCGCCTGGAACGGCTGCTCACCGAGCCGGCGGCGGTGGTCCGGCAACCGGCGGCCGGGCGGCCGGACGAGACGCCGACCGAGCCGCCGACGGTGTCCACCCACGTGCTGGACACCGCCCTCGGGCGGCCCGCCGAGGGCGTACCGGTCGAGCTGGCCGCCGCACGGGACGACGCCTGCGCCGGCGAGGTGGCCTGGACCGTCCTGGGCGCCTCCGCCACCGACGCCGACGGGCGCTGCCGGGACCTCCCGGTGCCCCCGCCCGGCACCACGGCGGTCCGGCTGCGGTTCGCCACCGCCAGCCACCACCACCGCACCGCCGACCGCACGTTCTTCCCCGAGGTCAGCGTCGCCTTCGCGGTCGAACCGGGACAGCACTACCACGTCCCGCTGCTGCTCAACCCGTACGGCTATTCCGTGTACCGAGGGAGCTGACCCGACGTTGACCACCGTTCTCGGACAGAACCAGTACGGCAAGGCCGAGGTCCGCCTGGTGCGGGTGGTGCGGGACACCCCGCGCCACTCCATCAGGGACCTCAACGTGTCCATAGCCCTCTCCGGCGAGCTGGAGGCCACCCACCTGACCGGCTCCAACGCCCAGGTGCTGCCGACCGACACCGCGAAGAACACCGTCTACGCCTTCGCCCGGGACAGGGGCGTCGGCGAGCCGGAGGACTTCGCCATCGAGCTGGCCGGGCACTTCGTCACCAGCCAGCCGACCATCCACCGCGCGCGGGTCCGGGTGGAGGAGTACCTCTGGGACCGCATCGAGGTCACCGGAGCCGCGGCGGACGCCCCCGCGCACTCGTTCGTGCGTTCCGGCACCGAGGTCCGCACCTGCGAGATCCTCTTCGACGGCACCGCCCACCAGGCGGTCTCCGGCCTGAAGGAGCTGACCGTCCTCAACTCCACCGGTTCGGAGTTCCACGGCTTCGTCGAGGACCGCTACACCACGCTGCGGCCGGCCACCGACCGCATCCTGGCCACCCGCGTGGACGCCCGCTGGCGGCACGCCTGGACCGGTGGCGACGACCGGCCCGACTTCGCCGCCTCCTACGCCGCCGCCCAGCGCCACCTGCTGGAGGCGTTCGCCACCACCCACAGCCTCTCCCTCCAGCAGACGCTGTACGCGATGGGGCGGTCCGTGATCAGAAACCTGCCGGGGGTCGACGAGATCCGGCTGTCGCTGCCGAACAAGCACCACTTCCTGGTGGACCTGGAGCCCTTCGGCCTGGAGAACCCGGGCGAGGTCTTCCACGCCGCCGACCGGCCCTACGGCCTGATCGAGGGCACCGTGCTGCGCGAGGGCGCGGCGCAGCTGCTGCCGACGGACTGACGGACTGACTGGCTGACTGACTGGCTGACGCCGCCCCGCCCCGGGGAACGGCCGAACGGCGAACGGCCCCCGCCCGGGTGGGCGGGGGCCGTTCGCGCGCGGGTGTCCGCGCGGTGCCTCAGAAGCGGGCGCCGGCGGGGGCGGGGGTGATCGGCTGACCGGCACCCCCGGCCTCGGCCATCACCTTGCGCACCAGCGCCACCAGCACGTCCCGGCTGGAGGCGCGGTCCCGGGCGTCGCACAGCAGCAGCGGGACGTCCGGGTCCAGGTCGAGCGCGGCGCGCAGTTCCTCGGCGCCGCGCTGGCGACGGTTCTGGAAGCAGTTGACCGCGACCAGGAACGGGATTCCGCGCCGTTCGAAGAAGTCGATGCTGGCGAAGCCGGCGTCCAGGCGTCCGGTGTCCACCAGCACCACCGCGCCCAGGGCGCCGAGCGCCAGCTCGTCCCACATGAACCAGAACCGGTGCTGCCCCGGCGTGCCGAAGAGGTAGAGCACCACGTCCTCGCGGATGGTGATCCGGCCGAAGTCCATGGCGACCGTGGTGGTCTCCTTGGTCTCGATGCCGGTCAGGTCGTCCACCCCGACGCCGGCCGCGGTCAGCGTCTCCTCGGTGACCAGCGGCTCCACCTCACTGACCGAGCCGATCAGGGTCGTCTTGCCGGCACCGAAGCCACCGGCGATCAGGATCTTGACGGCCGTGTGAGCGGCCGGGGCGACCCCTCCCGCCCTCCGGACGCCGCCGTCAGAGCCTCTGGAGTCCATTGATCACCGCCTGGAGTAGGGACACATCGGGTCTGCGAGCGACGCTGACCGGTGCCCGGGCCGTGATCAGGCCGGCGTCCAGCAGGTCGCTGAGCAGGATCTTGGTGGCGCTCACCGGGAGGTTCACGGTGGCGGCCACCTCCGCCACCGCGCGGGGCCAGCGGCACATCTCCACGATGGAGGCCTGCTCCGGCGGGAGTCCGGCGGAGCTGCCGCCCTCCACGGTGGCGATCAGAGTGATCAGGGTGAAGGAGTTGTCGCGGGTGGGCGCGGTGCGGCCACCGGTGATGGCGTACGTGCGGATCAGCGGTCCGGCCTCGTCGTCGAACCAGGCGTCGTCGTCCTCCGCGGTGGCGTCGGCCGGCTGCGCGCCGCCGTAGGGCAGCGGGCCGGCCCCGGCGTAGCCGCCACCCGGGACGCCCCCGGGCACGGCCGGCGCGCCGGGGGCGTCGAAGCCCCCGGTGGGGTAGCCCTGCGGCCCTAAGCCGATGCGTTCCGGCCCCCGCGCCCCGTAGCCGGCGGCGCCGTAGCCGGTGTCGCCGTACCCGGCGTCAGCGCCGAAGCCCCCGTCGTACCCGTTCCCCCCCGAACCCGTCCCGCCGCCGTCGGACGGCGGGACGGCCCGGTCCTCGCCGGGCGTGCTCATCTGTGCCCCGGCGTGCGGGGAGCGGCGCTGAGGTACACGCCGACCTGCCGGATCAGCAGGTTCATCTCGTAGGCCACGAGCCCCATGTCCACCTGCTCGTTCGCGAGCACGGCCAGGCGGGCCCCGTCGCCCGCCGTGGTGACGAAGAGGTACAGCCGGTCGAGTTCGACGACGGTCTGCCGGACGGCGCCCCCGTCGAAGCGCCGTCCAGCCCCCTGGGCGAGGGACTGCAGCCCGGAGGCGATCGCGCACAGGTGCTCGGCGTCGTCCCGGCTCAGCCCGTTCGAGGCGGCCACCGGAAGGCCGTCCTCGGAGAGCACGACGGCGTGCCGGGTGTCCGGGATCCGGCCCAGCAGGTCGTCCAGCAACCAGGACAGGTCCGCTGTCGCGGCGCCAGGGCTGGTGGCGGTGTTCTCGGTCATCACTCATCCCTCGTGGGCGGCTCGGGGAGGCGGGCGTCGCGAGCCCGCCGGGACTGCTGCTGGAAGGCGGCCATGGAGCTGCGGGCGCGGTCCGGCGAGCGGTCGACGGTGGGCTCGTCGCCCTGTCCCCCTTCGGCACGCCCGCCCGCGCCGGCGTCCTTGCCGCCGGCGGAGGAGCCGACGGGCGGATCCTCGCGCAGACCGGCGGCCAGGCTGCGCTGGCGCACCCGGCGCGGCAGTTCCTCGGGGTCGATGCCCGGTGGCGCGGCCGGAGGGACGGCGGGCGGGGCGTCGGCGCGGTCGCGCTCCGCCTCGCGCCGTTCGGCCCGGTGCCGGGGCCCCACGGACCCCGTGTCCCTGTGGTCCATGCTCCTGCGCGAACCCTCCTGGTGGTCTCCGTTCCCGCGGTCGTGGCGGGCGCTGCCGTCCGCCTCGCCGTCGGCACCGGGCAGCACGTGGACGGCGGCCATCGTCCCCCGCTCCCGGCGGCGCCTGGCCAGCCGGGGACCGGGGACGGGGGCGGACTCGGGCCCGGTGGCGACGGCGCCACCGCCCGGGGCTCCCGCGCCCACCCCGGTCAGCACCGGTTCGGCGTGGGAGTGCTGCGGCTGCGGCTCCGCCGGGGCCGCGGGCCGGCCGGCCCCCGCTCCCGCCGGCGCCTGCGCGTTGCTCTCCAGCAGCGACGGCGGCAGCAGCACGATGGCCCGGGTGCCGCCGTACGCCGAGCGGCGCAGCGTGACGTTGATGCCGTGCCGGGCCGCCAGCCGGGAGACGACGAACAGGCCGATGCGCGGGTCGTCGTCCAGGGCGAGCAGGTCGAACTCCGGCGGGCTGGCGAGCAGCGCGTTGGCCGCGTCGTACGCCTCCCGGGGCATGCCCAGGCCGCGGTCCTCGATCTCGATGACCACGCCGTGCGGGATCGTCTCGGCGTTCACCGTGACCCGGGTGTCGGCGGGCGAGAACACCGTGGCGTTCTCCACCAGCTCGGCGATCAGGTGGATGGTGTCACCCACCGCGGGGCCGGCCAGCCGCGCGGTGCTGGCGTCACCGACGTTCACCCGCGCGTAGTGCTCGGTCTCCGCCACCGCGCTGCGGAGCACGTCGACCACCGGCACCGGGCGGCGCCAGCGCCGCCGCGGCAGCACGCCGCCGAGCACCGCGAGGCTCTCGGTGTTGCGGCGCATGCGCGTGGTCAGGTGGTCCACCGCGTACAGCTCGGCCAGGTAGGCAGGGTCCTCGTGGCGGCGCTGCGCCTCGTCCAGCATGCTCAGCTGGCGGTGCAGCAGGGCCTGCATGCGGTGCGCGATGTTCACGAACACGCCCGTGGTGCCGTCGCGGAGCCGGGCGAGCTGCACGGCGGTCTCCACGGCGGTGTGCTGGGCGCTGTTGAAGGCGGCGGCGACCCGGCCGAGCTCGTCGGTGGACGTGGGCAGCTCCGCGGTGGCGGCCTCGACGTCCACCTGCTCGCCGCGGCGCAGCCGGGAGACCACGTCGGGCAGCCGCTCCTCGGCCAGTTCGACGGTCGCGCGGCGCAGCGTGTCCAGCCGGTTCATCAGCGAGCGGCTGATGCGCAGCGAGAGCAGCACGGAGATCACCACGGCCACCAGGCCGAGCGCGGTCAGCAGGGCGGTGGACAGCAGCGTGGACTGCACGCCGTCGTCACCGGTGCGGACCAGGCTCGCGAGCCGGTCGCGGTTGAGGTCGGCCAGCTGGGGCCCGACGGTGGCGATGGCGTCGCGCCACTCGTCCGCCTCGGACGGCAGCGGGGTGGCGCGGTCCCCGGAGATGCCGCGGGCGAGGACGGCGTCCTCGGTGGCCTCGATGGCCTGCCACTCGGGGCTGCCGGTGATCGCCGCGAAGGCCTCCCGCTCGCCACCGGTCAGCATGGGCTCGATCTCGATGGCGTGCAGGTGGCGCCGGACGCCGACGTTCTCGATGAACTCCTGGTGCACCCGGGCGTCGATCCGGCCGCTGGAGATCACCGCGTCCTCGCGGGAGAGCAGCTCGGTGGCGCGGAACAGGGCGACCATGGAGCGGCCGCCCTCCGCGACCTCGGGCGCGCTGTCGAGGTTGGTGAGCTCCTGGAACAGGTGGATCTGGTGGTCGATGACCCGGTTGACGTACGCCGCGGCGGCGGGCCCGGACTCGGAGCTGCGCTCGTCGATCAGGGCGCGCTGCGCGGACATCTCGGCCAGGTCGTCGAGGACGGTTCGGGTGTCCTCCACGACCCTGGAGTTGCTGCTGTTCAGCGCCTCCTCGGAGGCGGCGCGGAAGCTGTCCACCGCGGCGTCGGTGCGGCCGCGCTGTTCCTCCAGCGCGGTGCGGGCGTCGGCGGTCCCCTCGGAGAGCCAGGCGCCGGACAGCCGCCGCTCCTCCTGGAGCTGCCCCATCAGCTCGTAGGTGGTCAGGCCGGCGTCCTCGGCGATGCCCGCGGCGTCGTTGAGGTCCATCGCGTCGTTGTACGCGTCGCTCGCGTTCGGCAGCCAGATGGCCAGCAGCGCGAGGAACGGGACGAGCACGAGGAGGAGGAGTGAGGTGCGTAGCGAGCTGCGGCGCTGGACGTTGTCCGGGCTGCTCGACGCGGTGGGTCTGCGTAACAGGCGTCTCATTGTCTTCCTGGAGCCGGGCGGGCGAGAGGCGACACGCGCGTGCGGTAGAAGCACCGGCCGGTTCACCGCGCGGTGAGCATAGCAGCGCCCCATGACCGAAATGTTGCGCGAAGTGACCGTAATGATCAGGTAGATGATGATCCGTCATGAAGGCCGGAGGCGATTTTTCGGCCCTGTGTGCGAAAGCCCGCCGTCCCGCCACCCCGGGTGGGGGGAGGCGGGACGGCGGGCTCGGGACCCGCGTGGGGCGCCGGTCAGTGCAGGGCGCTGCCCTCGACCCACTCGGACCAGGACATGTTCCAGCCGTTGAAGCCGTTGTCCGGGGCGACCGTCTCCTCGTCGGAGTTGACCACGTTGACCACGTCGCCGGTGATGGTGTTGTCGAAGAACCAGGCGGCGTCCGTGGAGTCGTCGTCCCCGCCCTTGACGTCGGCCAGGCCGATGCAGCCGTGGCTGGTGTTGGCGGTGCCGAACGCCGACTCGGGCGTCCAGTAGTTGCCGTGCAGGAAGGTGCCGGAGCTGGTCAGCCGGATGGCGTGCGGCACGTCGGCGATGTCGTACTCGCCGTCGAAGCCGACGGTGTCGCCGTTCATCCGGGTCTCCTCCAGCTTCTCGGAGACCACCAGGGCGCCGCTCCAGGTGGCGTTGTCGTCCGCGCCGGTGGAGACCGGGATGGTGCGGATCACCTCGCCGTCCCGCTCCACCGTCATGGTGTGCGCGGCCGCGTCGACCGTGCTGATCTGCTCCCGCCCGATCCGGAAGGTGACGTCCTTGGACTGGGTGCCGTAGACCCCCGGGGCGCCCTCGACGTCCCGCAGCCGGAGGCTGAGCGAGACCGTGGACCCCGCCTCCCAGTACTCCTCCGGTCGCAGGTCCAGGCGGGTGTCGCTGAACCAGTGGCCGACGACCTCCTGCCCGGAGGAGGTGCTGACCGTGATCCCCCGCTCCACGCCGGCCTTGTCCTCGTCGCTGATCGGGTGGTCGAAGTTGATCGAGACCGGCATGCCGACGCCGACGGTGGTGCCGTCCTCCGGCGTGAAGTAGCCGATGAAGGTCTCCTCCGGCGCCGTGGTGGTGAAGCTGGCGGTGCTGGTCGAGGAGCGGCCGTCCTCACCGGTCGCGGTGGCGGTCACGGTGTACTCGGTGTCCATCCACAGGCGGTCCTCCGCCGAGGTGGTGGAGGTCCAGCCGCTGCCGTCGGGGCGCAGCGTCCCGTCGACCTCGCTGCCCTCCGGGTCGGTCACCACGACCTTCGTCAGCTCGCCGCGCTCCACGGTGACCTCCACCGGCCGGTCCACCGGGACGCCGGTGGCGCCGTCGCCCGGGGCGAAGGTCACCACGGCCCCGGAGGGGGTGGGGGAGGAGGTGGGCTCGTCGGCCGGGCGCTCCTGCGCCGAGGAGGTCCCGGAGGCGCCGGCCGCCGCCGCACCGCCCGCACCGCCCGCTCCGCCTCCGGAGCAGGCGGTGAGCGTCAGCAGCACTCCGGTCAGCAGGGCCAGCACGGCGGCGGTGCGGCGGGGGTGGGCCCGTCTGGGCCGCTGGCCGCCCTCGCCGTCGTACCGCTGGCGCTCGCCGGTCGTCCGATTCACCCGCTCGTCTCCTTCTCCGTCGGCCGGTGGCGCGGCGGTGCGGCACCTCGGTGACCGCCGTGCGGCGCACCGGACGCTGGCCGCGCCCGTTCGGGGCACGTTTTCCGAGTGTCGCCCGGAGAGCGGCGGACAACCAGGCAGAAGCGGCGAATTCGGACAATCGATCTATGAGATGGGCCACGCCCGGCACGGAGCGTACCGAAATGTTGACTCGTGGTGGCCGCCGGCGGGCGCCGCGCCGGTGCGGCGCCACGCCCGCCGCGGGCGCCGGTCAGTCCAGCAGCCGGTAGGCCGGCAGGGTGAGGAAGTCGGTGAACTCCTCGTCCAGTGCCACCTGGAGGAAGAGGTCGCGGGCGGTCTCCCAGCGACCGGCGGCGAACGCCTCCTCGCCCAGTTCGGCGCGGAGCCCGTCGAGCTCCTCGGCGGCGAGCGAGCGCACCAGCTCCTCGGTGGCCTTGGCGCCGGTGTCCCGCAGCACCACCCCGTTGTGGATCCACTGCCAGATCTGCGACCGGGAGATCTCCGCGGTCGCGGCGTCCTCCATCAGATTGAAGATCGCCACCGCGCCGGAGCCGCGCAGCCACGCCTCGATGTAGCGGATGCCCACCGCGACGGCGTTCCGCAGGCCCTCCTGGGTGGTCGGCGCGTCGGCCGAGGCGACGTCCAGCAGCTGGGCGGCGGTCACCTCGACGTCCTCCCGGAGCCGGTCCACCTGGTTGTACCGGCCGCCGGCGGCCGGGTCGCCGAGGACGGCGTCGAAGCACTCCCTGGCCACCGGGACGAGGTCCGGGTGGGCCACCCAGGAGCCGTCGAAGCCGTCCCGGGCCTCGCGCTCCTTGTCGGCCCGCACCTTCTCCAGCGCCCGGGCGTTGACCTCCGGATCCCGGCGGGAGGGGATGAACGCGGCCATGCCGCCGATCGCCTGGGCGCCGTGCCGGTGGCAGGTGCGCACCAGCAGCTCGGTGTAGGCCCGCATGAACGGCGCGGTCATGGTGACCGCGTTGCGGTCGGGCAGCACGAACCGGGCCCCGGCGTCCCGGAAGTTCTTCACGATGGAGAACAGGTAGTCCCAGCGGCCGGCGTTCAGGCCGGAGGCGTGCTCGCGCAGCTCGTAGAGGATCTCCTCCATCTCGAACGCCGCCGTGATGGTCTCGATCAGCACGGTGGCGCGCACCGTGCCGTGCGGCAGCCCGACGTGGCGCTGGGCGAAGGTGAACACCTCGTTCCACAGCCGGGCTTCCAGGTGGCTCTCCAGCTTGGGGAGGTAGAAGTAGGGGCCGGCGCCGCGCTCCACCAGCCGGCGCGCGTTGTGGAAGAAGTACAGCCCGAAGTCGAACAGCGCCCCGGGGATCGGTGCGCCGTCCACCTGCAGGTGGCGCTCGTCCAGGTGCCAGCCGCGCGGGCGGGCCACCACCACGGCCAGCTCGGCGTCCGGCTTCAGCCGGTACTCCTTGCCCTCGGGGGTGGTGAAGTCGATGCGGCGGGTGTAGGCGTCGATCAGGTTGATCTGTCCGCCGACCGCGTTGGCCCAGGTGGGCGCCGAGGCGTCCTCGAAGTCGGCCAGCCACACCCGGGCACCGGAGTTGAGGGCGTTGACCGTCATCTTCCGGTCGGTCGGGCCGGTGATCTCCACCCGGCGGTCCCGCAGCGCGTCCGGGATCGGGGCGACCTTCCAGTCGCCGCCACGGATCGCGGCGGTCTCCGGCAGGAAGTCCAGGGTTCCGGTGCGGGCGATCTCGGCGCGGCGTTCCCGGCGGCGGGCCAGCAACTCGTCGCGGCGCGGCGTGAAGGCGCGGTGCAGCTCCGCGAGGAAGGCCAGCGCCTCGGGCGTCAGCACCTCCTCGGCGCGCTCCACCTGGCCGGCGGTCAGGGTGACTCCGGGGACGGCCGTCTCCACGGGCGCCGAGGGGGCGGTGGAGGAGGGGAAGGACGACATGGTGGAAGGCTCCTTCGACGCGGTGCCGGCCCCGCGCGGGCGGCCGGCACGGCACGGTTGGTTCAGTCGCTGCGGCCGGTGGCGACCACCGCGGCGTGCTCCCCGGCGACCGCCGGGTGGACCTCCGGATCCGGGTTGGCCGGGGCGAACACGATGGCGTCGTCCGCCATGAGGGATCGGTAAATCCGTGGAATGGAGGCTAGTTTCTACGATGCGGAAACTCAAGGTGCGACGGGCCGCCTGTCCGTATCCTGCTGTCCCCACGCGCACCGGCCAGGGGCACGTGGCTGCCGCCCGCCCGCCACCGCCTGGTCCGGGGCCCGCCCGGTGCGACGCCGGTGGGGCGCGACACCCGCACGGGCCCCGGCACGACGACACTCCACGGGGGACACCACCAGATGAACCCGCTCGCCGACGACGACCCGCGCCGGATCGGCCCCTACCGGATCGTGGCCCGTCTCGGCTCGGGCGGCATGGGCCGCGTGTACCTCGGGCGCAGCCCCGGCGGCCGGAACGTCGCCGTCAAGGTCGTCCGCCCCGACCTCGCGGAGGACGAGGACTTCCGGACGCGCTTCCGCCGCGAGGTGGCCGACGCCCGGCGGGTCGGCGGGGAGTGGACCGCCCCCGTCCTCGACGCCGACACCGAGGGGGAGCGGCCCTGGCTCGCCACCCGGTACGTGCCCGGGCCCTCGCTCAGCCAGGCGGTCCGCCACGCCGGGCCGTTCCCCGAGCGCTCGGTGCGCCTGCTCGGCGCCGGACTCGCCGAGGCGCTGCGCGCCGTGCACGGGGCCGGCCTGGTGCACCGCGACCTCAAGCCGTCCAACGTGCTGCTGGACGTGGACCGCCCCCGGCTCATCGACTTCGGCATCTCCCGGGCCGCCGACGCCAGCGTGCTCACCCGGACCGGGCTGCCGCTGGGCTCGCCCGGCTACATGTCGCCCGAGCAGATCAACAACCAGCGGGACCTGCCGGTGGGGCCGCCCAGCGACGTCTTCTCCCTCGGCGCCGTGCTGGTGCACGCCGCCACCGGCGTCGGCGCGTTCGGCCAGGGGCCGCCGGAGGTCCTGCTGGTCCGGGCGATCACCGACCAGCCGCGGCTGGACGACGTCTCCGAGGCGCTGCGCCCGCTGGTCCGCCGCTGCCTGACCAAGGAGCCGGCGGACCGCCCCACCGTGGAGGAACTGCTCGACGCCCTGCCGCCGCGCGGGGAGGGCGTGCGGACCCTCACCCGCGGCGGCTGGCTGCCGCCGGCCGTCGCCGAGATGATCAGCCGGCGGGCGGCGGAGATCCTGGACTTCGAGGCCGCCGACGAACCCCCCGCACCCTCCGCACCTCCCGCACCCCTCGTACCTCCCGCACCTCCCGTACTTTCCGCACCTCCTGCCCCTTCCGGACCGCCCGTGCCTCCGCCGCCGCCGGTCCGGAACGCGGAAGGCGGCACCGCGCCCTCCAGCCGGCCGGACGGCGGCCACCCGCCCACCATCGGCGCGGCCACCGCGCCGGCGCCGGCACCGACGCGCCCGGGCACGCGCCGACGACGCTGGACACCGGTCGCCGTCGCCGCCGCGGCGGCCCTGGCGGCCGGCCTGGCCGGCGCCCGGTTCCTCGGCGACGGCGGGCAACGGGGCGGGGACGCCGACCCCACCCCGACGCCGACCGCCGAGCGGGTCAGCGGGGAGCGGCTGCCGGAGGAGTACGTCGGCACCTGGACCGGAACCGTGCAGTCCGACCTCGGGGTGCGCGGCGAGGTCACCATGACCATCCGGGAGGGCGCCGTCGGGGATGTCGTCTACGAGGCCGGCAACCGCGCCTCCTACCTGGGCGTGGACCTGGACCTGGTCTGCGCGGGGGTGGGGACGCTCGTCGAGGTCGAGGAGGGCTCGGTGGTCGTGGAGGGCACCGAGCTCACCGCCGGCACCGCGGACTTCTGCGTCGTGGGGGAGCGGGTCCGGCTCAGCGCGCGCGAGGACGGCACGCTGCGCTACGAATCCCTCTCCGACGCCGCCGGCACCCCCGAGGGAACCCTCACCCGCCAGCGGTGACCGCGCGGCGGGTACGGGCCTGCCGGACGGGCGTGCGGGCCGGACGTCAGCCGGCCTCGGGCTCCGCCGCGGCGGCCGGCGCCAGGCTCGCCGACAACGCCGCGGCGGTCTCCTGCAGCGCCGGCACGATCCGGGCCACCGCGTCGTCCGTCACCCGCCCCGCCGGGCCGGAGACCGAGATGGCCGCGGGCGTCGGGGAGTGCGGGACCACCACGGCCAGACAGCGCACCCCGACCTCCTGCTCGTTGTCGTCCACCGCGTAGCCCCGACCGCGGATGCGCGCCAGCTCCTCCCGGAACGACTCCGGGTCGGTGATCGTGTACGGGGTGGCGGGGGGCATCCCGGTGCGCGCGATGATCGCGTCGGCCTCCTCGACCGGGAGCTGGGCCAGCAGGGCCTTGCCCACCCCGGTCGAGTGCGGCAGCACCCGCCGCCCGACCTCGGTGAACATCCGCATCGAATGCCGCTGGGACGCCACCTGCGCGACGTACACCACCGCGTCCCCGTCCAGCATCGCCATGTTGGCCGTCTCGCCGGTCACCTCGACCAGATGGGCCAGGTGCGCCTGTGCCCAGCGGCCGAGCAGGCGCTCGGCCTGCTCGCCCAGGCGGATCAGCCGGGGGCCGAGCGCGTACCGCCGGTTGGGCTGCTGGCGGACGTAGCCGGTCGCCACCAGGGTGCGCACGATGCGGTGGATCGTCGGCAGCGGGAGACCGGTCGAGGCGGCGACCTCGCTCAGGCCCACCTCACCGCCGGCGTCGGCCATCCGCTCCAGGATCTCGAACGCGCGCTCCAGCGACTGAACGCCCCCCGCCGAGCTCCTGGCCTTGTCGTTGCTGCCCTGCGGCACCTCGCGTCCGTCCTTCCGGTGCGGCCTGCCCTGCCCTGCCCGTCCGCGGAAGCTTACCTTCCGACTGGCGGAAGACTCCGTCCACGAAGGACGCCGGGCCGCGGCACCCGCCGGGGCGTCAGCCCTCCTGGGTGTTGATCAGCGTGGCCGCCGCGTAGGTGAGGTACTTCCACAGCTGGGCCTCCAGCTCCTCCGGGAGCTCCAGCTCGTCCACGCCGGCCCGCATGCAGCGCAGCCAGGCGTCGTGCGCCGCCCGGTCCACCCGGAATGGCATGTGCCGCATGCGCAGCCGCGGGTGCCCCCGCCGGTCACTGTAGGTACGCGGACCGCCCCAGTACTGCATCAGGAACAGTGCGAGCCGCTCCTCGGCCGGCCCGAGGTCCTCCTCGGGGTACATCGGGCGCAGGATCGGGTCCGCCGCCACCTCCTGGTAGAAGCGGTGCACCAGGCGGCGGAACGTCTCCTCGCCGCCGACGGCCTCGTAGAAGGTGACGCTGCTCGGGGTCCCCACCGGAATCTCGTTCACCCCTCCATGCTGCCACCCCGCCGGGGTGGCCCCGACGGGCGCGGCGCGGGGACACCGCGCCGCGCCCGTCCGGGGCCGCGCCGGGGACTCAGCCCCGGTGCAGGGTGATCGTGGTCCAGGCGCCCACGTGCACCCGGTCGCCCGGCCGCAGCGGGAACGGCTGGTGTGACGGGAGCGACTCCACGGCACCGTTGATCGTGGTGCCGTTGGTCGACTCCAGGTCCACCACCGCCCAACTCCCGTCCGCCTGGAGCACGAGCGTCGCGTGCACGTGCGAGACCCCGGGGTCGGCCGGCGCCTCGGCCAGGTCGATCTCCGGACGCTCGCCCCGGCTGGCGCTGTACCTGCCGATCCGCACCTGCCGGCCGGTGAGCGGGATTCGCCGCTCCGGGCAGTAGGGCGGGAAGAACAGGCCCTGCGCCTCCGGGCCGCTGCGCGCCAGCACCGCCTGGAAGTAGTCCCAGTCGGCGTTGATCACCGCGGTCCACTGCGCCTGCTGCGGCGGACCCTGCTCCGGCCCACCCGGGCCGCCGGGGCCGGGCATCGGACCCGGACCACCCGGGCCTCCGGGACCACCCGGGCCTCCCGGACCGGCGCCCGGCTGACCGGGGCCGGGGAGGCCGGGGCCTCCGGGTCCGTCGAAGCGCGGACCGCCGGGGCCGCCGGGACCTCCGGGACCTCCGGGCGGGCCGTAGGGCTCGGGACCACCCTGCGGGAACGGCTGCTCGGGTCCACCGGGACCGCCCGGGCCACCGGGACCGCCGAAGCGCGGGCCACCAGGCCCGTTCGGGCCCGGCCCACCGGGGCCGGGGCCGTCACCTCGGAACGACTCCCGCACGCCGGGCGCCCCGGGGCCACCGGGGCCCGCCGGGTTCCGCTCGTCGCGGAACATCGGCGGCGGCCCGTCGCCACGGGGACCCTCCGGACCGGGGCCGTCGAAGCGCGGACCGTCCGGACGCGGCGGACCGTCGAACCGCGGCCCCTCCGAGCGGAAGGGGTCGCCCCGGAAGTCGCCACCCGGGCCGTCCGGGCCCGGTCCACCAGGTCCGCCGGGTCCACCGGGACCGCCGAAGCGCGGACCGTCCGGGCGCTCGGCCTCCGGCCCGGGCGGCGGTCCGTCCGGGCGGAAGTCACCGCGCGGTCCGTCCGGCCCGGGGCCGTCGAAACGAGGTCCGTCCGGGCGCGGCGGCCCGTCGAAGCGGGGCCCGCCGGGCACCGGAGGTCCGTCGGGGCCCGGTCCGCCGAAGCGGGGGCCGTCGGGGCCGGGGCCGTCGAAACGGGGTCCCTCCGGTCCGGGGCCGTCGAAGCGCGGGCCGCCGGGGGCGGGGCCGTCGAAACGGGGTCCCTCCGGTCCGGGGCCGTCGAAGCGCGGGCCGCCGGGGGCGGGAGGGCCGTCAGGGCCGGGTCCGCCGAAGCGGGGCCCGTCCGGGCGCGGCGGGCCGTCGAAGCGGGGGCCGCCAGGGCCGCCGGGCGCACCGGGGCCGCCCGGTCCGTTCGGGCCGGGGGCTTCGCGGTCGTCGCGGAACATCGGCGGGGGGCCGTCGGGGCCCGGTCCGCCGAAGCGGGGGCCGTCGGGGCCGGGGCCGTCGAAGCGCGGTCCCTCCGGTCCGGGGCCGTCGAAGCGCGGACCGTCCGGGCGCGGCGGCCCGTCGAAGCGGGGGCCGCCCGGTGCGGGGGGGCCGTCGGGGCCGGGTCCGCCGAAGCGGGGCCCGTCGGGGCCGGGCCCGTCGAAACGGGGACCGCCGGGCGCACCGGGGCCGCCCGGTCCGTTCGGGCCGGGGGCTTCGCGGTCGTTACGGAACATCGGCGGGGGGCCGTCGGGGCCCGGTCCGCCGAAGCGGGGGCCGTCGGGGCCGGGGCCGTCGAAGCGCGGTCCCTCCGGTCCGGGGCCGTCGAATCGGGGCCCGCCGGGTGCGGGGGGTCCGTCGGGGCCGGGCCCGCCGAAGCGGGGGCCGTCGGGGCCGGGGCCGTCGAAACGGGGTCCCTCCGGTCCGGGGCCGTCGAAGCGCGGGCCGTCCGGGCGCGGACCGGGACCCGACGGGCCGTTCGGCCCACCAGGCCCACCAGGCCCACCGGAGCGGCCGGGAGCCGGGGCGGGCTCGCGGGTCCATCCGGGCGGGAAGTCCATGCCGCGTCCGCCCGGCGGGGCGGGCGGGGGCGGCGGCGGAGCGGAGTCCCCGCCACCGACCCGCTCGAAGTTGCCCGGCCGGCCGCCGCTCGGCGGACCGTCGGGGCCGTCGAAACGCGGACCGCCCGGCTCCGGACCGGGGCCACCGGGGCCGCCCGGACCGCCGCCGGGCAGGCCGGGGCGCCCCGCCGGCTCGAAGAAGGAACGGGAGGTCTCCCCGGTCGGCTGACGGGGCCCCGGCGCGGGCGGCGGCGCGTTCCACGGCCCGTCACCACCCGGCGGCGGCGGGAACGCGCCCGGCCCGCCCGGGCCACCAGGCCGCGGCGCGCCGGCTCCCGGCCCGCCGGGGCCCTGCGGGTCGTGCCGCATGCCGGTGGCGAAGTCGTAGCGGCACTCCTCGCAGAAACGGTCGCTCTGCGGGGTGTGGCAGACGGGGCAGTTCTGGATGTACGCCGTCGACTCAGGATCACCGGAAGGCGAACGCGGTGGCGGCGGTGGCATCGGCGGGTTACCGCCACCGGGGTAGCCCTGGGGGCCGAAGCGCTGGTCCGCGCCCCGGCCCTGGTCCCCGGCGATCGGTATGCCGCAGACCGAGCAGATGTCGTCGGTCGCCGAGTGGTGTCCGGCGCCACATCGCGGCATTGGTCAGCCTCCTAGACCCTTCAACTGGCGAGCAGTGCGCTTCGTCCGTTATCCGGAGCGGTCACCCGCTCCGGGAGTTCCGGCCCGCGGAGCACACACAGGCCACGGGCCAGACCTTAACGTCCTTCCGGGAGGGAGTGAGAGCGCGCTGCCACACAACCTCGTGTCGGACCCCGCCGGGGACGGACCCGTCGGCACCGGCGTGTCGCTCGCCGTCACCGCGGCCCCCGGCCGGCTCCGGGCCCGGAGTGCGGCCGGCGGTGCACGGTCCTGGTCGACGCCACGTCAAGGGTCATGTCGTCCTCCCGGGAGACGTCCGTGCGCAGCCGCACCGTGCCGTTCGCCGGGTCGATGATCTCCACGACCTTGTCCAGCAGCAGCTTCTTCTCGGTGTTGCCGGCCGCGTGGACCAGCTGCACGGCCCGCCCGAGCTTCGCGGTGGCCTCCTCGAAGTCCCCGTTCCCCTTGGCCTGGATGCCCTGCTGGATCGCCTCGGCGATCTCCGCCTCCCCGGTGTAACGCACCACCTGGGAGTTCATCCGGGTGGACAGCTCCAGGTCGTCCGTCCACACCGCGCGCACCAGGCCGCGGGTGAGCACCTGCGGCGAACCGTCCGGTCCGGCTGTGACCAGGCTCACCCGCGCCGCGGCGAGTTCGTCGTTCACTCCCTGCGCCGGCACCTGCACGCAGATGTGGTAGTCCCGCTCCTCGTCACCCCACGACCCCGTCGGGTAGTCGCCGTTGCGCGGGTCCACGTCGATCCGCCGGTCGGTCAGGTCCTCGATGGTGGGCGCGACCTGCTTGACGTACACCAGCCGGGCGAACTTCGGCGTCCACACCCGCAGGTAGACGTCCGGCACCTCCTTGGCCATGGTGCGCGCCATGACCTCCTCGAAGTCCGCCTGGAGACCGGCCGGGTCGGCGACGATGTCCACGCTGCCCAGCAGCGCCCCCGCGACGCGGCGCAGCTCGGACACCTCCCAGTCGGTGCCGATGCCGCGGCAGTCGCAGGTGAACCAGCCCTGACACTCCTCCAGGGTGGCCTGCAGCGTCGCGGGATCCTCGTGCTCGTTCTTGCCGTCGGTGAGCAGGATCGCGTGGCGGACCGCGCTGCCGTACGGCGTCAGCAGTTGCTTGGCCAGCTTCAGCCAGGTGCCGATGGCGGTGCCGCCGTCGGCGTGCAGGCGGCGCAGCGCGTGCTTGGCGGCGGCGCGGGTGTGCTCGTCGGCCACGGCCATCCGGCCGGAGCCGGGGTAGATCTCCCGCGCCTCGTGGGTGCCGGCCACCACGGCGAAGGCGACGCCGTCGCGCACGGTGTCGATCGCCGCGGCGGTGGCCTGCCGGGCGGCCTGCAGCTTGGTCGCCGGGTAGTTCATGGAACCCGAGCAGTCGATCATGATGACCACGGCGCCGGGCGGGGTGTCGGAGGGGGACCGTCCGTGGCGGGCCTCGTTGCCGGTGCCCTCCGCCGAGACGGTCACCACGGCGTGCACCTCGGTGCCGCCCTCGGGGAGGAACTCGTTCTGGTAGACCGACAGCCGGAACCGCGGGTCGCCGTTTCCAGCGCCGCCGGAAGGCGTGCTCATGGGGCGCTCCATTTCGTATCTCGGGCACGTCGCCGACGTGCTGTCTCACTGGCCTGGACGAGTCGTCACCGGGCCGGTGTCGGCCCGTCGACGCGGCGGTACTGGTGGTGGGGGAGTGGCGGTGGGGGTACGGGAGGGGTCGACGGCGGATGGCGGGCGGGTGGACGGACGGGAGTCGTCGGGGGCGGGGAGGGTGGCCGGGGCGTGGTCAGGACGCGGTGGCGGTGCCCGGCGGCGCCATGGGCAGGACGGCCACCGTGATGTTGTCGTGGCCGCCGCCGTCCAGCGCCGCGGCGACCAGGTCGCGCGCCGCGCCCAGCGGATCGGACGCCGGCCGGGACGGGAGCCGGCCGGCCAGGTCCCGCGGGTCCTCCAGGTGGTTCCACAGTCCGTCACTGCACAGCAGCAGCGTCCCCGGGCAGTCCGGATCCAGCCGGGCGAACCGCGCCTGGCTGCCCTCCGCGTCCGCGCCCAGCCATCCGGTGATGGCGTGCGCCCGGGGGTCCCGCCGCGCCTCCTCCTCGGAGAGCAGCCCGGCGGCCACCATGTCGGCGGCCCAGGAGTCGTCCTCGGTGAGGCGTTCCGGGGTGCCGGCGACCGCGCCCGCCGGCACCGGGCGGTCGGGCAGCCAGTAGGCGCGGCTGTCCCCCAGCCACCCCACCCAGGCCCGGTGGCCGCGGACCACCGCGGCCACCCAGGTGCAGGCCGGCGCACCGAGCTGGCGCCGGTGCGACGTGCGCGCCGTCCGCCCCTGCGGGCCGGGCACCCCGGGGTCGTCCAGGGCGCCCACGGCCGCCGCGGCGGCCTCGGCGGCGGCCCGCAGCGCGGCCTGGTCGTCGTCCCCCCGCTCCAGCAGCCGCCGGGCGGCCTCCAGGGAGGCCACGCAGGCCGCCTCGGAGGCCTCGTCGGCGCGGTTGGCGGAGGCGACCCCGTCGCAGACGACCGCCACGGTGACGGTCTCCCCGTCCGGCAGGGGGAGGGTGAGCAGGGCGAGGTAGTCCTCGTTGCGGCGCCGGCGCAGCCCCCGGTCGGAGATGCCGGCTCCCCCGGGCTGACGCCGCTCCATGTGGTCGCGGGGGCGGGGCTGGGCGTGGCCGCACTCCTCGCAGTACTCGTCGGTGAACACCTGGGCGGCGCCGCAGTTGACGCACACCCCGGCCTGCCCGCCCTGCCCGGCCTGCCCGCCCTGCCCGGCCTGTCCGGCCCGCCCGTCCGGCGCCTGCTCGGCGGTGGCCCCGGCCCCTCCGGCCGGTGCCTGCCCGGCGGGCGCCTGCCCGGCCGGGAGCGGCCCCGCGGAGCGTGCCGGGCGGTGCGGCTCGGTCCCGGGGCGCCCCGCCGCCGGCCGGTTCCGCCGGGCCGGCGGCGTGCGGCGGCCCAGCACCAGGGTGGGCGGGGAGTCCGGGACCTCCGAGCCGCCGGGGTGTCCGCTCTCCCGCCCGGGCGCGGTCCCGGCCTCCGGCGCGTCGGGGTCGGCGGACAGGGTGCGGCGGCGCAGGTCCACGCCGCACTGCTCGCAGTAGCGGTCGTCGGCGCCGGAGACGGTGCCGCACCGGGGGCAGGTGGTCCTCGTCGCCACGGTCACGTCCACGTCCTCGGGCGCACTCGGTTGGCCTGGTCCACCAGGGCGATGCGCAGTCGACGGTCCTCGGTGCGCCGGGCCATCTCCCGCAGGGACCTCTCCAGCCCCAGGCGGATGCCGTGGTCGGTGCACTCGTACCCAAGGATGTCCTCGACGGCCCCGGCGGTTCCCGCCGCCGGCGCCCCGTTCGCCCGCCCCGTGGCGGTGACCCAGTCCAGGGCCGAGTGCAGCACCTCCAGCCGCAGCTGGTGGCGGCGGGTGTCGTCCAGGGTGCGGTCGCCGAGGCCGACCAGCTCCTGGGCGGAGGCCAGCAGGTCCGAGCGCAGCGACTCCTCCGCCGTCCGTCCGTGCAGCCGGGCCCGGATCGCGGCGACCCGGGCGGGCACGTAGCTGTTGGACGTCGCCGGCACCTGCTCCAGGGCCTCCACCGCGCCGGCCCGGTCCCCGGAGGCCAGCAGCACCCGGGCCAGGCCGAAGCCGGCGCTCACCCAGCTGCGGTCGGTCGTCCACACCAGCCGGTAGTACTGCGCGGCGTTGTCGTACTCGCCGAGGAGTTCGGAGCAGGCGGCCAGCGCCAGCTTGGGCGCGGCCTCGCCGGGGAACGCGTCGTAGAGCGCGTCGAACGACTCGGCGGCCGGTTCGGGGTTGCCGGAGGCCAGCTGGAGGACGCCGCGGAACCACACCACCCGCCAGTCCTCGGCGGAGTCCCGGCCCAGCGCGGCGAGCTGGTCCAGCTCCGCCCCCGCCCCGGCGTACTCGCCGAGCTCCAGCAGCGCGTGCAGCCGGCGCAGCCGCACCTCCACGGACTCCACCGGGGCCGCCTCGAGCCGCTTCAGCGTCTCGCCGGCGTCCGGCGCCATCAGCGAGGCGAGGAAGGCCGCGGCCGGGTCGCCGGCGTCCACCCGGGGCAGCGGCAGGGCCAGCGCGGTCGCCCGCGGGTCCAGACGGCGCACGGCCGTCGCCCCGGCCGGTGGGGCGTCGCCGCCGTCCAGCACCGGGCGGGGCTCCACCAGCTCGGTGTCCGCGACGGTGCGCTCGTGACCGAAGAGCGTGGACAGCGCGGGCCTGGGCTCCCCGGTCTGCAGCGCCCGTATCTCCCGCAGCACCCCGGTGAGCTGGTCGGCCATCTCCTCCGCGGAGGCGAAGCGGCGGCGCGGATCGGGGTCGGTGGCCCGCAGCAGCAGCCGGTGGAACGACTCGTACCGGGCGAAGACCTCCGCCTCCTCCGGGCTCGGCAGCACGTGCCGACGCTCCCTGGCGAAGCCGGGGAACCTGCAGCTGAGGACGGCCATCATCCGGGCGACGGTGTACAGGTCGGAGGCGACGCTGGGCTCGTGCCCCTCCTCCAGCTCCGGCGCCTGGTAGCCGGGGGTGCCGAAGACGTCGGTGCCCTCGCCCTCCGGGCCCACCTTCCACACCGCGCCGAGGTCGATCAGCTTGAGGGTGTCCTCGGACTGGATGATGTTGTCCGGCTTCAGGTCGCAGTAGATCAGCCCCTGGCTGTGCAGGTAGCCGAGGGCGCTCAGCGACTCCAGGGCGTAGGCGATCACCTGCTCGACCGGCAGCGGCGCGCCGGCGCCGTGCTGCCGCCGGTGCTCCTCGGCGATCTGCCGCACGGACCGGCCGCCGACGTACGACATGACGATGTAGCCGTCGAGCAGCCCGGTGATCGGGTCCGGGTGCTCGACGAAGTTGAACACCTCGACGATGTTCGGGTGCGAGGCGGAGACCAGGTACTGGCGCTCCAGGCGGGCGGCCCGCATGGCGTCCTCGTCGCCGTTGTTCAGCAGGCCCTTGAGGACGACGAAGGTCTCCAGCTTGTGGTCCCAGGCCAGGTAGATCCAGCCCATGCCGCCGTGCGCCAGGCAGCCGCGCACCTCGTACTGGTCGCGGACCATGTCCCCGGGGTGCAGCTTGGGGGAGAAGGAGTAGCGGGTGCCGCAGTTGGTGCAGTAGCCCTCGGAGCGGCCGGACTGCCCGTCCCGGCTCCGGCCGACCGGCCGACCGCACTCGTGGTTGCTGCAGAACCGCTTGCGCTCGGGCACCTCCGGGTCGCTGAGCACCACGCTCATCGGGTCGACCCGCGGCACGCTCGGCACCGTCACCAGCCCGGCGCCGAGCCGGCCGCGCTGCTTGCTGACGGTGCCGGTGCGGGTGATCACCGACACCGAACCGCCGGAGCGTCCCGAGACGGTGCGCCCCGAGCCGGTGCGGCTGGACAGCCTGCCCGAGCCGGACCCGAGGGTGCCGTCCCCCGACCCGGTGCCGGTGCCGGTGGTGCCGCCGGCGCCGGAGGACGGCCCGGTGCCGGCGGCGGGCGCGGCCAGGCCGCACTCGTCGCAGAAACCGTCCTGCATGGTGCCGGAGCAGCCCGCGCGCGGACAGGGCGAGCCGTCGGGGAGGGAGGGGCGCTCCGGGATGCCGGTGCCGGCGGCACCGGTGGACGTCGCCGTCCCGGTGCCGCGGGCGGCCGTGCCGGCCCCGGCGCCCGTACCCGTCGCCGTGCCCGTCGTTCCGCCCGCCGCCGTGGAGCCCGCCGTCGTGGAGGCCGTCGTGGAGGCCGTCCCGCCGGTCGCCGCGGTGCCCGAGCCGGAGCCCCCCAGCGGCGCGCGGCCGCACTCGTCGCAGAAACCGTCCTCGATCGTGCCCGAGCAGCCCGGTCGATCACACGCCGTCATCTCAGCCGTTCCCGTCCCACTCGCCCCACCGCCGGCACGACCGCCGGCGCCGCCACCGTCTCCACCGTCACCGTCACCGTCACCGCGGCCGCGCCAGCGCCTGCTGGTACCGCATCACCGCGGCCTCCGCCGCCCGCAGGTCGCAGGGGGCGGTCCACAGCAGTTGCCGCGCGTGGTCGTAGCGCTCGATCAGCTCACGGTCCTCCACCCGCCCCTGACGCGCCGCCTTGGCGCGGTACGCCTGGAGCAGCCCGCGCAGCTCCGCCCGCGCCGCCAGCGGGGCGCGCACCTCGGCCAGCGCCGCCCGGGCCCGCTCCAGCTCCCAGGCCGCCTCCCGCTCCACGTCCTCCAGGAGCGGCTCCAGATCGGTCCACCGGCCGGCCCGGCGCAGCCGGTCCGCCGCCGCCAGCCGCTCGTGCAGGAACGTCGACGGGCGGGGCAGCGCGGGCACGTCGGCCGCGGCGATCTTCGCCAGCACCTCGGCCCGCAGCGCCTGGGCGCTGGCGAGCGTGCCGTTCGCCTCGGCCACCGTGGCGACCACCCGCCGCAGCCGGTCCTCCGCCTCCTCGCGCAGCAGGAGCAGGCTCTGCACGTCGCCGCGCACCTCGTCCACGGCCCGCGCCAGCTGGTCGAAGCGGGTGGTGTCGACGCGGCCGTGGGCCTCGCGCGGGTGGGCGGCGCGCCGCTCTCCGGGAACCGGGCCGAACCCGCCGGTCACCGCCCGCGCCCCGGTCGCCGCACCGTTCGCCGCCCCGTTCACCGTGCCGTTCGCCGCCTCCGGGGCGGTGCGCGGCAGCCAGAACGCCAGCGGGTCGCGCAGCACGGCGGCGCGCAGCCCCTCCAGGTCGGCGCGGATCGCCGCCAGCACCTCCCGGGGGAAGGCGTCCTCCGCCTCCGGCACCTGGTCCACCGGGGCGGACCAGCCGGCGGCGGGCGGGTCGGTGGCGCGGGCCGCCTGCGCTAGCGCCTCCACCCGGGTCAGCTCGGCCAGCAGCAGGTCGACCCGCGGCGGGAGGTCCGACCAGACCGCGTCCACCGCGGCGACCAGGTCGGCCGCCTCCGTGTACCAGCCGCGCATGCGGTCCACGGTCTCCGCGAGGGTGAGGTCCTCGGTGGGGCGCTCCGGGCCGGTCAGCGTCCGCAGTTGTACCGGGTAGGTGATGCCGCTGAAGGACACCGACGGCCCGGTCAGCAGCTCGGTCAGCTCGGCCAGCTCGGCCGGTCCGGGCCGGCCCCGCCGCTGGCGCACCTGGTTGGCCGCCCGGATCGTCTCCCGGTAGGCGTCGAAGTACTGCCACAGCAGGTCCCAGTGGGCGCGGACCTGCTGCCAGCGCTCCTGGGTGGCGCCGCTCAGCCGGGCACCCTCCAGCAGGCGACGGCCCGGGTGCTGGTCCAGCGCGAGCAGCGAGGACTCCACGGCGTCCAGCTCACCGGTTAGCCGCTCCAGCGCCTCGTCCACCTCGTCCCGGCTCAGTACAGCTCCGGACACGCATCCCACCTCCTTTCGCGCCCGCGCCCTCTCGCGGCCGGCGTCCGTCCGTCTGGTTGCCGCGGGTCAGTCGTGCCACAGCGGGGCCGGCGGCGGCTCGGCGGGCCCCATGTGCTCCGCCAGCCAGAAGTCGTAGCTGGCCCGCCAGCTCTCCCCGGGCTCCGTGCTGTCGCTGGCGAACCACCGCTCCAGCACACCGTTGACCACGCGCAGCAGCGCCTGGTCGTCCCGGTCCACCACCACCCCGTACAGCTCCTCGGTGAGCAGCGGCCCGACCGCCTCCATCTGGGGGTCCTGCGCCGCCTGACCGGCCTGCAGGGCGCTGTCGCTCAGCGTGGCGTCCACCAGGCCGCGCTGCAGCCGGACCAGGCAGTCGAGCTGCTCGCCCGTGGTGACCACCTCGACCCGGTGCGCGGGATCCGCCAGCTCCGCCTCGCCGGTGGAGCCCTCCGCCGTGCACACCGGGCGTCCGGCCAGGTCCGCGATCGACGTGAAGCCCGAGCCCTTCGGGACGAGCAGCTGCTGCCCGGAGGTGAAGTAGGGCGTGGAGAAGTCGACGCCCTCGATCTCCTCGCGCTCGCAGGTACTGGTGACGGTGCGGACCATCAGGTCCACCTCGTTGTTCCGCAGCGCCTCGAAGCGCCGGGCGGTGGAGACGGTGCGGTACTCCACGGCGTCCTCGTCGCCGAGCAGCTCCTCGGCGATCGCCTTGACGATGTCGATGTCGAAGCCGACGAGCTGGCCGTCCGAGGCCTGGCGGTAGCCGAACAGGTAGCTGTTCTGGTCCACCCCGGCCACCAGCGTGCCGCGCTGCACGATCTCCTCGACGTCGGGGCCCTCGATCGGCCCGTCCGGGTTCAGGCTGATCCGCGGGTCGCAGTCGTCCGCCGCGGCGGCCGGGACCGCGGCGGCCGAGCCGGCCGCCGCCGCGGCGGGCGCCACGCTCCTCGGGGAGGGCGCGCCGGCGGCCACCCCCGGCAGCACGGCCAGCGCCACCGCCAGCGCGGCGGCCGACCGGCCGCGGCGGCCCACCCCGCCCCGCCGGGCAGCCCGCGGCCCGGCGTCCGCCGCGGCCCCCGCGCTCGGGTACCCCTCAGCCTCGCCCGTCGCCATCACCCTCGCCGCCCCCTCTCGTCCTCGCCATCGCCCCGCTCCCGCCATCGACGCGGCACCGCCGTCACCGGTACTCGGCCAACCGGCGGTTCAGGCCGACCAGACCGCTCGTCCCGGCGAGCGCCGCCAGCGCCACCAGGGCCGGCGCCAGGCCGGCCAGAGCCGCCTGCCCGCTCGCCGAGTACCGGTCGAACTGCCCGTACTCGTGCTGGATCGCCTCCCCCAGCGCCTGGTCCAGCGCGGCGAAGGCCGTGGTGGCGGTGAGATCGGTCAGCTCCACGGGCTCCGCCGGCGCTGCCCCGTCCTCCTCCGGTCCCGGCTGCGCGGTGGCCCCCACGAGCTCCACCGCCTCGGGGTACTCGCCGTTGTCGTCCTTGGCGCGGATGTGCTGGTGTACCACCCGCCAGTCGAGCATCGCCTGATCCGCCCGGGCCACCAGCTCCCGGCCGGCGCCGTCCTCGGCGAGGCCGGCCGCGTCGCCCAGTCCGCCGCCGAGCGGCTGGGCGGCGTACTCCTCCCGGAGCGCCTCCAGGTCCGGGTCCGGCCCGCTGCCGGCCACCGCCTCACGGCCGTCCAGCAGGGCGGTCCGGTCGACGAAGTCCGCCTCGAAGTCCGCTCCGGCACCGCGCAGCACCAGCGTCATGTTCTCCGCGCCGCGGGCCTGCAGGGCCTCGGCGCGGGCCGTGGTCAGGGTCCGCACCGAGGCGAACGCCTGCTCCTCGCTGCGCTGCAGCCGCTCCGAGGAGACCAGCCCGGCCGTCACCAGCCACGCCACCGTGCCCAGCACCAGGACGGTGGCGCCGGCCAGGCCCGGGTTGAGCACCCGGTGGGTGTGCCGGAACAGCCACAGCTGGGAGCGGCCGAGCAGCGCGAGCGCGGCGACGCCCAGCAGCACGGCCGCCCACGGCACCTCGGTCGCCCGCTCCTGGTCCTGCCGCACCTGGTCCGACTGCACCCGGTACAGCTGCTCCGCGGCCGGCAGGATGGTGTCGCGCATCAGCTGCGAGGCGGTGCGCAGGTAGGCGCCGCCCAGCGGGAAGTCCTGCCGGTTGTTGGCCCGCGCCGTCTCCACCAGCCCGGTGTAGACGGGCAGCTGGCTGTTCAGGACGCACACCTGCTCCCGCGCGCCGCCGGAGCCGTCCGCGCAGTCGGCGACCGTGGCGGGCGGCACGGCCCAGGCCCCCGGGTCCGCCGTGGCGTCCGGGCCGGCGGTGGGCCGTCCGGAGGCGGGCGGGGGCGCGGCGGCGGTCGGCGCGGAGAGCGACTCCGCCGCCCGCACGATGTACTCGGCGGCCCGGGCGATGTCCTCGTCGTAGCGCTGCCGCAGTTCCGGCGGCGCGACGCTGCCGGCCAGGAACGCGGCCGAGGCCGCGGCGTCGGCGTCCGCGAGCAGCCGGTGTATCTCCCCCGCGTCCGTGCTCAGGCGGGCGTTCTCCCGCAGGTCGGCCGCGGCCGACTGCCGGGCGGCCACCGACATGGCGCCCAGCACCGCGAACGCCGACAGCACCAGCACCAGCCCGGTCGCGTAGCCGCGCAGCCGCCCCGGGGTGGTGTGCGGCAGGACCGCCCGCAGCCAGCGGGGCAGGCGGGGCCCGTCCGGCGCGCCGCCGCCCGTCGCGGGCGAGCGCCCCGGCCGCCGCGGGGCGGGCACGGCCGGGGACGCCGGGCCGGCCGTCACTACGGGAGCCGCCGCGCCGGGTGCCGTGGTCACGCGCGCCCCCCGTCCCGCCCGGCGCCGGACGCGCGGAGCACCCGGCCCCATCCCTCGCGGTGCCGTGTCATGGCGTCCCCTCCCATGCCGCTCCTCGGCCGCCAGTATGCGGCCCGTTCGTACCCGCCAGGCACCGCTTTCCGCCCCCGCGGGGACGCGTTTCGGCCACGGCCGGCCACCGGCCACCCCCTGCCGCCCCCGGTGTTCCCCGCCCCGACGGAGCCGGAACGCCGGGCGGGACCGCCATGGCCGCGCCGATCCGCTTCCTACCCCACTCGTCTGGCACGGACGCCGATCCTCCCCGGGCCGGTTGCGCACCGTACGCGACCGCCGGGTGAACAACGGATGTCATGCGTGGACATCTGCTGGCGGGGATCGGGCAACTACGGCCACACTGGGAGAGATCGTCCCGGCGCGAGCCACGCGCCGCCGGCGGATAAGGAGGCATTCGTGCCGCATGTCCTCGTCCTGAACGCGTCACACGAACCGCTCGGGGTCGTGTCGATGCGCCGAGCCCTGGTGCTGGTGCTCACCCAGAAGGCGGTGTGCCTGGAGGAGTCAGGCGCGGTCGTCCGTGGCGCCACCCACACCCTCCCCGTGCCCAGCGTGGTACGCCTGACCCGCTTCGTCCGCATCCCCTACCGCGGACCGGTCCCGCTCACCAGGCGGGCGCTGTTCGCCCGGGACCACGGGCGCTGCGTCTACTGCGGGGCCGTCGCCACCAGCGTCGACCACGTCGTGCCCCGCAGCCGCGGCGGCACCCACACCTGGGACAACGTGGTGGCGGCCTGCCGCAGCTGCAACCACCTCAAGGCCGACCGGCCCATCACCGAGCTGGGATGGCGGATCCGTCCGGCCCCCGCCCCACCGCACGGGCTGGCCTGGCGCATCATCGGCACGGGGCACCGCGACCCCCGCTGGCTGCCCTACTTGCGCCCCTACGGCGGCGACCAGTACGTGGCCTCCCGCCGGGCGGCGACGGCGGCGCTGCGCGAGGGAGCCGAGCTGGACGGCATCGGGGCCTGACACCGGGGCGGAGTCCGGCCGGCGGGACGGCCCGTCCCGGTAGCCGGACCCCGGCGCTTCCCCCGAGGCGCCGGACCCCGGCGGGAACGCCCGGGCACTCCGCCGCCATCCCCCTCCGGAGGCGGGGAGCCGCCCGGGCGTCAGCAGGTAAGACGCGCTGCGCCGCGTTTGGTTGCACCCGCCGGAGGATCCACCGAGGGGGGACTTCCGTACGTAGCGGTAACCCCCGCTCGCCCCGAGCAGTGGTGACACACGGTGGCCACCGCCGGCGACTGGGAGGCTCCGGCCGGGGCCCCGGCTGTCACTCGGCGACCGCCCGCACCTCGACGTCCACCAGCGAGTAGCCGAACTTGGTGGCCCGCCGCACGCCCTGCACCCGGACGAACCGGGTGTCGGCCGCGTCCATCCGGACCGTCTCCACCCCGCCGCGCCCATCGGTCACGGTGGCCGCCGTCCGCCACTGCCGCCCGTCCGAGGACACCTCGATCCGGTAGGCCGCCGCGTAGGCGTCCTGCCAGCGCAGCACCACCTCGCCCACCCGCCGCGGGCGCCCCAGGTCCAGCAGCAGCCAGGCGTCGTCGTCGGCCGGGGAGGACCACCGCGTCAGCGGGTCGCCGTCCACCGCCGCGGCGGCCGGGAAGTCCGGCGTCTCGTCCCCGGACGAGGTGGCCCCGGCCTCCGCCGCGAGGTCGCGCGAGCCCACCGCCGGATACGCCCCCACCGTCACCACCTGCTCCACCACCCGGCCCTCCGCCTCCAGGCGCACCACCAGCCGGCGCTCCCCGGAGGGCGCGTCGGCGGCGGCCACCACCTCGACCGGCACCAGCAGCGAGCCGCCCCGCGGCAGCGTCACCCGCTCCGGCGCGGAGGCCGTCACGCCCGTGCCGTCCACCGACACACGCACCGCCACCTCGACGTCGCGGGCCGCCGCCGAGGTCAGCCGCAGCGGCACCCGCACCGGGTCGCCGCCGATCAGCGGCTGCGCCCGCGCGCTCTCTGCCCGCGCGTACACGCCGGGGGTGTCCGCGTAGCGCGGCACGACCTCGAAGAGCTGGAGCCCGTCAGTGCCCTCCGGCCAGGTCACCCGCACCGCGTCCACCCGCACGTCGGCGGCGTCCCACTCGTTCCAGCCGCCGCTCAGCTCACCCAGCTCCCGCCAGGAGCCGTCGGCGGCACGCACCTCCACCCGGGCCGGCGGCACCGCGTCGGCGTCCAGGCGCGGATCGGCGGGGGCGGCCGCCACCGCGAGCCGCTCCAGCGGCCGCTCCTCGGACAGCCGCACCACCAGCGCCGAGCCGTCCGCCGTCACCGGGAACGCCGTGCCGAGGTCGCCGTCCACCGCGCGCCTCGGCCCCGCGGCGTCGTCGCCCGACACGGTCGGCCACGCGCCCTCCGCCGGGGCGTCCGGCGGGATGTCCGCCGGGACCTCTGGCGCGACGTCCGGCGGGACCTCCGCGGGCCGGCCCTGCGCGCCGCCGTCCTCCGCGCCCTCCGCGGCGGCGCCGTCGGCGGGACGCCCCTCGGTCGGCTGGTCGTCGGCGGGCACGGGGACCACCTGGGCCCGCAGGCCCACGGCGTCCGGCGCCCGCACGGCGAACTCACGGACCGCCACCGCGTGGTCCTGCGCCGCCGTCGCCCGCAGCCGCAGGTACCGCGCCGCCGTGCCCTCCGGCAGCGTCACCTCCACCGTCTCCGAGCCGCTGACCCGCCCCGCGCTCAGCCACCCCCCGGCGCCGTCGGAGTACTCCAGCTCCGCCTCCACCAGCACGTCGCCCGCCCCCGGGTCGCCGGGCACGCCGCTGCCCAGATCCACCCGGACCGCCTCCACCGGGCGCACCGTGCCCAGGTCCACGCCGACGGCGTCGCCCGGCTGCGGCGCCGTGCCCGACCAGTAATAGGTGTCCGAGCGGCCGTCCACCATCGCCTCCGGGCCGTGGTCCTGGGCCTGCGGCATGGTGGTCGTCGCCCGGCGGCCGTCCCCGGCCACCCCGGCCCAGGCGTCGTGCCGGGCCAGCACCCGCTCCACGAACGCGTCCAGCACCCCGACCCCGACCTCCTGCGGGGTCTCGGCCAGCCGCCGCGCCGCCCGCTGCGCGGCCAGCCGCTGCCGCCAGGCCTCCGCGCCGTCCCCGCCGCGCAGCGCGGTCAGCGCGTCCACGGCGGCCACCCCGGCCTCGCCCCGTCCCGCCAGCTCCTCCAGCCACGGCCCTACCTCCCGGGCCAGCTCCCCGTCCGCCAACCCGGCCAGCGCCTCCGGGACGGTGCCCAGCTCCGCGAGGTCGGCGCGCAGCGCCCGCGCGGCCTCCGCCAGCGGCGCGTCGGCACCGGAGGCGCCCGAGGCGGAGGTGGCTTCGGCCTCCTCCAGCGCGGCGATCCGGGCGGCCAGCGGGGAGGACTCCTCCTCGCGCAGCGGCGAGGAGGCGCTGTTCTCGGCGAGCAGCCGCAGCGCCCGCTCGGCGGCCGGATCCCCGCCGGCCAGCCGCCGCAGCGCCACCTCCCACGACGCCTGCGCGTCGTACCCCTCCGGGTTCCAGGCGAAGTCCCCGCTGGTGGACAGCGCGATCCGGGAGGCCACCGGCTGCGCCATGGCGTTCGCCAGCAGCGCCGCCGACCCGGTGGCCACCTCCGGCGCGCGCCCGGTGTACGGGCCGAGGAAGAGCCGCCCGGAGTCGTAGTCGTTGACCGGGTAGTCGTCCATGGTCACCAGCGGGTGGCCGACGGCCGCGCGGGCCTCCGCCACCTGCTCGGCGGTGATCTCGGCCGGCACCACGCCGACACCCGTCCAGGCGACCCGCACCGAGGGGTGCAGCGCCTCGGCCAGCGCCGTGCGGTACTCGGTGGCGCCGTCCTGGTGGTGCTCGGTCGGCAGCAGCCACAGCGAGGGCGCCTGCGGATGCCGGGCGGTCAGCCGCTCCCACACCTCGCCCACCAGGTGCGCCTGGGCGCGCGCGGCGGCCGTCGGACCGCTGCCGAACAGCTCGCCGTCGGTGCCGCAGTGCCACTCGCTGTAGCTGACGTCCTGGAACTGGATCTGGAAGCGGCGCACGCCGAGCTCCCACAGCGACTCCAGCTTGGCGGTCAGCGCCTCGGCGTCGGCCGCGGAGCCGTGGCAGATCGACTGCCCCGGGGCCACCGCCCAGATCAGCTCCACGTGGTTGGCCCGCGCCCGTGCCACCAGCTCCCGCACCTCGTCGGCGCGGTCCGCCGGGTACGGCTCGCGCCAGCGGGCGCGGCGGTAGGGATCGTCGGCGGGCGCGTAGAGGTAGGCGTTCTGCTTCGTCGAGCCGAGGAAGTCCAGTTGGGCGAGGCGCTGCTGATGGCTCCACGGCTGGCCGTAGAAGCCCTCCACCAGGCCGCGCACGGGGGTGCCCGGCCAGTCCCGCACCCGGACGGCGGGCAGCGCGGGACCGGCGTCGGACCCCACCACGAGCTGCCGCAGGGTCTGCACGGCGGCGAAGGTCCCAGCCCCGTCCACCCCGGCGAGCACCACCGTGCCGGCGCCGACCGCTGCGGACGGCCCGGCCGGGGGCGCGGCCGCGTCGCCCTCGCCGCCCGTTCCGTCGCCGCCCGTACCGCCGTCGGCGTCGAGGGTGCCGACGGCCAGCACGTAGCCGCCGGCCGGGAGCCCGTCCGGCCCGGCGGCGGACAGCCGCTCCAGCGCCGCTGCCACCCCGGCGCCACCTTCACCGGAGACATGGATGGTCAGCGCGTCGTCGACGGCCGCGTCGGCCTCCGCCGCACCCTCCGCCGCGTCCTCCACGATCCGCACCCCGGCCGCCGTCAGCAGCCCGCGCAGCGCCCCGAGCGCCGCCGGGTCCGCGCCCGGGTGCGCCACCAGCCGCACCGTGCGGGTCAGCACCACGCCCTCGCCGGCGACCGACACCTCCCGGGGACGCGGCGTGACCTCGGGCGCCGCCAGCTCCCCGACCCGGACCGGGGCGGTGGCGGGCTCCGGCCCCCGGCCGAGGCCGTCCCGCGCCGCCGACTCGGCCGCCGCGTCGGCGGCCTCCCGGGCCGTCGTCACCTGGGAGGGCTCGGTCTCCCGCGGCCTGCCGGCGTCCCCGGACGCGTCCGCCGCGGTGTCGGCAACCGTGGTCGGCAGCGGTTCCTGCGCGGCGGCGGCCGACAGGCTGCCGCCCAGGACGACCACCGTGGTCAGGCCCGCGAAGGCCCGCAGCCGGGTCCGCCGGCGCGGCCGCGCGGGCCGGGATCCGTCATCGGCAGGGCGGTGCATCATCCCGCAACACCTCGCACATCGTCGCTCGGGTGACTGGTGCACATCACCGGCCCCCGGACCGTCCCGGGCAGGCCGTGCCGCCGCCACACCTCACCACCCGCCCTACCGGGTGTCAACATCCGTCGCTGCCCGCCGCAATGGTCAGCTCTGATGAGTAATGCGCGGTGGCAGGGCCCGGCGCCGGGCCGGAAACCCCCGCGCGACCAGGCGGAACGGCGCCCCGAACGGGCTCGCGGGCGGGGGGCGCGGGCGGGCGGGGACGCGCGGACCGGTCCGCGCCCGCGCCCGCGCGCCGCGGCCTCACGCCCGGGCCGCGCGCCCGCCGCCGCGCCCCCGGCGCCGTCTCACCACAGCGGGGAGCGGCGGTGCGCCCACGGCCGGGCGGCCTCCAGCTGGCCCGCGAGCTGGAACAGCGCCGCGTCCTGCCCCTGCCGGGCGGAGAGCATGACCCCCACCGGGACCTCCCGGCCCGGGTCCAGCGGCGACGGCGCCCAGGACAGCGGCAGCGACACCGCCGGCCGGCCGGTCAGGTTCCACAGCATGGTGTAGGGGGTGAAGTCGGTCTGCGCCTCGAAGTCCGCCTCCGGCGCCTCGTCGTCGCGGAGCGCGCCCACCTCCGCGGGGAGCTGCGCCAGCGTCGGCGTCAGGACGGCGTCGAACTGGTCCACGGCGCGCGAGGCGCGGCGGGCCACGGTCTGCATCGCCGCCAGCGCCCGCACGTACTCCACGCCGCCGACCTCCTTGCCGCGCTCGCGCAGCCAGCGGGTGATCGGCATCAGCCGCTCCTCCCGCTCCGGCGGCACCGAGGTGTAGGCGGCCATCACCGACCACACCGCGGAGAACGATTCCCGGTCGCCCTCCCGCATCGGCTGGTGCGCGTCCACCACCTCGTGGCCCAGCGACTCCAGCAACGCCGCCGCCTCGTCCCAGGCGTCCAGGCACGCCTGGTCCGGCTTCAGCCCCGCACGGTCGGTCTCCACCCAGCGGCCGATCCGCAGCCGCCGCGCCGTGCGGCCGGTGTGCTGGGCCTGCCGGAACCCGTCGGAGGCGTACTGGGCGAAGTTCTCCCCGGTCAGCAAGGGCGCGGCGGGGAACGGGTCGCCGGGCTCGGGGCGCGACATGGCGTCCAGGAGCAGCGCGGCGTCCAGGACCGTGCGGGCGATCGGGCCGTGCACCGCCAGCCCGGAGGCGTCGCCCCCCGGCGCGGTCGTCACCCGGCCGCGAGACGGCTTGAAGCCCACCAGGCCGCAGGCGCTCGCCGGGATGCGGATCGACCCCGCGCCGTCGGTGCCGTGCGCGGCGGACGCCAGCCCGGCGGCCACCGCGGCGGCGGCGCCCCCGCTGGAACCGCCGGCGCCGAGCCGGAGGTCCCACGGCGAGCGCGCCGGCGGGGCCAGCCGGTTCTCGGTGTAGGCCGGGAGACCGAACTCGGGGGTGTTGGTCTTGCCCGGCATCACCGTGCCGGCGTCGCGCAGCAGTTCCACCACCCGGGCGTCCTCGCGGGCGGGGCGGGAGCCGTCCATGGCGGCCGAACCGTAGGTGCAGGGCAGCCCCGCCACGGGCGTGAGGTCCTTGATCGGCACGACCGCGCCGAGCAGCGGCGGCAGCGGATCGACGTGCAGGCCCTCGCGGCGCGCGGCGCGGTACTGCACGGCCCGCCGCGCGAGTTCCTCGGCCTGTTCCCGCGCCCGTTCGGGGTTTACCGACAGATAGGCGCCCACCTCGTCGTTCAACCGTTCGATTCGGGCCAGATAATGCTCGGTCAATTCGACCGGGGAGAGTTTCCCGCGGCGGATCTGCTCGGTCTGCTCGGCCATGGTGAGGTCATGCGGTTGCGCCACGGGACACCAGCGTAGGCCCCCAAGTGGGTGAGGTGCCGCCGCGTCCGCGGCCTGAACCGATGAAGAACGCGTTAATGCGTGATTTCGGAGCACGGGGAGCGCTCTCGGGGCGCCAGGGGTGTCAGACACGCGGACGACACTCCCGGACGCGCCCGCCCGTCACCCCGCCACACCGCCGGGAACCCGGCCGGGCCACGGTCGGGCCACGGCCGGATCAGGCCACCCGGCGCCCCGGTCGAACACGCGGTCACGCGATCAGGCGACCGCGCGACCACGCGGTCGCACGGTCACCGGCGCGCGGAACGGGTGGCGAACACCCGGGCCAGCGAGCGCAGGCGGTCGCTGCGCACCAGCTCCTCCAGGGAGAGCGGGCGCCCCCGGGGGTCGGCCACCGGCAGCCGCCAGTTCGGGTACTCGTCGAAGGTGCCCGGGACGTTCTGCGGACGCCGGTCACCCACCCCGTCCGGCAGCCACACCCCCACCAGCCGCGCCGGAGTGCGCAGCAGGAACCGGTGCAGCGCCTCCACCACCCGCCGCTCCGCCAGCTCCTCACCCCCACCCCCGGCACCCGCCTCCCCGCCCCCGGCGCCCACCGCCTCCCCGGCCCCCTCCGGCAGCAGCCCGGCCTCCACCAGGATCCCCAGCCACTCCTCCAGCTCCACCGCGTCCGCCGCCAGCTCCCCCTCCAGCGCCGCCTCCCCGCCGAGCAGCCCGAGACGGTGCCGCAGCCGCACCGCGTCACCGGACAGCCGGGCCGCCGTGGGCGGCAGGTCATGCGTGGTCACCGTCGCCAGACACAGCTCACGCCAGCGCCCCGGCGGCAGCACCGGCGCCCGCCCGGACACCCCGTCCGCCCCACGGGCGTAGTCCCGTTCGAACCACAGCACGGAGGTGCCCAGCACCCCACGGTCCGCCAGCACCTCCCGCACCCCCGGCTCCACCGTGCCGAGGTCCTCGCCGATCACCGCCGTCCCCGCCCGGTGCGCCTCCAACGCCAGCAGACCCACCATCGCCTCCGCGTCGTAGCGCACATACGCGCCCGCGGTCGGCGGCGCCCCCTCCGGCACCCACCACAACCGGAACAGCCCCATCACGTGGTCCACCCGCACCGCCCCGGCGTGCCGCGACACCGCGCGCAGCAACTCCCGGTAGGGCCCGTACCCGGCCTCCGCCAGGGCGTCCGGCCGCCACGCCGGCAGCGACCAGTCCTGCCCGTGCGGGCTGAAGGCGTCCGGCGGCGCCCCCACCGTCACCCCCGGCGCCAGCACGCCCTGCAGCGCCCACGCGTCCGCCCCCTCCGGATGCACCCCCACCGCCAGGTCGTGCACCAGACCGATCGGCATCCCGGCGGCCACCGCCCGCCGCTGCGCCTCCGCCAGCTGCTCCTCACACAGCCACACCAACCAGCGGTGGAAGTCCACCCGGTCGGCCGCGTCCGCCCGCGCCCGGCGCACCGCGGCCGACCGCGGGTCGCGGAGGGCGGCCGGCCAGCTCCGCCAGGCCGGGCCGTGCCGCTCGGCGAGCGCGCACCACGTGGCGTGGTCCTCCAGGGCCGCGCCCTCCCGGGCCAGGAAGGCCCGGTAGTCGGCCTCCCGCCCCACGCCCCGCGCCACCCGGTGGACGATCTCCAACGCGGCGCGCTTGAGGGTCCACACCGCGTCCCGGTCGATCAGGGCGCCCTCGCGCAGCACCCCGCCGGTCAGCGCGCGGGCACGGGCCGCCAGCTCGTCCACCCTCGCCCGGTCCGCCGCTTCCAGGTGGGCGTACTCCGGCACCCGCTCCACCGCCAGGTACACCGGATCGGGGAAGCGGCGCGAGGAGGGGCGGTAGGGCGAGGGATCCGCGGGCGGCACCGGGATCGCCGCGTGCAGCGGGTTGATCTGCACGAAGCCGGCCCCCAGTTCACGGGCCGACCAGGAGGCCAGCTCGGCCAGGTCCGCGAGGTCGCCCATGCCCCAGGAACGGCGGGAGAGCACCGAGTACAGCTGCGCCATGAGCCCCCAGCCGGGCCCCGGGGGAGGGCCGAGCCGCCGGGGCGTCACCGCGAGCGCGCCCTCGGCGGTCACCTCGCCCCCGTCGCCCCGGCCGTGCTCCGCCCCCAACCGGGCCCGCAGCCGGTGCACACCCAGCGGCAGCCCCTCCGGCAGGCCGCGCCGGTCCGCGTACGGGGTGCGGGGGAGGTCGCGGATCTCCCCGCCGTCCTCCAGCTCCAGCCACACCTGAGCTCCCTCCGGCACCCGCACGGAACACGGGCGGCCGGCGACGGCGGTGGTGAAGGCCGGCAGCAGGCGGCGCCGGTCGCGGGCCGCGTACTCCTCCAGGGCGCGCCGACCGGCCGCCGCGTCGGAGGCGTCCACGCCGAACGCGGCCAGCACCGCCACCACCGTCTCGGCGGCCACCGGCAGTACCCGGCCGCCGCTCTCGTAGGAGACGTCGATGCCGTGCAGGGCGGCCAGGCGGCGCAGGTGATCGGGGAGGTGGTCGCCGCGCCGGCCGACGGTGGGCGTCGGCGCGGCCGGCGGGGCACCGGGCGGTTCTCCGCCGTCCGGCGGGACCCGGCCCGGCGTGGGCGGAGGGGCGCCGTCCGGCGAGCCGAGCACCTCCGCGCCGGCGCCCGCGCGGCCGTTCCCCCCGCCGTCGTTCGTGCCGCCGCCGTTCGCCCCGCCGTCCGCCGGCGGATCGTCGTGGAGTCCTTCGGGCCGTGCCACGGTGCACCTCCGGTCGTCGGAGCGACGGACTGTCAGACGGATACCCGCGGCGCCGCCCCCGGAAGCGGACCCGGACGGCAACATCCCGCCGGAACGAGCTGTCCCCGTCGTGCCGCGGCCCCGGTATTCAGCGCCGGCGTGTGGCCCGGTTTCCGCCCCGCGCTCGGCGTTCCCTCCCGGCTTGGGCGCGGGTACGGGACGCGCCCGGTTCGGACCTGGCCCGGGGGCCCGACCGCCCGCCCCGGACCCGGCGCGGAGATCCGGCGCCCGGAGATCAGGAGATCCGGTGGCGCCCGAAGACCGGGCCCGAAGAGCTGGCCCGGAGATCCGGCCCGAAGAGCCGGCCCGGAGATTCTCCGATCGGTGATTCCCGAGTTATCCACAGGCCGGAATTCCCCGCTACCGCCACGCCGATCACCCATGAGAGCGTGGAAATCGGGGGGACCACCAGGCCCTCCCTAGGGGCGTTTGAAGATTCACCGATCCGCGCCCCCGCCCCGCCCCCGGCGCGCCACCGCCCCCCTGCCCGCGGCTGGTCGGAGGGTGCCCGCTACCCTGAGGTCGTGATGAGGAATGCCCTGCGCGCCGGCGCCGTGACGGCCGGCACCACGACGCTGCTGATGATGTCGTCCCCCGCGTTCGCCCTGGTGCGCGACGACGGCGACGACCCGGGCTCCGGCCTGAGTGTCGCCGAGACGCTCGGGCTGTTCGTCGGCATCCCGCTGCTGTCCTTCCTCGTGATCGCCGGCCTGGTCATGCTGCCCGACATGCTGAAGGGCCGCCGGCGCGGCGCCTGACCCGCGTGGCGGGAAACGCGTGGGCCCCAGCGCCCGCCCTCCCACACACCTGAGCCGGCCGGCGGCACGGGCGCACCGCCCGTGCCGCCGGCCGGCCCCTCGTGCCCTCCCCGAGCCGTGCCCCGCCCCCGAAGGGCGCGCGGGCCCTCCGGAACGCGTGGTCGCCGGCCACCGGCGGCCCAGCCGCCGGGAGCCCAGCCGCCGGGAGCCCAGCCGCCGGGAGCCCGGCCGCGGGTGGCCCGGCCGTCGCTGGCTCAGCCGCCGGCCGTGGCGCTCTCCCGCAGGCTGATCCGTCCCTTCTTCAGCGTGGCCAGCCGTGGGGCCCGGCGGGCGATGGAACTGTCGTGGGTCACCATCACGAAGGTCAGCCCGCGGTCCTTCCACAGCCCCTCCAGCAGGGCCATGATGTCGTCCCGGGTCTCCTCGTCGAGGTTCCCGGTGGGCTCGTCCGCCAGGATCACCCGGGGTTCCTTCACCAGGGCCCGGGCGATGGCCACGCGCTGCTGCTGACCGCCGGACAGCTCCGAGGGCAGGTGGCCGGCGCGCTCGCCCAGCCCCACGGACTCCAGTGCGCTCGTGGCGCGGGCGCGGCGCTCCGCCGCCCTGACGCCCAGCGGGGCCAGCGCCGTCTCCACGTTCTCCTGCGCGCTCAGCGTCGGCAGCAGGTTGAACGACTGGAAGACGAAGCCGAGCCGCTCGGCGCGCAGCCGGGTGAGCTTGGCCTCGCTGAGCCGCGCCACGTCCACCCCGTCGAGCTCGATCGAGCCGGAGGTGGGACGGTCGAGGCCGCCGAGCATCTGCAGCAGCGTGGACTTGCCGCCGCCGGTCGGTCCCTGGATGACGAGCAGGTCGCCGTCCTCGATGGTCAGGTCGACGTCCTGCAGGGCCGGGACGGTGCGGTTCTTGGCCTGGTAGGTCTTGGTGACGCCGGTGAGCCGGTACATGGTCGGTGCTCCTCGAAGCGGCGGGGGACTGGGTGGGATCGCGGGCGGGCGGACCCGGGCGGTGCGCTCGCCCGGCGGGGGGGGGTGCCCGCCCGCGGTACGGGGGTGGCCGGCCGCGCTACTCCACGCGGCGGAGCGCGTCCGCCGGGCGGAGCCGGGAGGCCCGCCAGCCGCCGAGCAGGCCGGCGATCAGGCCCCCGGAGACGGCCAGGGCCACGGCCAGCGCGATCACCTGAGGCGACACCGGCGCGGTGAGCTGCACCTGCACCGTCTGGGTGGCCTGTTCGGCGATCTGCCGCATGCCGCCTCCGGGGCCGCCCATCCCGCCGCGCATCCCGCCGGGGCCGGTGATCGTGGACGGGGCCACCGAGGCCGACAGCGTGGGGGACAGGGCGCCGACCAGCGCCGCCCCGCCGAGGCCGAGCGCGATGCCCAGCAGGCCGCCGAGGACCCCCTGCACCAGTGACTCGCCCATCACCTGGCCGATCACCCGGCGGCTGCGCCAACCCAGCGCCTTGAGCGTGCCGAACTCCCGGACCCGGCGGGTCACCGCGGAGACGGTGAGCAGCGAGGCCACCGCGAAGGCCGCGATCAGCACGGCCACCGACACCCAGCGGCCCAGGCTGCCGGCCAGCTCGGAGGCGCTGGAGAGCGAGCCGGAGACCTGCTCGGCGAGGTCCGAGGCGTCGGTGACGGTGGCGTCCGGCAGGGCCTCGGCGATGGCGGACTTCACCGCCGGGATCCGGGTGGCGTCGGTGGCCTTGACGTAGACGGTGGTGACGGCGTCCTCCTGCTCGGCGAGGGCCTGGGCCTTCGCCAGCGGGATGTAGACGTTCGAGGAGGACGCCCCGCCGTCCGCCGTGGCGATGCCCACGATGGTGAAGTCCTCGCCGCCGACGGTGATGGTGCCGTCCACCGCGAGCTCCTGCTCGGCGGCGTAGCCGGAGTCCAGGAGTGCGACGGCCGCGTCGGCGTCGTCCTCGGTGAGCGCGCGGCCCTCGGTGATCTCCGTGGAGCTGAGCGGGCCGATGCCGCTCACCGCCGGGTCCACTCCGGTGACGGTGAACGACTCCACGTCGATGGCGGCGCCGGGCCCCTGGCCCTGCTCGGTGTTGTCGGAGGGGGGCGCGGCCGGCTGGCCGTCCCCGCCCTGGACGCGGTCGGCGAAGCCGCTGAAGTCGCCGCTGACCCGCACGTTGGTGAGGTTGAGCGCTCCGGTGGCGGCGGACACGCCGTCCAGGCCGGCCACCGTCTGCACGGTGGAGCCCTCCATGACGGACTGCCCCATGGCGGGCGTCAGCCGGTCGCGGACGGCGCTGTCGCCCTCCTCGGTGCCCTCGTCCTGGCCGAACTCGAAGCGGCCGGGGCCGCCGCCCTGGCCCTGCTCGCCCTCGCCGGGCGGGGTTGGCTCCTGGCTGACGGTGATGTCGGTGCCCACGCCGTAGAGCGAGTGCAGCACCTCGTCCTGCGCCTGCCGCATGCCGGTGGACACCGACGTCACGGTGATGACGAGGCCGATGCCCAGGGCCAGGCCGAGGGCGATGACGAGCGCTTGGCGCCGTCGGCGGCGCAGTTCGCGCCGCAGGTAGGTGAAGAACATGCCGATCCCCGGTTCGGGCCCGGTGAGGGCGCAGATGTGGTGGGACTCGGCGAGAACGTATGAGCGGTAGGTGAGAACTGGATGAGAGATGGCTGGGGGGCGTCTGGGAAACCGGTCACGGGCTGGAAACGCCCGGGTCCCGCCCGGCCGTGCACCGCGGGACGGTGTACGGCCGGGCGGGGCGGGCTCAGGCGCCCTGGGCCTCGCCGGCGGCGCGGTCGCGGGCCTGGGCGCGCAGCGCCCGCGCCACGCCGTCCCGCGACTCCACCACCAGGCGGCGCAGCGCGGCGGGCGGCTGGGCCTGCTCCAGCCAGGCGTCGGTGGCGTCCAGCGTGGCCTGCGAGACGTGGATGCTCGGGTACAGGCCGACCACGATCTGCTGGGCCATCTCGTGGGAGCGGGTGGCCCACACCTCGGCCAGCACCTCGAAGTACCGGGCGCGGTAGGGCTCCAGCAGCTCCCGCTGGTCGGTCTGCACGAAGCCGCCGATCACCGCCTCCTGCACGGCGTTGGGCAGGTCCTGGCGCTCGACCACCGACGCCCACGCCTCGGCCTTGGCCGCCGCGGTGGGGCGGGAGGCGAGGCAGCTGGCGGCGTGCCGCTCACCGGCCGCGGTGCGGTCGCCGGCCAGCTCGGCCTCGACCGCCTTCTCGTCCGCGACGCCCGCCGCCACCAGCCGGCCGAGCAGTGCCCAGCGCAGCTCGGTGTCGACCTTGAGGCCCTCCACGGTGACGCTGCCGTCCAGCAGGCCGCTCAGCAGGGCGAGCTGCTGCTCGGAGCGGGCCGCGGCGGCCAGCGCGCGGGCCCAGGCCAGCTGCTGGTCGCTGCCCGGCTCGGCGGCGAGCAGGTGCTGGTGGGCGGCGTCGGCCCAGCGGGCCAGGCCCTCCGGCCGCCACGCCGGGTCGGCGTACAGGTCCAGGGCCAGCTTGGTCTGGCGGTGCAGCGACTGCACCACGCCGATGTCGCCCTCGCGGTCGATGTTGCGCAGCACCAGCTCCAGGTACTCGCGGGTGGCGAGCTCGCCGTCGCGGGTCATGTCCCAGGCGGCGGCCCACAGCAGGGCGCGCGGCAGCGACTCGGCGAAGTCGGCCAGGTGCTCGGTGACCGTGGCGAGCGAGGCCTCGTCCAGCCGCACCTTGGCGTAGGAGAGGTCGTCGTCGTTGAGCAGGATGACGGCCGGGCGGGCGCGGCCGACCAGCTGCGGCACCTCGGTGCGGGCCCCGGTGACGTCCAGTTCGACGCGCTCGGTGCGCAGCAGCTTGCCGGTGACGTCGTCGCGCTCGTAGCAGCCGACGGCGATGCGGTGCGGGCGCAGCACGGCCTCGCCGCGGGCGCCGGCCGGGAGCGGGGGAGCCTCCTGCAGGACGGCGAACTCGGTGATGGTGCCGGCGTCGTCGGTGAGCAGGTGCGGGCGGAGCACGTTGATGCCGGCGGTCTCCAGCCATGCCCTGGACCACGCCTTCAGGTCGCGTCCGGAGGCCTCCTCCAGGGCCCCGAGGAAGTCGGCGAGGGTGGTGTTGCCCCAGGCGTGCGCGCGGAAGTAGCGGCGCAGGCCCTCGGTGAAGGCGTCGTCGCCGACGTAGGCGACGAGCTGCTTGAGGACGGAGGCGCCCTTGGCGTAGGTGATGCCGTCGAAGTTCACCAGGACGTCGTCGAGGTCGCGGATCTCGGCGACGATCGGGTGGGTGGAGGGCAGCTGGTCCTGCCGGTACGCCCAGGTCTTCATGGAGTTGGCGAAGGTGGTCCAGGCGTGCGGCCAGCGGCTGCCGAGGGCCTCGGCCTGGCAGGCGATGGAGGCGTAGGTGGCGAACGACTCGTTCAGCCACAGGTCGTTCCACCACTCCATGGTGACCAGGTCGCCGAACCACATGTGGGCCAGCTCGTGCAGCACGGTCTCGGCGCGGGCCTCGTAGGCGGCGTCGGTGACCTTGGAGCGGAACACGTACTGGTCGCGGATGGTGACCGCGCCGGCGTTCTCCATGGCGCCGGCGTTGAACTCCGGCACGAAGAGCTGGTCGTACTTGGCGAAGGGGTAGGGCCGGTCGAAGCGCTCCTCGAAGTAGGCGAAGCCCTGCTTGGTCACCGCGAAGAGCGCGTCGGCGTCGAGGTACTGGGCCAGGGAGGGGCGGCAGTAGATGCCGAGCGGCACGGTGCGGGAGCCGTCGGCGCTGGTGTAGCCCTCGTCGTGCACGGCCGTGTAAGGGCCGGCGATCAGCGCGGTGATGTAGGAGGAGATGCGGGGGGTGGGCAGGAAGCGCCACACCGCGGTGCCCTCCGCCGCCGGCTCCGGCTGCGGGGTGGGGGAGTTGCTGACGACCTGCCAGCCGGCCGGCGCGGTGACGGTGAACCGGAAGGTCGCCTTGAGGTCGGGCTGCTCGAAGGAGGCGAACACCCGGCGGGCGTCCGGCACCTCGAACTGGGTGTAGAGGTAGGTCTCCTCGTCCACCGGGTCGACGAACTTGTGCAGCCCCTCGCCGGTGTTGGTGTAGGCGCAGGACGCGGTGACGGTCAGCTCGTTCTCCGCGGCCAGGTTCGGCAGCGTGATGCGGCTGTCGGCGAACGCCTCGGCGGGCGGGAGCGGGGTCCCGTTGAGCACGATCTCGTGCACCTCGGGCGCGACCAGGTCGATGAAGGTGTCGGTGCCGGGCCGCGCGCAGGAGAAGCGGACGGTCGTGGTGGAGCGGAAGGTACCGCTGTCCCTGGCCGCGCTGAGGTCGAGGTCGATCTCGTAGGCGTCGACGGTCAGCAGGTCGGCCCGGGTGCGGGCCTCCTCCCGGGTGAGGTTCGTGCCTGGCACGGTGTGATGCTCCTTACGTCGGTGGTCCCGGCATCCTCCCACGCGCCCGTGCGGCGGGCGGGTAGCGCGGCGCGTCCCCCCGCCCGGCCTTCCGCCTCCCCCTTGCCACCGCTCGTTCGCAGTTGCAAGTGGTGTGCGATTAGGGTGGTGGTGGCGTGTTCCGGCGCGGCGTGCGGGCCGTGGAGCGGGAGGTTTCGGAAGGTGGCGGCTACCCGGAGCGGGGAGAGGTCCACGGCGGCGACCGCGGCGACGGGGCCGGTGGGGCCGTCGGTGCCGGTGGGGCCGGCCGGGGCGGGGAGTGGCCTCGCCGGAGGCGTGCGGGTCGGCCGCTACCTGGTGCGACCGGCGGGCCCGGAGGACGTGGGCGGGGCGCGCAGCGTCATGCTCGACACCATCTACGGGGACCTGCGCTCCGCCTACGTGCCGCGCTGGCACCGGGACGTCATCGACATCGAGGGCGGCTACCTGACGCCGGACCGGCACACCCTGCTGGTCGCCGAGCTCGAGGGCCTGGTGGTGGCCACCGGCGCGGTGCGCTCCCAGGGGCCGGCCCACCCGCCCAACCCGCGGTGGGTCGCCGAGCGCTTCCCCTCGGGGACGACGGCGCAGCTGTGCCGGGTCTACGTGCGCCCCGAGCACCGGCGGGCCGGGCTGGCCCGGGCGATCGTGCGGGAGCTGCGCGCCTTCGTGGCCCGGGCCGGCGGCTACCGGTCGATCTACCTGCACACCGACCCCGCGGTGCCGGGCGCCGAGGCGTTCTGGCGCTCGGTCGGCCGGGTGGTCTGCGACGAGCGGGAACTGCCGGGCGGCGGGCAGGGGATCCTGCACGTCGAGCTGCCGATGGGTTCCGCCACCGCCGACGCCGACGGCTCGCCGGGAGGCGGCGAGCCGTCAGATCGTGGCGGAGAGTGATCGCCGCCCGGGTTCCGTCAGATCACCTCCGAACCCCCGTCGAAGCGCCGCAGGGTCAGTGAGCCGCGTTCCGCCGTGATCGCGGTGACCTGGCGCAGCAGGGCCACGGCGATCCGCTCGCCCAGTCGGACGCCGGCCGTGTAGTCGGTGCGCCAGTGCACTCCGGCGATGTTGCGGGCGATCGAGATGTTGCCGGCGAGCTTGTCCAGTTCCCCGCCGACCGTCATCCGGTCGGCGTCGTCCCCGGTGTAGGGGATCAGCCGCAGGCCGTCGGCGTCCGGCTCCACCGGGTCCTCGATGGGGGCGGAGCAGTCGTACCAGGCCTTGAGCAGCGTCACGCAGGCGCCCACGGTGGCGGCGTGCCCGGCGCCGTAGGCGGGGTGGAGCGGGCTGCCTCCGCTGTGCGCCTGGGGCAGCAGGCGGCTGCCGAACCGCTCGTACGTCTCGGCGACGGCGCGGGAGCCGAGGACGGCGGGGTGGATCATGTCGTACCGGCGGGTGCCGGCGAGATGGCGGTGGACCAGGCCGCCGAACTCCTCCGGGCGTGCCCGCCGGTGGACGTACCACTTCAGGTACCACACCGCGCGCATCGCGCGGATGGCGACCTCGGCGACCAGCGCCAGTGCGTGCGGAGGCCCGTAGGTGCCGAAGGCCTGCTCGGTCACCGCGGTCCGGTAGGGGTTGCCGGGGTCCACCGGCGCCGTGGTCTGGAGGATCTGCGCTGCCCCCAGGGCGGCCTGGTAGACGTGGTCGTAGCCCACGTAGTGCGCGAGGTCGCGCGGGGTGCGCAGGTGGTAGCGGTTGTGCTGGTCGCGCGGCACCTGCGGCAGCGGCTGGCCGTTCTGGCAGGCCAGCCAGGTCGGGTAGTCGGTGAGGTGGTCGAGGCCGGGCGGGGGGACGTCCTGACGCTGCGGGACGCGCAGGGTCCCGTTCGGGATGTCCCGCAGCAGGTACTGCGAGACGTAGGGGCCGACCAGCTCGCCCGGGGCGTCCCCGCGGAAGAGCGTGGCCGGCGTGACCCGGCCGCACAGCCGGGGGCCGCGGTAGCCGGGCAGGCCGTCGAGCTCCTCGGCCGCCGCCGCGACCCGCCGGTCGGCCGCGAAGTCCCGGAACGGGACGTCGCGGCAGAGCGCCATCCAGTACAGCTCCACCGCCTCCGCGGAGTGCTCCGCGCCGTCCACGCGCGGCGCCGGGGGGATCGGGAAGGCCTGCGGGTCGGGGCCGAGGAGCTCGAAGGCCGCGCCCGCGCGGGGGTTGAGCAGGTGCCGGCCGCCGGGGGTTCCCAGCGGTACCGCCTCGAAGTGGCGCTCCTCGCCGGTGGCCAGCGCCCGCAGCAGGGCCTGGTAGGCAGCCGGGTCCACCTCGCCGTTCCCGTCGTGCGGGAGGCCCTTGGAGAAGTTGGCGAGGTAGGGGTAGTCGACCTCCTCGCCATTGGCCAGGTGCCGCGGGACGGCACGTCCGTACTCCGACCTGGCCGCCGCCACGCGCACGGCGCGCGCCCGCGTCCGGCGGTCCCCCGTGAAGCCGTTGTCGCCCACGCGGTGCCCTTCCTCTCCTGGGTCGCGGGCCGGCGCGGGTCAGATCCGCACCAGGGTGCCGTCGAACCGCCGCAGCAGCAGGGAACCGCGCTCGGCGGTCATGGCGAGGGTCTCCCGCAGCAGGGCGATGGCGATGTCCTCGCCGAGCCGGGCCGAGGCCGAGTAGTCCGTCCGCCAGTGCACCCCGGCCATGTTGCGGGCGTTGGGGATGTTCGCGGCGAGCTTGTTCAGCTCCCCGCCGATGGTCATCCGGTCCGCGTCCTCGCCGGTGTAGGGGACCAGCACCTGGCCGTCCGCGGACGGTTCCACTGGCCCCTCGAAGGGGGCGGAGCAGTCGAACCACGCCTTGAGCACGGTGACGCACGCGGCGGCGGTGGTGGCGTGGCCGCCCCCGTAGGCCGGGTGCAGCGGGCAGCCCTCGGGTGCCGCCTGGGGGAGGAGGTAGCTGCCGAAGCGCTCGTGGGTCTCGGCCACGGCGCGGGACGCCAGGATGCCCGGCTCGATCATGTCGTAGCTCCGGCTGCCGGTGAGGTGCCGGTGCACCAGGCCGCCGAACTCCTCCGGCCGCATCCGCCGGTGCACGTTCCACTTCTGGTGCCACACCGCCTTGGCCGCGCGCGTGGACACCTCGGCGACCAGCGGCAGCAGGTGGGCCGGGCCGTGGGTGACGAACCCGGTCTGGTTGGGCGAGTAGTGGTAGGGGTTGCCGGGGTTCAGCGGGGCCCCGCGGCCGAGCAGGATCAGCCCGGCGCCGAGGTAGGCCTGGAAGAGGTAGTCCAGGAGCACGTAGTGGGCCATGTCCCGGGGCGTGCGCGGGTAGCCGCGGTTGCTCTGGTCCCGTGGCGCCGGCGGGGGCAGGTAGCCGTTCTGCACCGCCGCCCACTCGTCGGGGTCGGTGAGGTAGTCCACGCCGGGCTCGGCGAGGTCCTGGCGCTGCGGGATGTTCAGGGCGCCGTTGGGGATGTCGTGCAGGAGGAACTGCGAGACGTAGGGCCCGACGAGGTCATCGGGGGTGTTGCCGCGGAAGAGCGCGGCGGGGGTGACCCGGCCGTCGACCCGGGGGCCGCGGTACCCGGGGAGGGCGTCGAGCTCCTCGGCGGCCGCGGCGGTCAGCTCGTGCGTGCCGAACTCGGCGAAGGGGACGTCCCGGCACAGGGCCATCCAGTACAGCTCCGCGGCCTCCGCGGTGTGCTCCGCGCCGTCCATGCGCGGCGCCGGGGGCATGGTCATCGCCTGCGGGTCGGGGCCTTCGAGGTCGAAGGAGCGTCCGGCCTGGGGGTTCACCAGTGGCCTGCCGCCGGCGGTCCCGAGCGGGATCTGGCGGAAGTCGGCCTCCTCTCCCGTGCTGACGGCCCGCAGCAGGGCCCGGTAGGCGGCCGGGTCCACCTCGCCGTTCTCGTCGTGCGGCAGGCCCTTGGAGAAGTTGGCGAGGTAGGGGTAGTCGACCTCCTCGCCGTTGGACACGTGCTGCGGCACGACGCGGCCGTACTCGGCCTCCGCAGCCTCCACCCGCATGGTCTTCGCCTGTATCCGCCGGTTCCACATCTTCCCCACTCCCCTTACTGAAGGTGTCCGTATAGGCACGTTAGGTCACCATTCGGCGGTGGTGGAGGCGTGCGGGACGGTGGTGAAAGAGCGGGCGCCGGGCGGGGCCCGTTCCGCCCGCCGTCGCGCGACGGCGGAGCGGGCGCGGAGCCCGGGGCGTACGGCGGCGGAACCGCCCCACGACCCCGGGGCGGTGGACGCCCCGGGGGCGGAGGGCGCCCACGGGGCCGGGGCTCGCCCGCCGCGCCGCCGCTCGCCGCCCCGGTCCGGTCAGCCGCGTGGCGCCGACAGCGCGACGGCGTCGCACTCCCGGGCCCGTACCGCCCGCGCCAGGTCGTCCCGCGCCTCCCAGACCAGCCGGCGCAGCGCCGGAGCCGCGTCCGGGTGCGCCGCCAGCCAGGCGTCGGTGCGCTCCAGCGTCTCCTGGCCGTCCTGCCACACCGGGTACAGGCCGCGCACGATGCGCATGGCGATCTCGATGGTGCGGCCCCGCCACACCTCCTCCAGCGCGGCGAAGTAGCGCTCCGCGTAGGGCGCGGTCAGCGCCCGGTGCTCCGGCCGGTTGAAGCCGTCGATCACGGCCTCCACCATGGCGTTCGGCAGCTCGTCGCTCTCCATGACCGACGCCCACGCCCGTGCCTTCGCCTCGGCGGTCGGCCGGGCCGCCATGCAGTGCGCGTGGTGCCGGCGCCCCGAGGCGGTCGCGTCCCGGCGCAGCTCGGCGTCGATCTCCGCCTCGCCCGCCCGGCCGGCCGCCACCAGCGGCTCCAGCAGCGTCCACCGCAGGTCCCGGTCCAGCCGCAGGCCGTCGATCCGGGCGGTGCCCCGCAGCAGCCCCTCCAGCAGCCGGAACTGCTCCTCGTCCCGCGCCACCGCGGCCAGGAAGCGGGTCCAGGCCAGCTGCGGGTCGCCGCCGGGCGCGGCCAGCCGCAGCTCGTGCAGGGCGACGCCGGCCAGTTCCCGGGCGGCGCCCTCCCGGCGGGCCGGGGCCGCGTAGTGGTGCAGCGCGGTGCGGGCCTGGTCGTGCAGCGACTGCAGCACGCCGATGCCGGTCTCCCGCCCGGCGAAGGCGCGCACCAGCTCCAGGTAGTCGCCGGCCGGCATCAGCGCGTCCCGGGTCATGTTCCACACCGCGGACCAGGCCAGCGCCCGCGCCATGGGGTCGGCGAGGTCCCCGAGGTGGCCGCGCAGCGTCGCGAGGGAGGGCTCGTCGAAGCGCACCTTGCAGTAGGTGAGGTCCTCGTCGTTGACCAGCAGCAGGTCCGGGGCGGGCATGCCGGCCAGCTCGGGCACCCGGGTGGCCGGCCCGGTCACGTCCACCTCCGCCCGGCGCTCGCGGACCAGGGAGCCGTCCGCCTGCCTGCGGTAGGCGCCCACCGCGACCCGGTGCGGGCGCAGCGTGCCGGGCACGGTGCGGTCGGAGCCGCGCTCGGCCGGCACCGGGTCGGCCTCCTGGAGGATCGTCACGTCGGTCACGACGCCGTCACCGTTGGTGGTCACCCGGGGGGTGAGGGCGTTGACGCCGGCCGTCTCCAGCCAGGCCCGGGACCAGGCCCGGACGTCCCGGCCGGAGGTCTGGGCGAGCACGTCCAGCAGGTCCTGCAGGGTGGTGTTGGCGTACGCGTGCGCCTTGAAGTAGCGGCGCGCGCCCTCCATGAAGGCGTCCCGCCCGACGTAGGCCACCAGCTGCTTGAGCACCGAGGCGCCCTTGGCGTAGGTGATGCCGTCGAAGTTGAGCTTGGCGTCCTCCAGGTCGCGGATGTCCGCCGTGACCGGGTGGGTGGTGGGCAGCTGGTCCTGCCGGTACGCCCACGCCTTGCGGCGGTTGGCGAAGGTGATCCAGCCGTTCTTCCAGCGGGTCGCCTCGCTCAGCGCCAGCGCCCCCATGTAGTCGGCGAAGGACTCCTTCAGCCACAGGTCGTCCCACCAGCGCATGGTGACCAGGTCGCCGAACCACATGTGCGCCATCTCGTGCAGGATCACGTTGGCCCGCGCCTCGTACGAGGCGTCGGTGACCTTCGAACGGAAGACGTACTCCTCCCGGAAGGTCACGCAGCCGGGGTTCTCCATGGCGCCGATGTTGTACTCCGGCACGAAGGCCTGGTCGTACTTCCCGAACGGGTACGGGAAGTCGAAGTGGTCGTGGAAGAAGTCCAGGCCCTGCTTGGTGACGGTGTGGATGGCGTCCGCGTCCAGGTGCTCGGCCAGCGACCGGCGGCACAGCGCGGACAGCGGCACGACCAGCTCCGAGCCGTCCGGCAGGGTGCGCCGCCACTCGTCGCGGACCACGTGGTAGGGGCCGGCCACGATGGCGGTGATGTAGGTCGAGATCCGCGGGGTCGCCTCGAACCGCCAGCGCGCCAGCGGCACCGGGGGCCGCGCGCCCGCCGCCGGGGAGGGGTCCGCGGGGAGCGGCTCGGGCGCGCCGGCGGCCGGCGCACCGGAGATCACCGTCCAGTGCGCCGGCGCGGTCACGGTGAAGGTGAACGAGGCCTTCAGGTCCGGCTGCTCGAAGTTCGCGAAGACCCGCCGGGCGTCCGCGGGCTCGTACTGGGTGTAGAGGTACGCCTCGCCGTCCACCGGGTCGACGAAGCGGTGCAGCCCCTCGCCGGTGCGGCTGTAGGCGCAGGTGGCGTCCACCGTCACCTCGTTGGACTCGGACAGGTTCGGCAGCGCCACCCGGGCGCCGTCGAAGACCTCGGCCGGGTCCAGCGGCCGCCCGTTGAGGGTGACCGCGTGGACCTCGGGGGCCAGCAGGTCCAGGAAGGTGTCGGCGCCCGGGGTGGCGCAGCTGAACCGCACGGTCGTGGTGGAGCGGAAGGTGCCGACCGCCGGGTCGGTGCTCGCCTCCGCGGCCGGGCCGCCCGTGGCCCCATCCGGTGCCGCGAGGCCCCCGGCGTCCGCCGCCGGGGAGAGGTCCAGCGACACCTCGTAGGACTCCACGTCGAGGATGTCGGCCCGGGTCTGGGCCTCCTCGCGGGTCAGGTTCTTGCCCGGCACGTCGGAACTCCCTCGTCGTCGTGGGGATGGGGTGCCGAGGGCACGCGGGTGCGTCCTCGGCGGCGTGCGGCTGCCGGGGGCGCTGGCGTGCTCGTGGCCGCCCGTGACCGCCCAGGGCATCCGCAGCGCATCCTCCCATGTCCGGGTGCGGGAATGACGGCGCCGCCGGGCTGGTTGCCACCGGCGGGGTCGGCCTTCCCGAGACCGGTCCATCGCGTCGTTTCGAAAGCGAGGAGCAGCCATGGCGGACGAGCGCAAGATCGTCGATTTCTGGTTCGACCCGTTGTGTCCCTGGGCGTGGATGACGTCCCGTTGGATCCTGGAGGTGGAGCAGGTCCGGCCGATCGAGGTGCGCTGGCACGTGATGAGCCTGGCGGTGCTCAACGAGGGCCGGGAGCTGCCGGAGCAGTACGTCGAGTTGATGAAGAAGGCGTGGGGCCCGGTGCGGGTCGCCATCGCCGCCGAGGCCGAGCACGGCAACGAGGTGCTGGGCCCGCTGTACACCGCGCTCGGCACCCGCCGGCACCCGCAGGACCGCGAGCTGGACCGCGCCACCGTCGCCGAGGCGCTGGCGGAGGTCGGCCTCCCGGAGTCGCTGGCGGACGCCTACGACTCCACCGAGTACGACGAGCGCCTGCGCGCCTCGCACGCCGAGGGCATCGGCCTGGTCGGCCAGGAGGTGGGCACGCCGGTGATCGCCCTGGTCAACGACGCCGGGGAGAAGGTGGGCATCTTCGGCCCGGTGGTCACCCCCGCGCCCAAGGGCGAGGAGGCCGCCAAGCTCTGGGACGGCGTCCGCGCGGTGCTGGAGATCCCCGGCTTCTACGAGCTCAAGCGGACCCGGGAACAGGGCCCGATCTTCGACTGACGGCACCGGTCCGCCCCGCGCGCCCCAGCCCCGGTGGTGGCCGGGCGAGCGCGCGCGGGCGGGGGAGCACCACCCGGCGGCCGGCGGTGACGCCGCCGGCCGCCACGGGCGGGCTCGCCGCGGCGGGACTACGCGTCCCGGCGCGGCGCCTCCTCGGCGCGGCGGCGCCGGAGCACCTCCCGGAGCAGGGCGACGGCCAGGATGACCGCGGCCAGGACGCCGGCGCTCAGCAGCTGCTGCCGGGCGGCGGCGTCGCCCAGCATCAGCAGCAGCACACCCCCGAGCCCCGCCACGGCCAGCCAGGTCAGGTACGGGAAGGCCCACATCCGCACGGTCAGCCGCTCCGGCGCCTCCCGCTCCAGCCGGCGCCGCATCCGCAGCTGGGCGGCGGCCACGAACCCCCACACGACCAGCAGCAGCGCGCCCACCGAGTTCAGCATGAACAGGAACACGGTGTCCGGCCACCAGTAGTTGAACAGCACCGAGACGAAGCCGAAGGCCACCGAGGCCAGCACGGCGACGCGGGGCGAGCCGGAGCGCGAGGTGCGCAGCAGGGGCCGCGGCGCCTGGCCGCGTTCGGCCAGCGAGTACACCATCCGGGACGCCCCGTAGAGGTTGGCGTTCAGCGCGGACAGCAGCGCCAGGAAGACCACGGCGTCCATCAGCCCGGCGGCTCCGGGGACCCCGAGGCGGTCCAGCACCGCCACGTACGGGCTGGCGCCGACCTCGGCGGAGTCCCAGGGCAGCAGGGTGACGATCACCGCGACGGAGCCGACGTAGAACAGCAGGATGCGCCAGACGGCAGTGCGCACGGCGCTGCCCACCGAGCGGCGCGGGTCGTCGGACTCGGCGGCGGCGATGGTGACGACCTCCAGGCCGCCGAAGGAGAACGCCACCGCGAGCAGGCCGACGACCACCCCGTCCAGGCCGTTGGGGAAGAACCCGCCGTGCCCGGTGAGGTTGCTCAGGCCGGGGGCCGGCACGTCCGGCAGCACGCCGAGCACGGCGAGCCCGCCCAGCAGCAGGAAGCCCACGATGGTGACCACCTTCACCGCGGCGAACCAGAACTCGAACTCGCCGAAGTTCCGTACCGCGGCCAGGTTCGCGGCGGTGAGCACCACCATGAACACCAGCACCCAGGCCCACTGTGGCACCGCCGGCACCCAGCCGTGCGCGATGCCGGCCGCGCCGGTCGCCTCCACCGCGAGCACCACCACCAGCAGCCACCAGTACAGCCAGCCGACGGTGAAGCCCGCCCAGCGCCCGAGGGAGCGCTCGGCGTGCACCGAGAAGGAGCCGGAAGCCGGCTCGGCCGCGGACATCTCGCCGAGCATGCGCATGATCAGCGTGACCAGCCCGCCGGCCAGCAGGTACGACACCAGGATCCCCGGGCCGGCCGCCGCGATGCCGGCGCCGGAGCCGACGAACAGCCCCGCGCCGATGACCCCGCCCAGACCGAGCATGGACAGGTGCCGGCGGCGCAGGCCGTGCTGGAGCCCGGACCGGCCGCCGTCGGCCGGGGCGCCCCCCATCGGCTCGCCGGGCGAGGCCGCCGCGTTCGCGGACCGCTCGCCCCCGGGGCGATCGATGGACTGGCGTGTCGACATGTCGATGTGGTCTCTCTGTGCTGCGCGTGCCGCCCTCGGGCGGACAGGACGGGCCGGGGCGGCGGTCGGGCCGACCCTGGATTCCGGTACCGGCGTGGCCCCGCGGCCGCGCGGCGACGGAATCCGCGTAAGTGTCCCCCGTGACGTGCGGGAACCCAAGTGGATTCCGGCATGTGAACAACGTGTGTCCGCCGGGCGTCACCACGGCGCGCCGCCCTCCGGCCGATCCGCGCGCCGCCGCGACACGATCTGTGGGAAGTACACCAAACCGGCGGGAGTCGACTTGTCGCCGCTGCCAACGGCGGTCCGGGGCCGCACTGGATACCGTCACCGGTACCGACCGCTGACCGCCGAACGCACGGAGAACAGCATGAGCAGCCCCGCTACGACCCTCGCCCGCCCCGGGCAGGTCCTCGCCGACAGCATCCTGCGCGCCGGCGCGTCCACCGCGGCCCGCGCCCGGACCCGCGACCTGGCCCTCGTGGTCGGCGGCGCCGCCCTCACCGGCCTCGCCGCGCAGATCTCCGTGCCGGTGCCCGGCACCCCCGTGCCGGTCACCGGCCAGACCTTCGCCGTGCTGCTCGTCGGCACCGCCCTCGGGGCCCGCCGCGGCCTCGCCGCGATGGCGCTCTACCTGCTCGCCGGCGCCGCCGGCATGCCCTGGTTCGCCGAGGGCGCCAGCGGCTTCGCGATGCCCTCCTTCGGCTTCGTGCTCGGCTTCGTGCTCGCCGCCGCCGCGGTCGGCGCCCTCGCCCGGCGCGGTGGCGACCGCACCCCGCTGCGCACCGCCGGCACCATGCTGGTCGGCAACGCGGTGATCTACGCGGTGGGCGTCCCCTACCTGGCCTACGCCCTGCAGGTCCCGCTGGCCGAGGCAGCCGCCCTGGGCATGGTGCCGTTCCTGATCGGCGACGCCCTCAAGCTGCTGCTGGCCGCCGGCGTGCTGCCCGCCGCCTGGAAGCTGGTCGGCCGCCGCGGCTGACCCCACGGGCACGCGTGACCCCTCACGGGCACGCCCGGCCCACCCGCGGCCCGGGGTGCACGCGGCCCCGTCCGCCAGGGGGGCGGCGGGGGGACCGGCGCGCATGAAAGACTTCACCCATGCGCGTTTACCTCGGTTCCGACCATGCCGGATTCGAACTGAAGAATCACCTCGTCGAGTGGTTGAAGGGCGCGGGCCACGAGCCCGTCGACCTCGGTCCCGCCGTCTACGACGCCGAGGACGACTACCCCCCGTTCGTGCTGCGGGCCGCCGAGCGCACCGCCGCCGACCCGGACTCCCTCGGCGTCGTCATCGGCGGCTCCGGGAACGGCGAGGCGATCGCCGCCAACAAGGTCAAGGGGGTGCGCGCCGCCCTGGTGTGGAGCGAGGACACCGCCCGCCTCGGCCGCGAGCACAACAACGCCAACGTGATCAGCCTCGGCGCCCGCCAGTACAGCGCCGAGGAGGCCGTCCGGTTCGTCGAGATCTTCCTCGGCACCGCGTACTCGGGGGCCGAGCGCCACACCCGCCGCATCGAGCAGCTGGCCGCCTACGAGACCACCGGCGAACTGCCCCCGCTGCCCGAGGGCTGACCGGCACCCCGCCGGTCCACCCCTTCCCGAACCAGCCCTTCCCGACCCATCACCGCGCGCACCGCCCCGCCCCGTCCGGCGAGCGGGGCGGTGGCGCGCGACACGAAGAGGAACCCGCCCCGCCGTGCCCGAGGGCCACACCATCCACCGGCTCGCCGCCGCGTGCATCGACCACTTCGCTGGCCGGAAACTTCTGGTCAGCTCCCCGCAGGGACGTTTCGGCCAGGGGGCCGCCCGGCTGGACGGGCTGCCGCTCGCCGGCGCCGACGCGCACGGCAAGCACCTGTTCCTCCGTTTCGGGACCGACCCCGACGAGCCGGTCCACCGCCTCCACATCCACCTCGGCCTGTACGGCAAGGTGACCTTCGGCACCGGGCCGGTCCCCCCGCCCACCGGGCAGATCCGGCTGCGGCTCGCCACCGGCGAGGCCGTCGCCACCGACACCACCGCCGCCGGCGACGACGGCCGCTGGATGGACCTGCGCGGCCCCACCGCCTGCGAACTGCTGGATCCCGCCGAGGAGGCGGCCATCCACGCCCGCCTCGGCGCCGACCCGCTGCTCCCCCCGGACGACCCGCGCGCCGACCCGGAGCCGGCCCGCCGCCGCATCGCCCACAGCCGCACCACCATCGCCGCCCTGCTCATGGACCAGTCCGTGATCGCCGGCGCCGGAAACGTCTACCGGGCCGAGGTGCTCTTCCGACAGGGCATCGAGCCGCACCGCCCCGGCAGGGACGTCACCGCCGAGGAGTGGGAACGCGTCTGGGCCGACCTGCGCGCCCTGATGGCCGAGGGGGTGCGCACCGGGCGCATCGACACCGTGCGCCCGGAGCACACCCCGGAGGCCATGGGGCGCCCGCCCCGGGTCGACGACCACGGTGGCGAGGTCTACGTCTACCGCCGCGCCGGCATGCCGTGCCTGATCTGTGGCACGCCCGTCGCGACGGAGTCACACGCGGCCCGCAACCTCTTCTGGTGTCCGACCTGTCAGGCACGCTGATCCCTAGCCATCGCGCGCCCCACGGGCGGACACTCGACAGCGTCCCCCCACACCCCGTCAACCCGGCCCGGAGCGACGTCGGCTGACGCCGGCGACGACGGCACGCCGAGAGTCACACGCCCGCTCGAACCGTCACCCGCCCGCGCCCCACGGCGCCCGACGGGGAACCCGGTCCGGCGCGGAAGCGTTGATGATGCGGCGAGCGCCGACGCCGCCCGGCACCGACCGGACGCACCGCGACGCACCCGCCACGCCATATCCACAAGGAGCACTTTTTGGACCGCTTGCACCCCAGGCGCCCGGAACGTCGGGGAACGTCGACGTTCCGTCGGTCGGGTCGGTAAGGTCCCGACCATGGAAGGCGGCCTGCCGGGCGGAAACCCGACGATGGCCCGGTGGCGCAGGTCCGCGCTCCGGGCCTGGCGGCGCATGCGCCGCCAGGCTGTGGACGACTTCCGCGGTGACGGCACCGACCGCACCGCCCTCACCGTCCTGCTCGCCCTGCTGCCCGTGCTGGCCCTGGGCACCGTCGTCTCCCCCGAGTGGTTCCCACCCACCGCCCTGGTCGTCCCCGTCCTCGTCGGCGGCCTGGCGCTGCGCCCCAGCAGCCTGGTCCTCCTCTACACCGCCGCCAGCGGAACGCTCGTCACCGAGGCGCTGGTGATGTCCGTCTGGCAGGGCGGCGTCGCCCGGGTGTCCCCCGGAAGCATCCTCGTGGTCAGCGCCGTCGGCTGCATCGGCGCGCTGCTGGCCCAGTTCCGCGCCCGCCTCGGCGTGCCCTGGCGGCGCGGCGAGTCCATGCTGATCGACCTGCGCCAGCGCCTGCGCGTGCAGAGCCGGGTCCCCGGCCTCGGCAAGGGATGGCACCACAGCATCGAACTCATGGCGGCCGGCGGACAGCTCTTCTCCGGCGACTTCGTGGCGGCCGCCCGCCCCCTGGGCACCCGCCGCCTGGAGGCCGTCGTCGCCGACGTCTCCGGCAAGGGCATGGACGCCGCCTCACGCGCCCTGCTGCTCTCCGGCGCCTTCGGCGGGCTCCTCGGCTCCCTGCCCCGCGACCAGTTCCTGCCCGCCGCCAACGGCTACCTGCTGCGCCAGGAGTGGGACGAGGGCTTCGCCACGGCCGTCCACTTCGTCGTCGACCTCGACACCGGCGAGTACGAGCTGCGCTCCGCCGGGCACCCGGCCGCCCTCCACCTCAGCGCCGACAGCGGCAAGTGGGCCGTGCTCCAGCCGGAGGGCGCGCTGCTCGGCGTGCTGGACGGCGCGGAGTTCGAGGCCATGCGCGGCCGCATGGAGCCCGGCGACGTGATCCTGCTCTACACCGACGGCCTCGTGGAGATGCCCGGCAAGGACATCAGGGACGGCATGGACGTCCTCACCGACGTCTGCGCCAAGCTGCTGCCCACCGCCGTCGAGACCTCCGCCGCCTGGAAGGGGCTGGCCCGGACCCTGATCGAGACGGTGGCGAAGGACGTCAACGATGACCGGGCGCTGCTGGTGATCCGCCGCAAGGCGTGAGGCCGCGGCGTGACGGGCGCAGTGTGACGGGTGCGGCGTGACGGGCGCAGTGTGACGGGTGCGGCGTGACGGGCGCGGCGTGACGGCCGCAGGGTGACGGGCGCGCGGGGAACGCGTGACGGACGCGTGAGGGGAGCCACCGCCTCGGTGGCTCCCCTCACGCGTCACTCCGGCACCGGGCCGGGAATCACGAACCCACGCGGGTGTTCTCGCCGTACTTCTTCCAGATGGCCACCACGCCGGGCCGCGGGAACTCCCCGTACGGCCAGGAGCTGCTCGGCGCGGCCAGTGTGCCGCCCTCGCCCGGGTGCTGGACGGCGATCAGCGCGGTGCGCTGGTCCCAGCTGATCGTCGGGCCGCAGCACTCGGCACCGTTCGGGACGGTCGCGAACTGCTTGAGGTGGCCGCGCTCCTCGCCCTCCAGCGGCATCGCGAACAGGCCGTCGTGGTACCCCAGCGCGTTGCCGTCGGTGGAGATCCACAGGTTGCCGGCCGCGTCGAAGGCCAGGTTGTCCGGGCAGGAGATCGGGCTCACCTTGGTCTTGTCGTACCCGGCGAAGTAGGTGTTCGGGTCCTCCGGGTCGCCGCACACCAGCGGGATCGACCAGCGGAAGCGGGCCGCCGCGGCGTCGTTCCCGTCCTCCACGATCTCCAGCACGTGTCCGTGCCGGTTGGCGACCCGCGGGTTGGCCTCGTCCTGCTGACCGGGCTGCCGGGCGCTGTTGTTGGTCAGCGCCACGTACACCGCGCCGGTCTTCGGCGACGCCTCGACGTCCTCCGGCCGGTCCATCTTGGTGGCACCGACCTTGTCGCCGGCCAGGCGGGTGTGGATGAGCACCTCGGCGGCGGTCATCCCCTCGACCCTGCTCTCCCCGTTGACCACCAGCGGGATCCACTCGCCGGTGCCGTCGAAGGCGCCGTCCGAGGGGAGCTTGCCGGTGCCGTCGATCTCCGAGGCGTCGCTGTCGCCGGTGAAGCGGGCCACGTAGAGGGTGCCGTTGTCCAGCAGCGACAGGTTGTGCTCGCGGGCCCGGCGGCTGTTCCCCTGCGCGACCTTGTCGCGCGAGACGAACTTGTACAGGTAGTCGAACCGCTCGTCGTCACCGAGGTAGGCCACCACCCGGCCGTCCTTGGCCAGGTGCGTGTTGGCCGCCTCGTGCTTGAAGCGCCCCAGGGCGGTGCGCTTGCGCGGTGTGAACTCGGGGTCGTAGGGGTCGATCTCCACGATCCAGCCGAAGCGGTGCGGCTCGTTCGGGTGCCGCGTCAGGTCGAAGCGCTCCTCGTGCCGCTCCCAGCCGCGCTCGCTCACCCGGGTGCTGGTGGTGATGCCGTAGCGCCGGTAGGAGGTGGCCAGCTCCGCCTTCACGCCGTTGCTGGCGCCGAAGTACTGGTTGAAGTTCTCCTCCGCGGTGAGCACGGTGCCCCACGGCGTCTGGCCGCCCGCGCAGTTGTTGAAGGTGCCGAGCACCCGGCGGCCGCTCGGGTCGGCGGCGGTGCGCAGCAGCGGGTCGCCGGCCGCCGGACCGGTCAGCTCCATCACGGTGTGGCCGTGGATGCGGCGGTTGTACTTCAGCTTGCGCCGGTCGCCCTTGCGCAGCCGCCACTCGCCGGTGTCACCGACCCGCTCGACCTCCACCACGGACAGGCCGTGCGCCGCCATCGCGGTGAGCACCTGCTCACGGGTGGCCTGCGCGCCCCCGGCCCAGCCCGGGAACATCATCTCCTCGTTGGTGTACTCGTGGTTGCACACCAGCAGGGCGCGGTTGCGGTCCTCCAGGGGGAAGAACCACACCATGTCGTTGTTGTAGCCGAACTGCTTGCGCTGCTTCGCCGAGGTCTGGGCGTTCACGTCGAACTCGGGGGCACCGGGCTCCACGGCGTCGCCCCACGCGATGACCACGGAGTGGTCGTACCCGTTGGGTACGGAGACGCTGTCCATGGTGTTCGGCGCGACGGCGGAGAAGGTCAGCGCGGAGCCGGAGACGCCGGAGCCACCGGTCGGGCGCGACTGCGGCGCCGGCGAGGCCGTCGCCGTGGCGGCACCGGCCAGGCCGAGGCCGCTGAGCCCCACCCCGGCCACGACCGCGCCGAGAGCACCCCCGCGCAGCATGCCGCGGCGGGACAGGGCCCGGGCGGCGACGTCACCGAAGTACTCGTTGTCGGAGGTGTTCGGCGCCGGGTGGAAACAGGCGTTGCCACACCGGTACAGGCAGGTCTGAGGGGACCGGCCGGACTGCTTGGAGAAGATCGGCAGCAGTCTGCGGCCGGGCTGGTGCTGCTCCGTCATGGAGGTTTCTCCCAGGGACGAGATCCTTGTGGGGCGACCGCAAGCTATGGCGGGGCACGGACCCGTGAGTGCCGACAAGGTGAACGAGCGGTGACGGCTCGAGGAAACCGCGGTGTCGTGATGGTCGTCCCTGGTCACGGAGCGTCATGGACGCCGAGGGGCGAAGGGGGCGGGGCCGGGAACACGCTCCCGGCCCCGCCACGCCGTCACAGCCCCAGCGCCTCGGCGTCCGCCCGCAACGCGGCGGAGACACCGCTGGCCCGAGTGCTCCACCCGAAGAAGGCCGCCGCCTCGCGGACCAGCTCGGCCGGCTTGGCCTCGGGGTGCCGCTCGCGCAGCAGCCGCAGGGCGGCCCGCCGCTCCTCGGGCGCCACCCGGTCGAACCTGCGGGCGGTCTCCTCGGTGGGGGTGCGCGGCACGACCTCGCGCTCGCCGGTCGCCCACACGAAGCCGTCGACCCGCTCGACCTCCTTGGCCTCCAGCAGACCGTCGAGCACCGCCTCCATGGCGGCCTTGATCCGCGCCCCGGAGCGGGTCAGCCCCCACACCTCGCGGCCTCGCTGCATCAGCAGCTCCTCGTGGATCGGGCCCTCCACGGCCACGATCTCCCGGAACACCGCGCCGAGCGGACCCTGGGCCTGCTTGGTGTGCAGGGCGGGCAGCGGGTCCACCCCGGGGGTGGGCGTCGCGACCACGTAGGGACGGCCGACCGAGGACGGCTCGGCGGGCGCGGTGGCCACCGGTTCGACCACCGGCTCGGCCGCCGGGACCGCCGGGGCGGCCGGCTCGGCGGCCGGCTCGGCGGCGGGTTCGGCCGCGCCGGTCGGCTCCTCCGCGCCGCCCGCCGCGTCCTCCTCGGCGCCGTTCGGCGCCCCCTCCGCGGTGCCGTCGGCGGCGGCCGGCGCCTGCGCCGACTGCTCGTCCTCCAGGGCCCCGGTGGCCTCTCCCGACGTCTCCACGGCGGACGGGGCGGACTCCTCGACGGCCTCCCGCGGCTCCGTCGCTGAGCCGGCCTCCTCGGCGGTGCCCTCCGCGTCCTCCGCGTCCTCCTCCTCGGCGGTGCCCTCCGCGTCCTCCTCCTCGGCCTCCTCCGGGGCAGCCGCGTCGTCCGCGGGCTCCGTGCCGGGGCGCTCCACCTCCGCGCCGATCGCGGCGACGTCCTCGGAGCCCTCCGGCTCCTCCACGTCCGCCCGCCCGGCTTCCGCGACCTCGGCTTCCGCGACCTCGGCTTCGGTGTCCACGGCCTCGGCGGTCCCGGCCTCGGGCCCGGCCGTCTCCACCGGGGCGGCGGGGGCCGGCAGGGTGGCCCGGCGCTCGGCGAGCACCAGGGCGTCGTGCAGCCGTTCCGAGACGACGTCAGGACGCTCCGCGTCGACCGGGTACAGCGCGCCCAGCAGGGCGCGGTCGCGCACCGCCGCCTCGGACAGCGCCCGCTGCTCCTGCCGGGCCCTCAGCGACGCGGTGACCGCGGCGCGGACCTCCCCGATGGTGCTGTCGGCGCTGAGCGGTGACACCCCGTTCTCCAGCTCGCCGTCGGCGGCCTCCGCGGCGCCGTGTGCCGCCGTGGTGCCCCCGGCCTCCTCCTCACGGGCCGCCGCTGCGACCACTCGCTCGGCGAGGTCGGCGGTGCGCTCCAGCGGCCCGACGTGACGGAGCAGCCAGGCGTGGGCGTCACCCGGCGAGCCGTGGGCCAGGGCCCGGGGCATGCCCGGCTCCACGCCGTCCACGAGGGCCCCACGCCACTCACGCAGGCCGGCGGCGACCCGCCGAGCGGTCTGCGCCGCGGCGGCGTTCGGGCTGCCCGACGACGTCAGCTGGGCGGCCAGGGCGTCGCCGTCGGCGTCACGCCCCAGCTCCCGGATGCGCGCCGTCCGCTCCAGCAGCCGCCGCACCTTGGCGACGTCCACGCGGCCGCGCCCGGAGCTCCCCGGGGCGCCGCCCGCGCCGTCGGCCGCCTCGCCGGGCTCCTGGTCAGTCGCCCCCGCGGCCGTCCCGGCCGTCGTGTCGGCCGCCGTCCCGGCCCAGCGGCCGAGGACGCCGGCGTGCCGCGCGCCGACCTCGGCCAGCTCGGCCTCCGCGCGCCTCCAGGCCAGGGCCTCGCGCAGCTGCCCGAGCGTGCCACCGCCCCAGTGACCGGAACGGGTGTACGCCGCCGCCGCGCGGCGATCGGCGCGATACCGACTGGACAACTTGCTGAGGCCGCGGTAACCGGCCAGGCGCTCCACCAGCGCCTCCAGGTCGTCGGCGGTCAGCGCCTCGTCCCGGACGTCCGCCGCGGAGCGCGCGGTGTCGGCCGCGTGCTGGGCCTGCTCCACCGCGTCCAGGGCCTCGGTGGCCGCGCGCAGGCCGTCGGCGGACAGCCAACCCGGCTCGGGCTTGTGCTCCTCGTCGGCGTAGGCGCCCAGCTCGGCCAGGCGCATCGCCTCCTCCACCGTCTCCGGGGCGCCCATGCCGAAGACGCTGGCGATGTCCTCCAGGCGCTCCTGCCAGCCCTTGAGGTCCTGCGCGGAGCGCGCGAACAGCTCCGCCAGCCGCCTCGCCTCAGCGCCGGTCAGCCGCTCCACCGGCAGCGGGGGCGGATAGCCGCCCACCAGCGCGGCCTCCGGGACCTCCGGCTCGCCGTCGTCCCCGACCGCGCCGGCCGCCTCCGCGGCGTCGGCCACCGCGCCCCAGAACGGGCCGGCCAGCCGCACCGCCTGCCGGCGGGTGGCCTCGACGGCGCGGTAGCGGGAGAGGAAGTCCTCCACGCGTTCCCGCAGCTCAGGCAGGGAGGCCTCCGGAGCGGTCCACGCGGCCGGCAGCTCGGCCGCCACCCGCGCCGACTCCCGTGGCCCCGCGCCGGCGCCGTCGGCACCGTCGTCCTCACCCGCCGCCCCGGCTCCAGCGGCGTCGGTGGTTCCCGCCGCCTGCTCGGCCCCGTCGACGGCCTGCGGGGCGTCCGTGCCCGGGCCCTCGGCGTCCCGCGCGGCCGGGCCGGTGGGCGCGGCCGTCTCCGCCTCGTCGGCGCGTTCACGCCTGCTTCCCGGTACCGCGGTGGCCCGCGGCTCGCGGACCTCGTCCTCGGTCATGTCTCGCACCGCTGTCTCCCGCTTCGCACTGGTGGTTCTAAACGCTCGGATTCCGCCTACTGGGCGACGCTTGGTCAGCACCATACGGCCCCCCTCGGGGCCGGACGGCGCATCGCGCCGCCGGGGGCCGCGGTGTCCCCCGTCAGCGGGTGCGACCGGACAGCCTGTTGACCGGCCTCCGACACGCGGTGGGCGGCACCCGGCGAGCCAACGCGCCGACCCACCGCCACCACGCGGAACGCCTCCTCGCGACTCGGCCGCCCGCGCCCGCCGACCGGCCGTGGCACGGCGCCCCGCCACGCTCCGTGGAGCCGAATCCGCCCACCGCCCGGCCGTCCCGGCCAGGCGGCCGGCCGCTTGCGGCCTCCGACGGCCACCCCGGCGCCGCCCCGCGCGGTCCGGTTCGGGACCTGCGCGTTCCAGGCAGCCGGCGCCGCCCCGCGGGCGGACTCCGCGCCTCATCCGGCGGACCACCACGGCGGCCGTCGCCTCGTGGACGTGCGCCGGGCCCGCGACGGTTGCCGGCTCCGTGCCACGAACGGGTGGCCGCCGGGGCGGCAAGTGACCCGGAGCCCGCGCCTCCCCATGGCGACCGGCGTGGCACCGCCCATGGCGACGGGCGTGGCACCGGCCTCGGGGAGCGCCGAACGGCGGCGAACCGTCAGCCGTCCGACTCCGGCCGCCAGCCCTCCCAGGCCTCCAGCGCCCGGTGGGCCGCCACCGTGTCGGGGTGGTCCGGGCCGAGGACGCGGGTGGTGTCGGCGACCAGCTCGCGCAGCAGCCGCGCCGCTCCGGCCGGATCCCCGGCCGCCCCGACCGACTCGGCGTGGTTGTACCGGGCGACCAGCGTCTCGGCGTGCTCCGGGCCCAGCGTCGCGACGCTGTCCCGCACCAGGTCCTCGTACAGCCGCGCCGCCGCGGCCGGATCACCGGCCTCGCTGGTCCACCAGGCCAGCCCGCTCCGTGCCGCCAGGGTCTCCGGGTGCTCGGTCCCGAAGAGCCGGAGGTAGTCGCCCACCAGCTCCCGGAACAGGCGCACGGCGCCGTGCGGGTCGCCGCCGTCGCCCGTCCACCAGGCCAGCCGGTAGCGGATCCGGGACACCAGGCGGTGCTCCTCGCCCAGCTCGCCCCGGGCGACCGGCAGCAGCTCTCGGAACTGCCGCACGGCCTCGGCGGGCGAGCCGGCCTTGCCGGTCCAGTGGGCCAGGCGGTACCGCCGCCACAGCGTGTCACGGTGCGTGCCGCCAAGCGCCTCGACGCTGTCGCGGACCAGCGCGGCCGTCAGCTCGGCCGCCAGCGCCGCCTCCCCCGCCCGTCCGGCCCAGCGCGCCTGCAGGCTGCGCAGCTCCAGGGTGGTCGGGTGCACCCGTCCGTAGGCGTGCGCCCAACGGGGCACCAGCTGCGAGTACTGGGTGTACGCGCCGCGCGCGTCGCCGGTCGCGCCGGTCCAGTGCGCCAGCCGCCACGTCGCCTGCAGGGCGATGATGTGGTCCTCGCCGAGCAGCGAGCGGGCCTGCGGGAGGACTTCCTCGGACAGCCGGCGGACGGCCTCCCGCGGGTCGGTCGCCCCGAGCCGGTCCGCCTCCGCGTACTGCCGGCGCAGTCGCGCCAGCACGTCGTCCGGGCGGGGCGGGGCGGGTGGAGGCAGCAGCCGGCGGACCACCTCCTCGGCGCTGCGCGGGCGCTCCTCCGGCCGCTTCCGCAGCAGTTGCAGGACCAGTTCCTCCAGCTCCTCCGGCACCTCGGGGCGCTGCTCGCGCAGCGGCCGCGGCGTCTCCTTGGCGTGCCGGGTCCACAGGGCGAACGGCTCCCCGTGGCCGAACGGGGGAGCGCCGGTGAGCAGCTCGTACAGCACGCAGCCGAGCGAGTACAGGTCCGAGTGGACGTCGAGGTTCCCCGGATCCTGCACCTGCTCCGGCGACATGTAGGCGGGCGTGCCGAGCAGCATGCCGCGGGTCAGGTCGGCCATCGTCGCCACCCCGGCCGTCGCCTCGCCGCCCAGCGTGGGCACCCGCACGGTCTCCAGGAAGCGCGCGATGCCGAAGTCCAGCACCTTCACCCCCTGGTCGGTCACCAGGACGTTGCTCGGCTTGATGTCCCGGTGCAGCACGTGGGCCGCGTGGGCGGTGCTCAGCGCCATGGCGATCTGCCGGCCCCAGAGCACCACGCGCTCCACGGGAAGGCGGCCCTCCTCCGCGAGGATCTGCGCGAGGGTCCGCCCACGCAGGTACTCCATGACGATGTAGACCTGCTCGCCGGCCTCCGCGGGGCCCTCCCCGGGCAGTGGCTCGGAGTCCTCCACGGGGCCGCGGCCGAGATCGTAGACCCGGACGATGTACTGGCTGGCCAGGTTGCCGGCCGCCTTCGCCTCCCGCCGCAGGCGCTCCTCCGCGTCCGGCACCGAGGTGGTGGGGTGCAGCAGTTTGATCGCCACCAGGCGCTCGATGCGCAGGTCGACGCCCTCCCAAACCGCGGCCGTGCCGCCCTTGCCGAGCGGCCGCACCAGTCGGTAGCGGCCGTCGCCCAGTAGTCGTCCCTCCACCAGGACTCCCCCTGCCTCATCGTCAACCGCCCGTGCCGGCGGAGCTGGTGCGCCCTCGCTCCCCCGCGCGGCGGGTGCACCGGTGATGCGTCTGACAGACGCCCTGTCCCATCTAAACGGTTCTGCGGAGCAGCGTCAGCACCCTTCGGGCCTCCTTACCCCCTCTTCCTTCCGTCCCCGCGGGCCGGGCGCGCCCCCGGCGTCCCGCCCGCGCCGCCCGCGCCGCCCGTCGGAGAGGATGGGGGCGTGCGCAGTGAAGACGTGGAATTCGTGGGCGGCCCCCTGGACGGCCGGGTGCTGCCGGTGCCCGTCGGCCCGCTCGGCAACCCGCCCCGGCGCTACGACGTCCCCGTGCCGCCGGACGGCGACGAACCCGGCTACACGCTGCACTACCGCAGGGCCGCCGACCCCCGGGCCCGGCGCTCCCGGCGCCTGTGGCGGTACGAGTTCCAACCGGAGACGACGGACCCGGCGGGAAAGTGACCGGAGTCACGCCCGAATCATGTTTGAGCGGCGACGAGCTGACCTAGCATCGTTCCGCGCACACGGGAACACCCGACTCGGGCGCACACGGGCGACCCCCTCCGGGCGCCCCCACCCCCCTCGAAACGGTTGTTCCGCCCTGCCCGGATTCCCGGCCGGTGCCGTGACCCGACCGGTGACGCGGCACGCGCCGCCCACACCGCCCACGGCACGGTCCCGTCCGCGATGCGCGCATCACGACACACACGTCGAGGCCCCTGACCCGGCACCACCAAGGCGGTCTCCACCCATGCGTCTGCCCTCCAGCCCTTCCGCGGCCCGCGCCACGCCCGGAGGCCGGCCGCTCCCCGGCCGCGCCCCGTCCCTGGCGGACGCCGCCACCCCCGTCAACCGGGCCGCGGCAGCCCCGGCCGCGCCACCACGGGCGGTGCCCACCGTGCCGGTCACCGCCCCCGGCCCCGGGCGCCGCGCGGCGGCACTCACCGACATTGCCACCGTCCTGGTGTGGTGCCCCGGCTACGCCGCCACCGCCCTGGCGCTCGGCGCGCTCGGCCCCGCCGAACTGGCCGTCCTCCGCGTCGTGATCGCCACGGTCCTGCTGACCGGCTGCGCCGTGCTGACCCGCCGCTTCCGCCCGCCGCAGGGGTGGCGACGGGACCTGCCGGCCGTGGCACTCGGCGGAGCCACCGGGATCACCGGCTACCTGCTGCTCGTCTGCCTGGGGCAGACCGGCGTCGGGGCCGGCACCGCCAGCCTCATCCTCAACGCGTCCCCCCTGTTCACCGGGCTGATCGCCGTGCTGGTGCTGCGGGAACGACTCGGCCGCCGCGCCTGGGCCGGCCTCGGCCTCGGCTTCGCCGGAACCGCCGCCGTCGCCCTCGGCCAGCGCGCCGGACTCTCCGCCGGCCTGAACATCGCGTACCTGCTGCTCGCGGCACTGGTCATCGCGGCCTTCGCCGCCGCGCAGGGCCGGCTGCTGCGCCGCTGGGACCCCTTCACCCTCACCGTGGCGCAGATGTGGGCGGCCCTCGCCGCCGCCCTGCCGCTGCTCCTGACCACCGGTCCGGCCGACTGGGTCGAGCGGCTGACGGCCCTCACCCCGGGGCAGGGCGGGGCCGTGCTCTTCCTCGGGGCCGTCGCGCTGGCCGCGGGCCAGTACCTGTGGACGCGCTCCATGGCGGCCGGCGTCGACCGGGCCATGGCACTGATGTACGCGGTGCCGCTGGGCGCCGTGCTGTGCGGCTGGCTGCTGCTGGACGAGTTGCCCAGCGCCGTCGCCGTGCTGGGCGGCGCCGTCGCCCTCGTCGGCGTCGGCCTCAGCCAGAGCGGCCCCGCCCACGGGGCGGCCGGCGGCGCCGGACTGCCCGGCGTGCCGGTGACCCGCGCCCCGGAGGCGCTGCCGCCCGCCGCGGCCGAACGGTTCGCCGCGGCGACGGCCGAGGCCGCCAACGAGGCGTTGGAGGCGGCCCCCGTCCCGGCGGACGCGGCGAGCCCCACCCGGTACTCCAGCGCACGCTGAAGCACGGGCCCCGTCGCGGGCCCGCGCCCGGCCACCGGGGGAGGGCCGCGGCCCTCCCCCGACACGCCGCTAGGATGTTCGAGCGGACACGGAAGGAACGTCTCCGCCGGGGAGCTCGGGACAGCCGGGCTGAGAGTGCGGCCGTATCCGCCGGAACGCCGCGGGCGAGCAGCCAACCACCGTCGACTGCGCAACAACCGCCCGCGCCTCCGGACGGTGAGATGCCGCTGACCCGTCGAACCTGCTCTGGGTAATGCCAGCGGAGGGACGACCCGCGCGGCCGGCACCGGCCGACGCGCGGGGTGCCTTTGCGGGCTCCCGGGAGACCGGAGGCCACCACCATGACCAGCCTGCGCCAGCGGATCCCCGCGCCGGCCCTCGCCACCCTCACCGCCGCCGCGCTCGGCGCCGTCCTCGCCGGATGCGGCTCATCCGACCCCGCCACCAGCGGCGACACCTCCGACGGGGGGACCGTCACCCTCGTCACCCACGACTCCTTCAACGTCTCCGACGAGGTCCTCCAGCGGTTCACCGAACAGACCGGCCTGGAGGTCGAGGTGCTGCGCGGCGGCGACGCAGGAACCGTCGTCAACCAGGCCATCCTCACCAAGGACAACCCCCAGGGCGACGTGCTCTTCGGCGTCGACAACACCCTGCTGTCCCGCGCCCTCGACGAGGGCGTCTTCGCCCCCTACGAGGCCGCCGGACTCGACGGCGTCAGGGACGACCTGACCACCGACGACCGGCACCGGGTCACCCCCGTCGACTACGGCGACGTCTGCGTCAACTACGACAGGTCCTACTTCGCCGAGCACGACCTCGCGGTCCCCACCACCTTCGACGACCTCGCCGACCCCGCCTACCGCGACCTCCTCGTCGTGCAGAACCCCGCCACCTCCTCGCCCGGCCTCGCCTTCCTCCTCGGCACCGTGGCCGAGTACGGACAGGACGGTTGGCAGGACTACTGGAGCCGGCTCGCCGACAACGGCGTCGAGGTCGTCGACGGCTGGGAGGAGGCCTACAACACGCGCTTCTCCGGAGCCGCCGGCAGCCAGGGAGACCGGCCGCTGGTCGTCTCCTACGCCTCCAGCCCGCCCGCCGAGGTGATCTACGCCGAGACCAAGCCCGATCAGGCGCCCACCGGGGTGGTGACCGGCACCTGCTTCCGCCAGGTGGAGTACGCCGGCCTGCTGGAGGGAGCCGCCAACCCCGAGGGCGGGCAGCAGCTGATCGACTTCCTGCTCAGCGACGAGTTCCAGCGCGACATGCCCCTGCAGATGTTCGTCAACCCCGCCGTGGACGGCACCGAACTGCCCGAGGAGTTCACCGCCTACTCCGAGCAGCCGGAGCGCTCCCACTCCCTCGACCCCGCGCTGATCACCGAGAACCGGGACCAGTGGATCGAGGACTGGACCGGCGTCGTGCTGAGGTGACCCCTCGGTGACCGCGCACGCCCGCCCGGGCCGCGCCGACGCCACGCGGGCGGCCCGGGCCCCTCACCCCGGCCGCCGCACACCGCCGGCCCGGGCCCCCGAGCCCCCGACGCCCGAGCCCCCCGCGCCCCGGTCCTCGGCGCCCGGGCCCCCGGCGCCGCCCGAGCCGCACGCCCCCGGACCCGGCACGCCGCCCCTCCGAACGGGGGAGGGACGGCGCGCCGGCGCCCGGCGCGCGGCACTGGTCCGCGCCGCGCTGATGGCGCTGCCCGTCGCCTTCCTCGCCGTCTTCTTCCTCCGCCCCGTCGCCGCCATCGTCGCCCTCGGCCTGCGCCCCGACGGGCACTGGCGGCTCGACGCCGTCCGCGACGTGCTCACCGACCCGGGCACCTGGCACGTGCTGCGCTTCACCGTCGGCCAAGCCGCGGCCTCCACCCTCCTCACCCTCGTCGTCGCCCTCCCCGGCGCCTACCTCTTCGCCCGGTTCGACTTCCCCGGGCGGGGACTGCTCCGCGCCGCCGTCACCGTGCCCTTCGTGCTGCCCACCGTCGTCGTCGGCACCGCCTTCCTGGCCCTCGTCGGACCGAACGGCGCCCTGGGCGTCGACCTGTACGGGACGGTCTGGGCGATCCTCGCCGCCCACGTCTTCTTCAACTACGCCGTGGTGGTCCGCACCGTGGGCGGGCTCTGGGCCCATCTCGACCCCCGCCAGGAACAGGCCGCCCAGGTCCTCGGCGCCTCCCGCTGGCGCGCCTGGCGCAGCGTCACCCTGCCCGCCCTCGCCCCCGCCGTCGGCGCCGCCGCGCTGCTGGTGTTCCTGTTCACCTTCACCTCCTTCGGCGTCATCCAGATCCTGGGCGGACCGCGGATCTCCACCCTGGAGACCGAGATCTACCGGCAGACCGCCCAGCTCCTCGACCTCCCCACCGCCGCCGTCCTCACCCTGCTCCAGTTCGGCGCCGTCTGCCTGATGCTGCTGGTACAGGCGCGCCTCGCCCGCCGCCGCGAGACCGCCCTCACCCTGGTCAGTGCCCGGCACGCGGCCCGCCGCCCACGCGGCCGGGCCCAGTGGGCCTTCCTCGCCGGCAACGTCGTGGTCATCGTGGTGCTGCTGGTGCTCCCGCTGGCCGTCCTGGTCGAGCGCTCCCTGCGCGCCGCGGACGGCGGCCACGGACTCCAGTTCTACCGGGCGCTGCTGAGCGGCGGAGCCGACAGCACCCTGTACGTCCCGGCCGTCGAGACCCTGCGGACCTCCCTCGGCTACGCCTTCCAGGCCACCGCCATCGCCCTCGTCGTCGGCGGTCTGGCCGCCGCCGCGCTCACCCGCGGAGCCGGCCGCCTGGTCCGCGGCTTCGACGCGCTGCTGATGCTGCCGCTCGGCACCTCCGCCGTCACCGTCGGCTTCGGCTTCCTCGTCGCCCTCGACCAGCCCCCGCTCGACCTGCGCTCCTCGCCCTGGCTCGTCCCCCTCGCCCAGGCCCTGGTCGGCATCCCCTTCGTGGTGCGCACCATGCTCCCCGTGCTGCGCGCCGTCGATCCGCGCCTGCGGGAGGCCGCCGCCGTGCTCGGCGCCTCCCCCTGGCGGGCCTGGCGCGCCGTGGACCTGCCGATGGCCTGGCGCGCCGTCACCGTCTCCGCCGGCTTCGCCTTCGCCGTCTCGCTCGGCGAGTTCGGCGCCACGATCTTCATCGCCCGCGCCGACGCCCCCACCGTGCCCGTCGCCATCTCCCGGCTGCTCGGCCGCGCCGGCGAGATGAACAGCGGCCAGGCCATGGCGCTCTCCGTCCTGCTGATGGTCGTCTGCGCGGCCGTCGTGCTCGTGCTGGAGAGAATCCGCATCGACCGCTCCGAGGACTTCTGACCATGCCGCCCGCCGCCACCGACGCCCCACTGCTGGAACTGCGCCACGTCAGCGCCCGCTACCCCGACGCCGCCCCCGACAGCTACGCCCTCCGCGACGTCGACCTCACCGTGCACGCCGGCGAGGTCGTCACCGTGCTCGGCCCCAGCGGCGGCGGCAAGTCCACGCTGCTCCGCCTCGTCGCGGGCCTGGAGACCCCCTCCGCCGGCGCCGTGCTCCTCGACGGGCTGGACCAGCGCGACATCCCGACCCACCGGCGCGGCGTCGGCCTGATGTTCCAGGACCACGCCCTCTTCCCGCAGCGCGACGTCGCCGGAAACATCGCCTTCGGCCTCGGCACCCGCCGCCGCGGCGACCGCCCCGACCCCACCGAGCGCCGCGCCGTCGTCGACCGGCTCCTGGACCTCGTCGGCCTGGCCGGCTACGCCGACCGCCCGGTGGCGGCGCTCTCCGGCGGCGAGCAGCAGCGGGTGGCGCTCGCCCGCGCCCTCGCGCCCGGCCCGCGCCTGCTGATGCTCGACGAACCCCTGGGGCAGCTCGACCGAGCCCTGCGCGAACGGCTCGTCCTCGAACTGCGCGAGCTCTTCGTGAAGCTCGGCACCACCGTCCTGGCCGTCACCCACGACCAGGGCGAGGCCTTCGCGATGTCCGACCGCGTGGTGGTGATGCGCGCCGGGCGCGTCGTGCAGAGCGGCACCCCGCAGGAGGTGTGGCTCCGCCCGGCCTCGCCCTTCGTCGCCCGCTTCCTCGGCTTCGACAACGTCGTACCGGTGCGGCGGATCCAGCGCGGCGTCGCCGAGACGCCGTGGGGCCCGGTCCCGGTGGCCGACCCCCAGGACCCCGACGCCGCCCCCGGGCCGAGTGGGCGGCACCTCCTGGTGCGCCCGGACGGCGTGCTGCTCGCACCGGCCGACGCGGGCGCCGGCCAGCCGCACGCCGACGGTCCCGCCGACGCCCCCTCGGCCCTGCGTGCCACCGTCGTCGCCCACACCTTCCGCGGCGACCACGTCGGCATCGTCCTGCGCCCCGAGCGCGGCCCCCGCCTGGAGGCCGCCGCCCGCCTCCGGGACGCCCCACCCGAGGGGGCGACCGTGACGGTGCGCTTCGACCCCGCCGAGACCGTCCTCCTCCACGCCTCACCCGAAGACTCCCCCTGAGCCGCCCCCGCCCCCGCTCGCCCCGGCCCGACCCGACCCCCGGCTCCGTCGTCCCCGGCCGCGGCGCTCCGGCACGAGAAAACGCCGCGCGGCCGGGCCCTTCCGAGAGCCCGGCCGCGCGGCGTCCTGTCGTCGCGTCCCCGATCCGCCCCTAGGCGAGCGGAGTCCTTCCCGCCGTCACTCCTCGCCGGCGGCGACCAGCAGCTTGCGCAGGTGCTCCGCCGCCTCGCCCACCGGCACCGAGACGGTCTGGCCGGTGGCCCGCACGGTGACCTCCACCGTGCCCTCGGCCAGCCCGCGCGCGCCCACGGTGATCCGGAACGGGATGCCCACCAGCTCGATGTCGCGGAACTTCACGCCCGGGCGCTCGTTGCGGTCGTCCAGGACGACGTCCACGCGCTCCCGGCGCAGCTGCTCGTACAGCTCCTCGGCGGCCTTGACCACCGCCTCGTCCTTGGTGCTCAGCGCCACGACCGCCACCTCGAAGGGGGCCACGCTGACCGGCCAGATGATGCCGGATTCGTCGTGGTGCGTTTCGACGACCGCCGCCATCGCGCGCTCCACGCCGATGCCGTAGCTGCCCATGATGGGCACCACGCGCTCGCCCTCCTGACCGAGGACGGAGACCCCGAGGGTCTCGGTGTACTTGCGTCCCAGCTTGAAGATGTGGCCGACCTCGACGGTGCGCACCACCTGCAGCGGCGTGCCGCAGGTGGGGCAGGGCTCGTCCGCGGTCACCTCGCGCAGGTCCGCCCAGCGCTCCACCGCGATGTCGCGCTCCACGTCGACGCCGCGCACGTGGACGCCGTCCGTGTTGGCGCCGGTGGTCATGTCACGGCGGCCCCGCAGCGCCTCGTCGGCGATGACCGGCAGGTCCTTGACGCCCACGGCGCCCAGGCTGCCCGGCGAGGCGCCCAGCGCCTCCTTGATCTCCTCCGGACGCGCGGGCCGGACGGCCGTGGCACCGGTGAAGTCGATGAGCTTCTGCTCCACCAGGTTGTGGTCACCGCGCACCAGCACCAGGGTGAGGCGGTCGTCCACCACGTACACCAGGGTCTTGATCTGCCGGTCGGCCGCGACGTCGTGCCGGCGCACCAGGTCCTCGATGGTGCGGACGTCCGGCGTGTCGAACCGCTCCGGCGCCGGCAGGCCCGGGCCGTCCTCGACGGCGGCCAGCCGGGAGGTGGCCTTCTCCACGTTGGCGGCGTAACCGCAGGACGGGCAGTGCACGACCAGGTCCTCGCCGGCCTCGGTCGGGCACATGAACTCCACCGAGGCGCTGCCGCCCATGGTTCCGCTGGAGGCCTGCACCGGGATGGCCGGCACCCGGAGCCGGGCGAAGATCCGCTGGTACGCCTCGTGGTGGAGGTCGAAGGAGCGGTCCAGCCCCGCCTCGTCGGCGTCGAAGCTGTAGGAGTCCTTCATGGTGAACTCGCGGACCCGGATCAGGCCGCTCTTCGGCCGCGGCTCGTCGCGGAACTTGGTCTGGAACTGGTACCAGACCTGCGGGAGGTCCCGGTACGACCGCAGCTCGTCGGCCACGGTCGTGAAGATCTCCTCATGGGTCATGCCCAGGGCGATGTCGGCTCCCTTGCGGTCCTTGAGCCGGAACATCTCCTCGCCCATGACGTCCCAGCGACCGCTGCGGTGCCAGATGTCCGCCGGGTGCATGGTCGGCAGGATGAACTCCTGGGCGCCGATCCGGGACATCTCCTCGCGGATGACGTCCACGATCTTGGCGCGCACCCGCACGGCGAGCGGCAGCAGGGAGTAGTGCCCGGCCATGAGCTGGCGGATGAAGCCGCCGCGCACGAGCAGGCGGTGGCTGACCGCGTCGGCGTCTGCGGGGTCCTCGCGGAGAGTGGGCACGTAGAGCTGGGACCAGCGCATGGACTCAAGGGCCTTCGTCTAGGGGTTCTGGAGAGGCGTCGCATTCTAGTCCCGCCGTTCGTCGCCGCCCTCACGGACGACCGCCCCGCGCGCGGGTGACCACGCGGGTGGCCACAACGGCCCCGGAGCACGGCCGTGCTCCCCGTGCATCTGCACGAGCATCCTGGCCGAGGCGCGCCGCCGCCGCCCGGCGGCCCTCCGGAGGCCCGGTTACGCCCCGGTAGCGCCCGCGCACGCACGGCAGTGTGACGGGGTCACTACATGATCGGGATCCGTGAAAGCAAGGCGCTCCCGAGACGACTGCCTCTGGCGGCTCCACCTATTGGTGCAGGCGGGGCGCAGTGGGCGCAGTCAGGGAGGCGTTGATATCGAAATGGCGTCGAAGTCGGGACCAAGGTCCCGAACGACGGGGGTCCTAAGGCCTGTGGAAACGTTTCCGCGAACTGTCACGAGTTTTTTCGGCCAGAACCCCGGCGGAAAGGAACCCTCCGCCCCCCGGTGATCGTTGACACGGATGTGAGCACGACACCACCTGTCCTCGCGGCCGAACTCGCCGCGGCATGGAAGGACATCCAGCGGAATCACCCGGAACTGCCCGATCTGGCCGCTCCCGAGTCGCTGATCGGCGAGGCCTCCACGGCCTGCGGCACCGAGCTGACCTTCACCCGGCTGCTGCACGAGGCCGTCCACGGCCTCGCCGCCGTCCGCGGAATCAGGGACACCTCCAGAGCGGGCCGATACCACAACCGCCGGTTCCTCGCGGTCGCCGACGAGCTCGGGCTCGACCATGACGCGGACCCGCACCCCAGCAGTGGGTTCTCCCTCGTGACGATGCGCCGGGAGACCCGTCTGCGCTACGCCGACACCATCGCCCGCCTCGAACAGGCCGTGCGCGACCACTTCGCCGTCAACAGCGGGGACGAGGTCGGCCGTGCCTTCCGGGGACCGGCGGACCGACACACCTCCTCCGGAGGCGGCATCCGCGTGAAGGCCGTCTGCGGCTGCGGGCGCAACGTCCGCGTCGTCCCGTCCGTCCTCGCCCAGGCCCCGATCTTCTGCGGAGGGTGCGGCAAGCCCTTCGCCATCGAGGCCGACGCCATGGCGGAGCGCGACACCCCGCGCACCCGCCACGCCCGGCGCAAGCCGAGCAGATCCGCGGCCTGACCGCGACAACCGATCGGGGGGGAGGGAGGGGCACCGGAACTCGCGAGGGGGCGAGTCCACCACGAGCAAGGGTCACAGGGGGCCAGATAACCGGAGGGTGGCTCCGGGCCTGTCCGCCGGGCGCTACGCGGCGCACCGTGCTGGCCGGTCCGGAACCACCCTCCCCGTCTGTCCGCGCCCGGTGCGACCGGGGTCCGCATGTGCCGCCCGCCCCGCCGCCCCGCCCCGCCGACGGCCCGGGTCCCACCCCCGGTGGCGCCGGCGGCGTCCTGATTGGGACGCGGAGGGCCCGTCTGGCAGAATGGACGGCCGTACCCGGCAGCCGAGTAGGACCCCTCTCTCCGTCGGCTGGCGTGTCCGTCGGGCAGCGGGTACCAGAAACCCCACCTGGCGATCCGCTCGCCCACCCACGTCAAGACCAGGAGACATCCACACCCGTGGCAGTCAAGATCAAGCTCAAGCGTCTCGGCAAGATCCGTTCCCCGCACTACCGCATCATCGTGGCCGACGCGCGCACCAAGCGCGACGGCCGCGCGATCGAGGAGCTCGGCCTGTACCACCCGGTGCAGAACCCCTCCCGGATCGAGGTGGACTCCGAGCGCGTGCAGTACTGGCTCGGTGTCGGCGCCCAGCCCACCGAGGCCGTCGAGGCCATCCTGAAGGTCACCGGTGACTGGCAGAAGTTCAAGGGCCTGCCCGCTCCGGAGCCGATGAAGGTCGCCGAGCCGAAGACCCGCGACTTCAGCCACCTCTTCGAGGCCGCCGTCAGCGGCGCCGACGACGAGGGCAAGGGCGAGGCCATCACCCAGAAGGCCAAGAAGTCCGACAAGAAGGCCGACGAGGCGGAGTCCGCCGAGTCCGCCTCCTCCGAGGGCTGAGCATGCTCGAAGAAGCCCTCGACCACCTGGTGAAGGGCATCGTCGAGCACCCCGACGACGTGCAGGTCAGCGCCCGCGACCTGCGCCGGGGGCGTGTGCTGGAGGTCCGCGTCCACCCCGACGACCTGGGCAAGGTCATCGGTCGGCAGGGCCGGACGGCACGCGCGCTGCGCACCGTCGTCGGTGCGCTCGGCGGCCGTAACGTCCGCGTCGACCTCGTCGACGTCGACCAGGTCCGCTGATCGTCCACCCACGGACACGCCGAGGGGCCGGGAACCGGAGCACCAACCGGTTCCCGGCCCCTCAGCGTTCGCCCGACGCCGGCCCCGCCCCGGCGGCCCGTCCGGAAGCAGGCGGGAACACAACGAGGAGACCCAGACAGTGCAACTTGTCGTCGGCCGCATCGGCCGGGCCCACGGCATCCGCGGCGAGGTCACCGTCGAGGTGCGCACCGACGAGCCCGAGCACCGGCTCGCGCCCGGGGCCGTCCTGCTCACCGACCCGCCCTCCGCCGGCCCGCTGACCGTCGCCACCGGGCGGGTGCACAGCGGGCGGCTCCTGCTGCGCTTCGAGGGCGTGGCCGACCGCACCGCCGCCGAGGCGCTGCGCAACACCCTGCTGATCGCCGAGGTGGACCCCGAGGAGACCCCCGAGGACCCCGAGGAGTTCTACGACCACCAGCTCATCGGCCTGGACGCGGTCACCGTGGACGGCTCCGCGGTCGGCGAGGTCGAGCAGGTGATCCACCTGCCCTACCAGGACCTGCTGCAGGTGCGCCGCCCGGACGGCCGGGAGGTCCTCGTGCCGTTCGTCGCGGAGCTCGTCCCCGAGGTGGACCTGGCCGGCTCCCGGGTCGTGCTGGACCCCCCGCCCGGGCTGATCGACCCGCTGCCGGAGGAGGACTCCGAGACGGCCGGAGCCGCGGGCACCGCGGAGGCGGCGGAAGAGGCGGGCACCGAGGGCGACGCCGCCCCGGACGAGCGGTCCTGAAGCGGCCGGCGGAGGAGAACAGCGCACGTGCGCATCGACGTCATCACCATCTTCCCCGAGTACCTGGAGCCGCTGGACGTCTCCCTGGTCGGCAAGGCGCGCGAGAAGGGCATCCTCGACGTGCGCCTGCACCAGCTGCGCGACTGGACCCACGACGTCCACCACACCGTGGACGACACGCCCTACGGCGGCGGCCCCGGCATGGTCATGAAGCCCGAGCCGTGGGCCAGCGCCCTGGACACCGTCGCCCCGCCCGGCGCCACCGTCCCCGGCACGGACGGCGCCCCGGCCGAGGGGCCGTGCCTGATCGTCCCCACGCCCAGCGGCCGACCCTTCACCCAAGCGGTGGCCGTCGAACTGGCGGCCCGCCCCTGGCTGGTCTTCGCCCCCGCCCGCTACGAGGGCATCGACCGCCGGGTCATCGACGACGCCGCCACCCGCATGCCCGTCCACGAGCTCTCCATCGGCGACTACGTGCTCGCCGGCGGGGAGGTGGCCGTGCTGGTGATGGTGGAGGCGATCGCCCGGCTGCTGCCCGGCGTGCTCGGCAACGTGGAGTCCGCCCGCGACGACTCCTTCGCCGCCGGCCGCATGGAGAAGCTCCTGGAGGGCCCCGTCTACACCAAGCCCGCGCGCTGGCGGGACCGCGAAGTCCCCGAGGTGCTGCTGAGCGGACACCACGGGAAGATCGCCCGCTGGCGGCGCGACGAGGCGCTGCGCCGCACCGCCGCCCACCGCCCCGACCTCGTCGCCGCCTTCCGCCCGGAGGAACTGGACCGCCGGGACCGCGAGGTCCTCGCCGAGCTCGGCTGGCACGAGCGGGACGGCCGGTTCACGCCCACCTCGGACGGTGTGGAAGAATAGGCCGCTGCTGCCCGTCGGAACGACGGCACCCGAGACAGCCCCCAGCGGGGGAGCCGGACCGGGCGCCACCGACACCCGGCGCGGACGGCCCCACCACCATCACCCCGCGGGTGCGCCCTCGTGCGCCCCACGCCCGCGGGCGTCGACGGAAAGGGCCGTCGCGGCGGCCGGTGCCCCTGCCACGGGGGGAACACCAGCCGACCGGGGTGCCGGCAGCGCGGTCGAACCAAACCACCCATTTCCGTGGGCGACCCGTGGCGCCCGCGAGGAGAGCAGCGGTCATGAACCTGCTTGACGTCGTCGACTCCGCCTCGCTGCGGTCCGACATCCCGGCCTTCCGCCCCGGCGACACCCTGAAGGTGCACGTGCGGGTCGTCGAGGGCAACCGCTCCCGCGTCCAGATCTTCCAGGGCGTGGTCATCCGCCGCCAGGGCGCCGGCGTGCGCGAGACCTTCACCGTCCGCAAGGTCAGCTTCGGTGTCGGCGTCGAGCGCACCTTCCCGGTGCACACCCCGATCGTGGAGAAGATCGAGGTCGTCACCCGCGGTGCGGTCCGTCGCGCCAAGCTGTACTACCTGCGTGACCTGCGCGGCAAGGCCGCGAAGATCAAGGAGAAGCGCGACGAGTCGGGTCGCGCCGCGCGCTGAACCCCCTTCGCGCGCCCTTCACGATGCGGCCACCGAGCCGCCTGGCGGGTCGCGCGGATGGCGCATCCGAGTGATCGGTCAACCGACGAGTCGGGCTAGGCTCTGACGTTGATGGAGACAGACGAGCAGCGAACGGGCCGCGGTCCGTCCCCCACCGCAGCGGTGGGCGATGGACCGCGGCCCGTCGCCGTGTCCGGGGACGGAGCGGGGGCGCCGTCCCCGGCCGTGGCCGGCCGCGGGGCCGCGGCCGGCCACGGCGGCCTGCCGGAGCAGAATCGTTCGGACCGTGGGGACCGCCCGAGCGGCACGAGCCGCCGGGAGGCGGGACAGGCCACACGCGTCCCGACGGCCGGCACCGCCGGCGACACCGCCCTGGAGAGCGCGGCGGATCCCGCCACCATGGTCCTGGAGACCGTGGGGCGGTCGCGCCTCCCGTCGCCCCGCGCCCCGCGCCCCGGCGAGCCACGGGCGGCCGACCGAGCCGAGGCCGACGCCGCCCCCCTCGACACCGCTGCGGAGAACGGGAAGCCCGACGCGGCCGACCCCGGCGGCGCTCCGCCCGACACCGCGCAGCCGGACGCACTGCAGCAGGACACGGCGCGGCCGGACGCGGCGCCCGAGCCGGCCGAGGCGCCGCAGGCCCTCCCCGAAACGGCGGACGAGGTGCCGGCCACCTCCGCGGAACCGGCCCGGACGACACCCGCGGGGGAGGAGGGGCCGAAGCCCGGGGAGGCCGCGGCGCCGACCGCCGGAACCACGGAGGCCACCGCCGATGCCGAGGAGGCGCCCGCGCCCGCCCCCCGCGCGGGCGGGGCGGCGGGGGAGAGCTCCATCACGGCCACCATGGCCCTTCCGCGGCTCTCCGAGTCCTCCTCCGCCGACGCCGGCCGGCAGCAGCCGGAGGGCGAGGAAACCTCTCTGCTGACCCCCGCCGAGCGCTCCGCGCCCCCCGCCTCCCCGGGGACGGCCGGGGAGGCGCCGGTTGCCGAGGCCACCGTGGTGCTGAGCCGCGTGGCACCCACGGGCGTCGACACCACCGACCGCACCGGCACGGCCACCGAGGCGGACACCGCGGCCGAGAACGCGGCCGAGAACGCGGCCGAAACGGTGCTGCTCCGCGTGCTGAGCCCGTCCGCCGCCGGCAAACCCGCCCCCGCCCGCGCCGCGGCCGCCCCCGCCGGCCGCGACGGCCACGGTGACGCGTCCGAGGACGCGTCCGTCGGCGACGCCGCCGACGGGGACCCCGGCGAACCGGAGGACGACGAGACCGCGCTCGAACCTCTGCGCTGGTACCAGGGCTGGTCCCGCCCCCTGCTGATCGCCCTGTCCGCCGTGGTCGCGCTGATGCTCACCCAGGCGGTGGTGGCCCAACCCTTCCTCATTCCCTCCGGCTCGATGGAGAACACCCTCCTCGTCGGGGATCGGATTCTGGTCAACAAACTGGCGTACGCCTTCGGCCGGGAACCGCAGAGGGGGGATGTCATCGTCTTCGACGGCAGGGGCTCGTTCGTCCCGGAGACGTCCTCCGAGGAGGCCGGGGCGGTGGAACGACTGGTGGACGAGTTTCGTTCGTTCCTCGGCTACTCGACCGCCGACGAGACCGACTTCGTCAAGCGGATCGTGGGGCTGCCTGGTGATCGCGTCGTGTGCTGCGACAGCCAGGGGCGCATCACCGTCAACGGCACGCCACTGGAGGAGACGTCGACGCTCTTCCCCGGCGACGCGCCGTCGAACCAACCCTTCGACGTGATCGTGCCGGCCGGGAGGCTTTGGGTGATGGGGGACCATCGCAGCAGTTCCCGGGACTCCCGGGACCATCTGGGGGACCCGGGGGGCGGTTTCGTCCCGGTCGATGCGGTCATCGGCCGGGCCGAGTGGATCATCTATCCCGTCAGCCGCTGGACCAGCGTCCAACGGCCCGACACCTACAGCGAGCCCGGGCCTGCCGGGGAGGAGAACGTCGAGCATGGGTAGTCCGCACAACGCGTGGGAGAACCGCCGCACGGCGCAGGACACCGACCCGGCCGGGCGTGGAAACGGCCAGGAGCAGCGGGCGCCGTCCACCCCCCCGCCGCCACGCGAGTCGGTGACGGACACCCGGACGCTCCAGTTCGTGCTGCCGGACTTCGACGAGACACATCCGGAGGAGCCCGCTCCGGGCGGACGGGCCGCCGCCCGGCCGCCGGCCAACGACGCCCGCCCCGCCGGCGCCCCCGGCCCCCAGCCCCGTCAGGCCGTCGCCACCGCGCCGCCCCGCCCGGCGACGGGCGCCGTGCGCGCAGAGGCGGGCGGGCCACCGAACGGGGCGGCGGCACAGGGACCCGGCGCCGGCACCCAGGGCGCGGCGCCCGACGACACCATGATGCTCGGCACGATCGCCCCGCCCGCGACCTCGGCTGGGACCGGTTCCTCCGCGGGCGCTCCCGCGGAGGGGCGGCGCCGCGTCGGCCGGGCGGTGCTGCGCCGGACCGCCAGACGGGAGGGGCGCCGCTCGCTGCTGCGGGAGCTGCCCATCCTGCTGGGCGTGGCCGTGCTGATCTCCCTGGTGCTCAAGACCTTCCTGGTGCAGGCCTTCGTCATCCCCTCCGGGTCGATGGAGCAGACCATCGGCATCGGTGACCGGGTGCTGGTCGACAAGTTCAGCCCGTGGTTCGGCTCCGAGCCGGAGCGCGGCGAGGTCGTGGTCTTCCGGGATCCGGGCGGCTGGCTGGAGGACCCGCCGGAGGACACCTCGCCCGTGGTCATCAGGCAGCTGCGGCAGGCCCTGACCTTCATCGGGCTGATGCCCTCGGAACACGGCGAGGACCTGATCAAGCGGGTGATCGGCGTCGGTGGGGACACCGTGGCCTGCTGCGACAGCGAGGGACGGGTCACCGTCAACGGCCAGGCGCTCGACGAGACCTACCTCTACCCGGGCGACGAGCCGTCCAACATCGAGTTCCGGGTGACCGTGCCGCAGGGGCGCATCTTCGTGATGGGCGACCACCGCAGTGACTCCAGCGACTCCCGGTTCCACCTCCAGGACGAGGGCAACGGAACGGTGCCGGTGGACGACGTGGTCGGCCGCGCCATCGTCACCGTGTGGCCCTTCGACCGGTGGCAACGCCTGTCCGTGCCGGAGACGTTCGACGCCGTGCCCCCCACCGTCGCCTCCGGGCCGCCGTCCCCCGGCGGCACGTCGCCGGAACCTGTCTCCGCCGCCCCGGTTCCTGGAACGGCCCCGCTCGTTGTTCCATTGGCGGGGGCCGCGCTCGCGCTGCCGTTGCGACCGCGCTCCCGTGTGTCCCGTCGTCTTCGGCATCGACATGGGGCACAGTCGGGAAGACGTTGATCAGCAACGCTGTCGCCGTGCCCTGATGGCGTGAGGGCCGGCAGGGAAGGGAGAGGCATGGGCGACGTGGCGATCGGCGCTCGTTCCGGGTCGGGCGGCCCTCTGGAGCCGGACGGCACCGGAGGACAGGGCGGCTTCGCCGCTTCGTCCGGCGAGGGCGAGGGTGGCACCACCCCCGGCGGCCGGCCGGAGGCCCCGGGCGCGCGTGCGGCGGCCGGAGACGGAGCCTGGCCGGAGGCGGGGCAGGCCCCCGGAACCGCCGCCGGTGGTGCGGACGCGGTCTCCGGCGGAGCCGGCCCGCAGGGAGCCCACCCGGGAGACGCCGCCCCGGCCCCCGAGGGGGGCGCCGAGGCGACCTCCGACGGGGAGGCGGCGCCCAAGCGCAAGCAGCGGTCCTTCTGGGTGGAACTGCCCTTCCTGGTGGTGATCGCCCTCGCGCTCGCCCTGGTGATCAAGACGTTTCTGGTGCAGGCGTTCGTGATTCCCTCCGCCTCCATGGAGGACACCCTGCAGATCGAGGACCGGGTACTGGTCGACAAGCTCACGCCCTGGTTCGGCTCCGAGCCGGAGCGCGGCGAGGTCGTGGTGTTCCGGGATCCCGGGCAGTGGCTCGGCCCCGCGCCGGCCGCCTCCGACAACCCGGTGGTCAGGTTCTTCACCTTCATCGGACTCATGCCGGACGCCAACGAGCAGAACCTGATCAAGAGGGTCATCGGCGTCGGCGGCGACACCATCGAGTGCCAGGGCACCGGCCCGGTGATGGTCAACGGGGAACCCTTGGACGAGCCCTACCTCAAGCCGGGTGTCACCCCGTGCGGCGACCGATCCTTCGGCCCCGTGACGGTGCCGGAGGGCTCGATCTGGGTAATGGGGGACAACAGGTCCAACTCCGAGGACTCCCGCTACCACCAGAACGAGAACGGCGGCTTCGTGCCGGTCGACGACGTGGTCGGCCGCGCCCTGGTGATCGCGTGGCCGGTGGGCCACTGGGACTACCTGGAGGTGCCGGAGACGTACGCGCAGTTCGGATGACGGCTCCCCGGCCGCGGGTCCCGGGTCCGTCCCCGACGCGCCACAATGGGTGGACGTACGGTACGACAAGGGGACACGAATGAGCGCCGAGGATCTCGAAAAGTACGAGACCGAGATGGAGCTGAAGCTCTACCGGGAGTACCGCGACGTCGTCGGGCTGTTCAAGTACGTCATCGAGACCGAGCGGCGGTTCTACCTGACGAACGACTACGAGCTGAACGTCCACTCCGCCCAGGGAGAGGTCTTCTTCGAGGTCACCATGGCGGACGCCTGGGTGTGGGACATGTACCGGCCGGCCCGCTTCGTCCGGCAGGTGCGCGTGCTCACCTTCAAGGACGTGAACGTCGAGGAGCTGACCAAGTCCGACCTGGAGCTGCCCTCCTGATCCGGCCCGGCCTGCCCGGTCCGCCGCACCGCGGCGGACCGGGCAGGACACGCCACAGGGCGCCGTCCCTCCCGCTCGGTCGCGGGCGGGGGGACGGCGCCCTGTCGCGTGTACCGGGTCAGCCGATCACGGCCTGCGCGTCGATCTCCACCAGCATGGACTCGTGCGGCAGCTCGACGAACACGGTGGTGCGGCAGGGCAGGACCCCGCTGGGGCAGTTCGCCGTGACGAACTCGCCGTAGACCTCGTTCATGGCGGCGAAGTCGGAGCGTTCGGTCAGGTACACCCGGAACATCACCACGTCCTCGACCGCGGCGCCTCCCGCCTCCAGCACCGCCTTGACGTTCTCCAGCGTCCGCCGGGTCTGCGCCCGCACGTCACCGGGGTACAGGTACTCGCCGCTGACCGGGTCCTGCGGCCCCTGCCCCGACACCTGAAGGATCGGCCCCTTGCGGACCCCCTGGGAGAACACCCAGGCGGGGGCGGGAGCTCCCTCGGTGAGCACCGCTGTCTTGACGGAGGGCTGATCGGGCATGGCCTTCTCCTCTGGTTCGTGGGTCCGGTGCCGGCGTGCGGCGTGTGACGTGTGGATGCGCGCGGTGCGGACTCCCGGGGCTGCGTCCGCGTGTGGGGCGCGGGGCGCGGGGCGCGGCGCGGACGGGGCGTCCCGGGCTCAGCGCGTGCCGTGCCCCGTGCGGCCGGCCTCCCCGGAGGCCGGCCGCCAGCCGGCGTCGCCGGAGATGGCACGCGCCGTCTCCAGGAGCCGTGGCCGCAGCTCCAGCAGTTCCTCGTAGCTCAGGACGATGTCGGGGACGGAGATCGATATCGCGGCGACGATCTCGCCACTGGCGTCCCGGACGGGCGCGGCGACGCAGTTGATCGAGGGCTCGTTCTCCTCGTGGTCCGTGGCCCAGCCCCGCTCCGCCGCACGCGCCACCTCGGCACGCAGCTCCTCCGCGGAGCCGATGGTGTTGGGCGTGGTGCGCCGGTACTCGATGCGCGCCAGCACCCGCTCCAGCTCCTCCGGCGGGAGCCCGCCGAGCAGCACCTTGGACACCGCCGCCCCGTGCAGGCTGGCGCGCAGGCCGATCCGCGAGTACATCCGGACGGGGTGCCGCGAGTCGTACTTGTCCACGTAGACCACCTCGCCGCCTTCGTAGGTCGCCAGGTGCACGGTCTGCCCGGTCGACTGGTTCAGCTCCGCCAGGTGCGGCGCTGCGGTGGCACGGATGCCGCGCTGCTCCAGGGCGCGACTCGACAGGGCGAACAACTGGGCGCCCAGGTGGTAGCGGTGCCGGCCGTCCCGGTAGACGAAGCGCTCCTCCTCCAGGGTGCGCAGCAGACGCAGCACCGTCGTCTTGTGCACGTCGTGCTGCGCCGCCAGCTCGTCGAGGGACCGTTCGCCCTCGCCGAGGGCGGCGAGGATGCGCAGCGCGCGGGCAAGGCTCTGGCTCATGGTCGCAGTCTGCCAAGGACCGGGGAGCTGATGCCGTCGGGGCGGACGCGGGTCCGTTCCCACGCGTCCCCCGGGCAGTCGAGCAGCGCGTCGACGACGCCCGGGGGAGGCGGGGCGCCGTGGTCGCCGGGCACCACCAGCGTCGCGGCGGCGGCGATGTGTCCGAGGCGCAGTCGGCGTCGCGCGTCGTAGCCGCGGAGCTCCCCGGCGAGGTACCCGGCGGCGAAGGCGTCGCCCGCGCCGATCGGCTCGATGACGTCCACGCTCAGCGCCCGCTCCGTGGTGACGACCTCGCCGCCGGCGGTGCGCTCCAGGACGGTGGCGTCGCGTGCGTCGTTCTTGACGACGATGGCGCGTGGCCCGGGCAGCAGTGCCCGCAGCTCCGCCGGCTCGGCCGTGCCCAGGACGGCGGTGGCCTCGTCCGCGCCGAGCAGCACCAGGTCGGCGGCGTCGAGCAGGGGGCGGAGCACCCCCGGATCGCGCCGTCGCCACAGCGCCTCGCGCCAGTTGAGATCGAAGCTGACCGCCTGGCCCGGTCCGCGGCGCCGCAGGATCTCGTGGAGCAGCGCCAGGCAGCTGTCGGAGAGGGCGGCCGTGATGCCGGTGAGGTGGACGAGACGGGCGCCGCCCAGCAGGGCGGCGGCACGTGGCCGCTCGAGCAGCGCGGGGCCGAGGGCGGAGGCCGCGGAACCGCCGCGGTAGTAGTGCATCCGGCTGCGTCCGGCGCCGAGGTCGTGGGGGTGCCCGTCGCCGGCGCCGATCTCCTTGACGTAGAGCCCGGTGGGGCGGGTCGGGTCGACCAGCACCGCGGAGGTGTCCACGCCGGCCTCCGCCAGCTCACCGATCAGGTGGCGGCCGAAGCCGTCGTCACCGACGGCGCTGATCCAGGCCGCCGGGACGGCGAGCGCGACAAGGCCGCGGGCCACGTTGGATTCCGCGCCCCCCGCGGTGCGGTGGAAGGTGTCGGCCCGCTCCAGTGGGCCCCGGCTCGCCGGGGTCAGCACCGCCATGGACTCGCCGAGACACACCGCGGGCGGAGTGGGCGTGTGTCTCCCGGCCCCCGTGGGCGGCAGGGGCGAACCTGTGGGCACCTGTGTCATGCGGGCTGCTCCGACTCGTCTTCGGGGGCATTGACCCTCACTGGACCGCGATGCTAGAACGGCTTCAACAGTATGCGCAACGATGGTTGCAAAATACGCAACGAAATGAGGCGTGGGAGTGCCCCAAAGCCAGGCCGGCGACACCGGAATCGACGACACCGCCGTCGACGCCCTGCGTGAGGAACGGCTGGACTGGCGCCACAAGGCCGTGCCGGCGAGCGCGTGGGGGAGTACCGTCGCGGAGTTCACCGCCCGGCGCCCGCCCCTGAGCGAACTCGGCACCCCCCTGCTCACGCTCGACGCCGGCGCGCTGGCGCACAACACCGCCGTCATGGCCTCGTGGTGCGCCGCCGCCGGGGTGCTGCTGGCCCCCCACGGCAAGACCACCATGGCGCCGGCACTGTGGCGCCGACAACTCGCCGCGGGCGCCTTCGGCCTCACCCTCGCCAACCTCCCCCAACTGCGCGTGGCGCGCGCCTTCGGCGTCCGACGCCTCCAACTCGCCAACACGCTGCTCGACCCCGCCGGGCTCGCGTGGCTCGCCCAGGAACTGGACCGGGACCCGGAATTCTCCTTCCTGTCCTGGGTCGACTCCCCCCGTTCCGTGGCACTGATGGACGCCGCGCTGCGCGCCGCCGGAGCCCGCCGCCCGGTGGAGGTCCTCGTCGAACTGGGGGCCGCCGGTGGCCGCACCGGCTGCCGCACGGAACACGAGGCCCTCGCCGTCGCCGAGGCCGTCCGTGCCACCCCCACCCTCGCCCTGGCAGGCGTCGGCGGCTACGAGGGCGCCCTGGCCCACGACGCGTCCGCGGAGCGGCGCGCCGCGGTGCAGACGTACCTGCGCCGCCTCCGCGGACTGCACGGCCGACTCCGTGAGCGTTACGAGACGACGCACCCCGTCGTCACCGCCGGCGGCAGCGCCTTCTTCGACCAGGTGGTCGAGGTGCTGGCGCCACTGGCCACCGACGGCACGCGCGTCGTGCTGCGCTCCGGCGCCTACCAGATCCACGACGACGGCTTCTACCGAGGCATCTCGCCCTTCGCCCGGGGCGCCGGCGACCACTCCCTGCGGTCCGCCATGCACGGCTGGGCCCAGGTCGTCTCCCGCCCGGAACCAGGGCTGGCGCTGCTCAACGCGGGCAAGCGGGACCTCCCGTTCGACGAGGGACTGCCGGAGCCCCAGGCCGTACGCGGCGCGCGGCGCGGCGGCGAGGAAACCCCCGACGACCCGCTCACCGGGGCGCGGGTGACCGCGCTCAACGACCAGCACGCCTTCCTGAGACTGCCGAACGCCGACGGGCCCGCCATCGGCGACATCGTCCGGCTGGGCCTGTCCCACCCGTGCACGGCCTTCGACAAGTGGAGCCTCATCCCCGTCGTCGACGACGCCCAGGCCCTCGCCCCCGTCGTGGTCGACATGGTGAGGACCTTCTTCTGATGGCCCTCGCCCCCCGCCCCGGCCCCACTCCGGTCGGCGCCAGAACCGCCGACCTCGTCTTCCGGTCCGCCACCGTCGTCGACGGCACCGGAGCGGCGCGCTACACCGCCGACGTCGCAGTCCGTGACGGGCGGGTCAGCGCGATCCACACCGATCCACTGGCGGACCGCCCCACCGCCCGCCGGACCATCGACGCCACCGGGCTCGTCCTGGCGCCCGGATTCATCGACATGCACGCCCACTCCGACCTGCGGCTCCTACTGGAGCCGGACCACTTCGCCAAGGTCGCGCAGGGCGTGACCTGCGAGGTCCTCGGCCAGGACGGACTGTCCTACGCCCCGGTCGACGACACCACCCTGGGACAGATCCGCCAGCAGATCGCCGGGTGGAACGGCGACCCGGAGCACCTCGACTGGGACTGGCGCGGCGTGGGCGAGTACCTCGACCGGCTGGACCGCGGCATCGCGGTCAACGCCTGCTACCTCGTACCGCAGGGTTCCGTACGGATGCTCGCCATGGGATGGGACGCCCGCCCCGCGAGCCCCGAGGAACTCGACCACCAGCGCCGGCTCGTGGCCCAGGGCATGGCGGAGGGGGCCGTCGGCATGTCCAGCGGGCTGACGTACACCCCCGGAATGTACGCGGACACCGACGAGCTGACCGCGCTGTGCCGCACCGTCGCCGCCTGGGGCGGCTACTACTCGCCCCACCACCGCTCCTACGGGGCCGGCGCACTGGAGGCGTACGCCGAGATGGTCCGGGTCTCCCAGGCGTCCGGCTGCCCGCTGCACCTGTCCCACGCCACCATGAACTTCGGCGTCAACGCCGGCCGGGCCGGCGAGCTCCTGGCCCTCCTCGACGCGGCCATCGCCGCCGGCTGCGACATCACCCTGGACAGCTACCCCTACCTCGCGGGCTCCACCACGCTGGCCGCCCTGCTGCCGAGCTGGGCCACGGAGGGCGGCCCCACCCGCACCCTGGAACGGCTGCGAGACGAGCCCACCTGGCGCCGCATCCGCGAGGTCCTGGAGCGGGACGGCTCCGACGGCTGCCACGGCGTGCCCGTCGAATGGGAGACGATCCGCCTCTCCGGCACCCGCTCCCCTCGACTGGCCCACCGTGTCGGCCACGATCTCGCGGGACTGGCCCGCCTCGAGGGCCGCCCCGCCGCCGAGATCTACCGCGAACAACTCCTCGACGACGACCTGGGCACCACCATCCTGCAACTCGTCGGCCACGAGGAGAACGTCCGCGCCATCATGCGGCACCCGGCCCACACCGGCGGCAGCGACGGCCTGCTCGTCGGCGCCAAGCCGCACCCCCGTGCCTGGGGAACCTTCCCCCGCTACCTCGGCCACTACGTCCGGGACCAGGGAGTGCTCGGCCTGGAGGAGTGCGTCGCCCACCTCACCGGGCGCCCCGCCAGGCGCCTCAGGCTCAAGGACCGGGGGCTGATCCGCGTGGGACATCGGGCCGACCTGGTGCTCTTCGACCCCGAGACGGTGGCCGACACCGCCACCTACGACCAGCCCCGACGCCAACCGATCGGCATCCCGTACGTCTGCCTGGGTGGCACCGCGGTCATCGCCGACGGCGCGCACACCGGGGCGCTGCCCGGCCGCGCGCTGCGCCGCACCGCCCGAGGCACCGAGGAGGTCCCCACCCCATGAACGCCGCGCTTCAAGCCATGGCCGCCGACCGGGTACTCACGGTGGTCCGGGCGCCGGTCATACCCGACGCCGCACGGTTGTGCGAGGCGCTCGCCGCCGGCGGCATCCGGTGCGTCGAGCTGACCTACACCACCCCCGACCTCGTCACCCATCTGCGACGGGCCGCCTCGACGGCGGGCTGCTTCGTCGGAGCGGGCACCGTGCTGACCGGCGAGCAGGCCGCCGCGGCCGTCGATGCCGGGGCCCGCTTCCTCGTCACCCCCGGCATCCGGCCGGAAGTGGCGGAAGTGGCGGCCGAGCACCATGTGCCGCTCGTCATGGGCGCGTTCACACCCAGCGAGGTGATCGCCGCCCGGGAACTCGGTGCCGCCGCAGTGAAGATCTTCCCGGCGCACCTGCTCGGGCCGCGCTACCTCAAGGACCTGAGGGGCCCCCTGCCCGGCGTGCCGCTCGTGCCCTCGGGGGGAGTCAACGCGGGCAACGCGGCCGACTTCCTGGCGCACGGCGCCCTCGCCGTCTCCGCCGGCACCGACGTGGTCCCCCCGGACGCGGTCGCCGACGGCGACTGGGCCGAGATCACCCGGCGGGCCCGGCAGTTCACCGAGGCCCTCCGCTGATCCGCCGCCGCCCCACCGCGCCCCGTCCGCTGAGCCCCCGAAGCCGCCGGGAGACGATCCCGAACTGACCGCGGTCTCGCCACGGGCATTGGCGATGGCGGCCCGGGCTCCGCCTTCCCGGTCGCCCCGGGCGGGGTCCTTGGCAACGGCAGCCTGGCCCAGCACGCCCCCACCCACACCGCTCACCTCCCCGCATCCCCGCACGTCAAGTCCCCTTTCCCGCCTGTGGAGAGTCGTTTCTCCACAGGCAGACAGGGGGCTGTTGCGCGCCCCGGCCACCCCCCATCGTGAAACCAGGAGGTGGTTGATGTGAACGCCAATCAGGCGCTGGGCCACTACGGGGAGAAAGTGGCCGTCCGTTACCTCGGCGGCATCGGCATGTGGATCGTGGAACGCAACTGGCGCTGCCCCGAAGGGGAGATCGACATCGTCGCCAACGACCCCGGGCAGCGGCCCGGCAGCCCGGGCACCCTGGTCATCTGCGAGGTAAAGGCACGTTCGGCCCGAGCGTTCCAGCAGCCGACGGAAGCCATCCCGCCGCCCAAGGCCCGCAGGCTCCGCCTGCTCGCCGAACGCTGGCTGCACGAACGGGCACCCGTCCTGCTGCGCCCGGCCCACGCCGAACCCCCGCCCCTCGACATCCGCATCGACCTCCTCGCCGTGGTGCTGCCCCGGCGCGGGGCCTGCACGGTCGAACACCTCAAGGGGGTGGCCTGAGATGGCCTTCGCCCGCACCCGGTCCGTCGCCCTGGTCGGCGTCGACGGCGTCATCATCGAGGTCCAGGCGGACATCGAACCCGGCCTTGCCTGCTTCACCCTCGTCGGCCTGCCCGACAAGTCCCTCAACGAGGCACGCGACCGGGTCCGCGCCGCCGTCGTCAACAGCGGCGAGGAATGGCCGCAACGCCGCCTCACAGTCGGCCTCAGCCCGGCCGCCGTGCCCAAGAGCGGATCCGGCTTCGACCTCGCGATGGCCTGCGCCGTCCTCGCCGCCTGCGAGGGCGTGGACCCGGGCGCCCTGGCCGACCTCCTGCTGATCGGCGAGCTGTCCCTGGACGGCCGCGTCCGTCCGGTACGAGGCGTGCTGCCGGCGGTCCTCGCCGCGGCCGACGCCGGCTTCCGACAGGTCGTCGTCCCCGAACGCAACGCCGGTGAGGCGGCGCTCGTCCCCGACGTGTCCGTGCTCGGGATCCGCAGCCTCCGCCAGCTCCTTGCCGTCCTCCGAGGGGAGCCGATCCCGGACGAGCCCCACGACGTCGGCGACAGCGGCGTCCGCGATCCGCTGTCCACCGCGCACAGCGGCGCCATGCTCTCCCGCCACGGCCAGGGGCTGTACCGGCCGCGCCTGGACATGGCAGACGTCTCCGGCCAGCCGGAGGCCCGCCGCGCCGTCGAGATCTGCGCGGCGGGCGGACACAACCTGTTCCTGCTCGGCCCGCCCGGCGCGGGCAAGACCATGCTGGCCGAACGCATGCCCGGCATCCTGCCGGCCCTCACCCCCGCGGAGGCCCTGGAGGTCACCGCGGTGCACTCGGTGGCGGGCGCCCTTCCCGCCGGCGAACCACTGGTCACCGAAGCGCCGTTCTGCGCGCCCCACCACTCCACCACCATGCCGGCCGTGGTCGGCGGCGGCAGCGGGCTGCCGCGGCCCGGGGCCGTCAGCCTGGCCCACCGTGGGGTGCTTTTCCTGGACGAGGCCCCCGAATTCTCGGCCCGAGTCCTGGACGCCCTGCGCCAGCCCCTGGAGTCCGGAACGGTCACCATCGCCCGGGCCGCCGGCACCCTCACCCTGCCGGCCCGCTTCCAACTCGTACTCGCCGCCAACCCCTGCCCCTGCGGCCGGTTCTCGGTGCGGAACCAGGACTGCGGTTGCACGCCCGTGATGCGACACCGCTACCTCAGCCGCATCTCCGGGCCCCTCATGGACCGCGTCGACGTTCGCGTCACCATGAACGCGCTGACCCACCGCGACCTGCTCAGCACAGGCGGGGCCGAGGACACGATCACCGTGGCCGAGCGGGTACGCCGGGCCCGTCAGCGCGCGATCGAGCGCCTGCGCGACACCCCCTGGCGCACGAACGCGGAGGTGCCCGGCCACGAGCTGCGCAGCCGCTTCCCCATGGCGGCAGGAGCCCTCGCCCCAGCCGAACAGGACATGGAACGCGGCATGCTCACCGCCCGCGGACTGGACCGCGTACTCCGCGTCGCGTGGACCATCGCCGACCTACGCGGCGGTGACCGGCCCGACCGCGACGACGTCGAAACCGCCCTCGGCCTGCGCACCGGTGTCCTGCGCGGCCGGCTACCGGCAGGAGGCTGGTCATGACGGCCCACACGCCGGACGACAGCGGCGACGAGCGACGCGCCCGCGCGATCCTCACCCACCTCGCCGAACCCGGTGACAGCCGGATGGGCCGCATCCTGCGAGAGCTGCCCGCCGCCGAGGTGCTCCGGATCCTCACCGACGGCGGCTCCCTGCCCGACACCGACGACACCCGCACCGCCGCCTACCGTTCCCGGCTGGGCGGAGTCCCCGCCGACGCCGGGCTCGACCGGTGCGGCGAACTGGACGGACGTTTCGTCATCCCCGGTGACCCCGAGTGGCCCACCCAGCTCGACGACCTCCAGGACGCCCGCCCGTTCGGGCTGTGGGTGCGCGGCACGGGCTCGCTGCGCCTGCACGCCCTGCGCTCGGTCGCCGTCGTGGGGGCTCGTGCCTGCACCGACTACGGGGCTCACGTCGCCGCCCAACTCGGGGCCGAACTGACCGAGGCGGGCTGGACGGTGGTGTCCGGCATGGCGTACGGCGTCGACGCGGCCGCCCACCGGGGGGCGATCGCTGCCGGCGGCCCGACCGTCGCGGTGCTCGCCTGCGGCGTGGACACCCCGTACCCGCGGGCGCACACCACGCTCATGGACGGCATCCTCTCCGCCGGACTCGTGGTCAGCGAGCTGCCGCTCGCCTACCACCCCACCCGAGCCCGCTTCGTGCTGCGCAACCGCACCATCGCCGCCCTCACCCGAGGCACGGTGGTGGTGGAGGCGGCGCTGCGCAGCGGCGCGTCGGTGACCGCACGCAACGCCAGAGAGCTGGGGCGTTTCCAGATGGCCTGTCCCGGCCCGGTGACTTCCGCGCTCTCCAGCGGAACCCACCGCCTGATCCGGGACGGCGCCGTGCTCGTCACGTCGGCAGCCGACGTCATCGAGCTGATCGGGCGGATCGGCGTCGACCTCGCGCCGGAGCCGGCCGCGTCCCCGCCCCGCCTCACGGACCTGCTGGAGCCCACCACGCTCCGGGTCCTGGAGGCGCTGCCCGCCCACGGCTCGACGGAGCCCGTCCAGATCACCGTCGCAACGGGAGTCGAGGAGGGCGAGGTGCTCCGGTGCCTCCACGAACTCGCCGCCCTCGGGTGTGTGATCCGGCAGGGACGGGTGTGGCGACTCTCGTGAGGCGCTCAGAGGCGGTCGGTGTGTCCCTCGGCGGGGCACACCGACCGCCTCCGGGCGGGTGCGCCCGTGGCCGCCGGCGCCCGGCGCAGGGGCCTTGGTCCGGGGCTCGGGGCGCACGGCGTCCCCCGGACGGGTGGTGTGCCGGGGTGGTTGATGGCGGCCCGTCCTGACCTCTCTTCCCAGCACACCCCGCATCCCGGGGCGGCGGCGGCACGTCGTGTAGCGTTCGGGAACGATCTGATCACGCTACGCTTTCGACCATCCAGTCCAATCCTCCACACCCGTCTCGGTCGAACGACGCAAGGCCACCTATGCCCCAGCACACCCCAGGGCGTGACGGCGCCGTCGGTGCGGTACCGCACCCCGGTCCGGCCCCGGACAGCCACGCACGTGGCCCGTCCACCGGAACGCCGCCCAGAACGACCTCCGGCGCCTCCCGCCGTGGCACGACGCCCGCCCTGGCCCGCCTGTGGCAGGACTACAAACGCACCGGCGACAAACGCCTGCGGGACCAACTCATCCTCCACTACTCCCCGCTGGTCAAGTACGTGGCCGGACGCGTGGGAGTGGGCCTGCCCAGCAACGTCGAACAGGCCGACTTCGTCTCCTCGGGCGTGTTCGGGCTCATCGACGCCATCGAGAAGTTCGATCCCGAACGCGCCATCAAGTTCGAGACCTACGCCATCAGCCGCATCCGCGGGGCGATCATCGACGAACTCCGCGCCCTCGACTGGATCCCCCGCTCCGTCCGGCAGAAGGCACGCGCCGTCGAACAGGCGTACACGGTCCTGGAGGCGCGGCTGCGGCGCACACCGACGGAACCCGAGGTCGCCCGGGAGATGGGCATCACCACCGAGGAACTGCACGCCATCTTCGGCAGGCTGTCCCTCGCCAACGTGGTCGCCCTGGACGAACTGCTGCAGGTCGGCCAGGACGGCGGCGACAAGCTGAGCCTGGTGGACACACTGGAGGACACCGCCGCCGACAACCCGGTGGAGGTGGCCGAGGACCGCGAACTGCGCCGCCTGCTCGCCAAGGCGATCAGCACCCTGGCCGAACGCGAGAAGACGGTCGTCACCCTCTACTACTACGAGAACCTCACCCTCGCGGAGATCGGCCAGGTCCTCAGCGTCACCGAGAGCCGGGTCAGCCAGATCCACACCAAGGCCGTCCTCCAGCTGCGCGCCAAGCTGGCGGACGTGCGCTGAACCGGCAGGGGCGCTCCCACGCGGCATGGGCGGCCACGACCTCCCGCCCGCCGGACGGCGGTCCGTAGAGTGGGAGGGTGCCCAGGATTCGAGCGGCCTCGGTGGCCGAACACCGGACGATGCAGCGCAGGGCCCTGCTGGACGCGGCGCGGGACCTGCTCGCCACTGGCGGCATGGCGGCCCTGACGTTCCCGGCCCTGGCCGAACGCACCGGTCTGGCCCGATCCTCCGTCTACGAGTACTTCCGCTCGCGTGCCGCGGTCGTGGAGGAACTGTGCGCCGTCGACTTTCCCGCCTGGGCGGCGCTCATCGAGGCCGAGGTGTCCACCGCCGACTCGCCTGAGGGCCGCATCGAGGCATACGTCAGGGCCCAGCTCGACATGGTGCGTCGGCCCGAGCACCGCGCCGTGGTCGCGATCTCCACGCTGGAACTGGACCAGGCGGCGCGGGAACGGATCCGCGCGGCGCACGGGGAACTCCTCGCACTCATGGTGTCCGCCCTCGAGGAGTTGGGGCACGCCCGCCCCGTGCTGGCGGCCGCCCTGCTTCAGGGCGTGGTGGAGTCGGCCGTGCGCCGACTGGAGTGCCCCACGGCCGAGGAACCCGAGGAGATCGTGGAGGCGGCGGTTCGGCTCGCCCTGCACGGCGTGCGGAGCCGCTGACCGCCTCGCCCCTCGTGACCGAACGCCTGATCGGTGACGCCGGCGCCGCAGCACGCGGGATCCGCGGGGCGCCTCCTTCCGTCCGCGGCGCCGCGGGCAACCACCCCACCTCCCCGGTCAGAGGCGGAGGACCGCCCGGTCGTGTGTCCGACCACCGTGACCGCGAGGCGGGCGGCACCGAACCGACCGGTGCCGTCAGCGGCAGCAGGCGCACCGCCGCCGACGTCCACCACCAGGGCCCGAACGGATCGAGGTAGGTGCGGGCACCCTGCCGGACGCCCCAGTGCAGGCAGGGATCGGCGCAGTGGTACGGCCCGTCCGAGACCACTCCGATCGGCGTGCCGGCGGCCACCTCCTGACCGGCGACCACGGACGCCGTCACCGGCTCGTAGGTGGTGCGGATGGCGTCCGGATCGTCGATCCGGCCGTGCAGGACACTGACCACACCCCGCCCGGCCACCATGCCCGCGAACGCCACCACTCCGGGCGCCGAGGCGTGCACCACCGCCGCCGGTCGCGTCGCCAGGTCGATGCCCCGGTGCCCGGCGAGCCACGGCTGCGCGGGCGGCCTGAACTGCCGCAGAATGCGTGGGGGCCCACCGTCGGGCCCGCTCACCGGCCAGACGGGCCGCAGGACCTCCAGGTTCCCCTGCGCCGAGGCAGGATCGGCGGGGACGACCGGCGGACAGAGGGAGAGGACCACGGCGGCACAGGTCGCCACGCCCAGGGGGCGGAGCCAACCGGCCGACAGCCGGCGACGGCCCTGATGGTCGGAGCGCCGTTTCGGCCGGTCCGCCGGACGGTATCGACTGCGCGGACGTCGGCGGGGGACCCGCTCGGGAGGGCGGCGAGGCCCTCGCTTTCGAGGGTCGCGCAGCCGGTGGCCGCAGTGGCAGCAGCGGTCCCGGACACACGGTCGGCAGGTGCCGGCGACGGCAGTGGGCTGGTCGAGGACATCCGTCTGATCGCTCATAGGTTTACTCTGAGTCGCCATCGAGCGAGTAGGGAAGACCCCTTCGCAGCCTGTGGATAACTCTCCCGGTCGTTGGCAAAGACCCTGCTCAGGCGGCCTTCCGGGGTGGTCGCGGGGCACGGGCAGAGGGGCCCCGGCTGGGGGCGGGGCCGGCCCCGAGACGGAACAGGGGGCGCGCGGCGCCCCGGACGTGCCCGGGAGGGGCGCTCCGTTCGCGAGGGCCCCGGGCGGTCCCGTACACTTCCCGTGGCGATCCGTGAGGCGGATCGACTTCGCACGCCCCACATCGCATGCGCACCCCGCACGGCCGTTCCCGATTCTTCGGGTGCCTCGGCGTCGGCGGGGCGATCGCGTGCGAGCGGCTGTGCCGCCCGGTCCGGGTCGTTCTCGACCCGGCGTGGTCCGGCCCAGGGCGTCAGGCGTGGCGGCCACCCGGTCGCCACGGTGAACCACACATGGCCCGAAAACGGGCCGGGACAACCGAGGAGTGCGGCCATGGCCGTCGTCACGATGCGGGAGCTGCTGGAGAGCGGCGTCCACTTCGGGCACCAGACCCGTCGCTGGAACCCGAAGATGAAGCGCTTCATCTTCACCGAGCGCAACGGCATCTACATCATCGACCTGCTCCAGTCGCTGAACTACATCGACCGGGCGTACGAGTTCGTCAAGGAGACCGTGGCGCACGGCGGCACGATCCTCTTCGTCGGCACCAAGAAGCAGGCCCAGGAGGCCATCGCCGAGCAGGCCACGCGCGTGGGCATGCCGTACGTCAACCAGCGCTGGCTCGGCGGCATGCTGACCAACTTCTCCACCGTCTACAAGCGCCTGCAGCGCCTGAAGGAGCTGGAGGAGATCGACTTCACGGACGTGGCCGCCTCCGGCCTCACCAAGAAGGAGCTCCTCGTCCTCCAGCGTGAGAAGGAGAAGCTGGAGCGCACCCTTGGTGGTATCCGTGACATGCAGCGCGTGCCGAGCGCCGTGTGGATCGTGGACACCAAGAAGGAGCACATCGCGGTCGGCGAGGCCCGGAAGCTGAACATCCCGGTCGTCGCCATCCTCGACACCAACTGCGACCCCGACGAGGTCGACTACAAGATCCCGGGCAACGACGACGCGATCCGCTCCGTCACCCTGCTCACCCGCGTGGTCGCCGACGCCGTCGCCGACGGTCTGATCGCCCGCTCGGGCGCGGCCGCCGGTGACACCAAGGCGGAGATCGGCGCCGACCAGCCGCTGGCCGACTGGGAGCGCGACATCCTCGCCGGTGAGAAGGAGGCTGGCGAGGCCAAGGCTGAGCAGCCGGCCGCCGAGGGCGCCGCCGCGGAGGCCCCGGCCAGCGAGACCGCCCCCGCCGAGGGCACCGAGCAGCAGGCCTGACGCCGCCCGTGACGAGGGGTACGTCGGTGCGTGTCACCGCGTGCCCCTCGTCCCCGCGCCGGAGCCGACCCGCCGATCGGTCGTGCGACCACGCCGTACGGCGGCGCACGAACCGAGCTCGGCCGGCCCCGGCACGGCAGCCCCAGCCATCCCCACCACACGCGAGAAGAGAAACCAGAACATGGCGAACTTCACCGCCGCGGACGTGAAGAAGCTCCGCGAGACGACCGCCGCCGGCATGCTGGACTGCAAGAAGGCGCTCGAAGAGGCCGAGGGCGACTTCGACAAGGCCGTGGAGATCCTTCGGGTCAAGGGCCTGAAGGGTGTCACCAAGCGCGAGGGCCGCTCCACCAGCAACGGTGCCGTGGTCGCCCGCATCGAGGCCGGCGCCGGTGGCGTGCTGCTCGAGCTGAACTGCGAGACCGACTTCGTCGCCAAGGGCGAGCGCTTCCTCGCCGTGGCCAACACCATCGCCGAGCACGTCTCCAAGAGCGACCTGGCGGACATCGAGTCCCTGCTCGCCTCCGAGATCGAGCCCGGCAAGTCCGTCCAGGCGTTCGTCGACGAGGCCAACGCCACGCTCGGCGAGAAGGTCGTGCTCAGCCGCTTCGCGCGCTTCAACGACGGCTTCGTCGCCTCCTACCTGCACCGCACCAGCCCGGACCTGCCGCCCCAGGTCGGCGTGCTGGTCGAGCTGGACAGCGAGAACGGTGACGTCGCCCGCGACGTCGCGCAGCACATCGCCGCCTTCTCCCCGAAGTTCCTCTCCCGCGAGGACGTCCCGGCCGAGACGGTGGAGAACGAGCGCCGCGTCGCCGAGGCCACCGCTCGCGAGGAGGGCAAGCCGGAAGCCGCCCTGGCGAAGATCGTCGAGGGCCGCCTCAACGGCTTCTTCAAGGAGAACGTGCTGCTGGACCAGGCGTTCGCCAAGGACAACAAGAAGTCCGTCAAGGCCATCCTCGACGAGGCCGGCGTCACCCTGAAGCGCTTCGCGCGCTTCCGCGTCGGCGTCTGATCCCGGTTCGCCCCGGGCGCCCTCCCGCCCCGCCGGCAGCACGCCGGCGCGAGCGAGGAGGGCGTCGGCGAACAGCACGAAGTTCCGAGGAGGAGGCCGCCACCGTGCAGCGAACCGTACCGGGCGCACCGGTGTTCACTGCGGTGGCGGCCTCCTCCGCGTATGTTCAAGGAGGAGTCCATGGTGGACACCGCGGAGGGCGCCGGCCGTCGCGTCCTGCTGAAACTGTCCGGTGAGGCCTTCGCGGGGGGCGGCGGAGTCGGTGTCGACCCGGACGTCGTCCAGGCCATCGCGCGGCAGATCGCCGAGGTGGTGCGCGGCGGCACGCAGATGGCGGTGGTGATCGGCGGGGGTAACTTCTTCCGCGGTGCCGAACTCCAGGTCCGGGGCATGGACCGTGCCCGTTCCGACTACATGGGCATGCTCGGCACGGTGATGAACTGCCTGGCGCTCCAGGACTTCCTGGAGAAGCAGGGCATCGACACCCGGGTGCAGACGGCCATCACCATGGGGCAGGTCGCCGAGCCCTACATTCCGCTGCGTGCCCAGCGCCACCTGGAGAAGGGCCGCGTGGTGATCTTCGGAGCCGGTATGGGCATGCCGTACTTCTCCACCGACACCACGGCCGCCCAGCGCGCCCTGGAGATCCACGCCGAGGTCCTCCTGCTGGCCAAGAGCGGGGTCGACGGCGTCTACGACTCCGACCCGAAGACCAACCCCGACGCGGTGCGGTTCGACTCCCTGGACTACTCCGAGGTCCTCAAGCGAAACCTCAAGGTCGCCGACGCGACCGCCATCAGTCTCTGCATGGACAACGACCTGCCCATCGTCGTCTTCGAGCTGCTCACCGAAGGCAACATCGCCCGGGCCGTCCGGGGTGAGAAGATCGGCACTGTGGTGGGCCGCGGCCGCGGCTGACCCGCCGGGTCCGTATTGCAATCAAACGGGACAGGAGCGCAACCGTGATCGAAGAGACCCTCCTCGAAGCTGAGGAGAAGATGGAGAAGGCCGTCCTGGTGGCCAAGGAGGACCTGGCCGCCATCCGCACCGGACGGGCACACCCGGCGATGTTCAACAAGATCACCGCCGAGTACTACGGCGCCCCCACGCCGATCAATCAGCTCGCGTCCTTCTCGGTTCCCGAGCCGCGCATGGCCGTGGTGACGCCGTTCGACAAGAGCTCCCTCGCCGCCATCGAGAAGTCCATCCGTGACTCGGACCTCGGCGTCAACCCGACGAACGACGGCTCCATCATCCGCGTGGTCTTCCCGCAGCTCACCGAGGAACGTCGCCGCGAGTTCATCAAGGTGGCGCGGACCAAGGGCGAGGACGCCAAGATCTCCATCCGCAGCGTGCGCCGCAAGGCGAAGGAGATCCTGGACAAGCTGGTCCGCGATGGTGAGGCCGGCGAGGACGAGGTGCGTCGCGCGGAGAAGGAACTCGAGGACCTCACCAGCCGCTTCGTGGTGCAGGTCGACGAACTGCTCAAGCACAAGGAATCCGAGCTGCTAGAGGTCTGATGAACGACTCCCCCTGGACCGGCGGTGGGGGGGCCGGCGCGCCCTACCCGGCGCAGCCCGTCCCTGAACAGCCGGGCCCCTGGCACCGGGGGCACCCGGAGCCCGTGGCGGCCGACTGGTCGGCGGACGCGGAAGCCACGCAGATGCTCCCGCCTGTCGCGGACCCGCACGGTGCGGGGGGCGCGGGCGGGCCACTCGGTGGTCAGCACACCGCCCCCTACGCCGGGCACCAGGGCGGCGCCCACCCGGGCGTGGCGCCCGGTACGGGCATGCTGGACGGCGCGGCGGTGTACTCCGCGCCGTCCGAGGCGCAGACTCAGTACATGGCGCCGATCCAGGACGGCTCCGCTTCCCACGCGCCGTGGGAGGAGGAGCCGCGCGCGGCCCGTCTCCGTGGTCCGCTCTTCCGGGACGAGCCGGCGGACGGAGCCCTCAAGCGGGCTCCCCGGAACGCAGGTGGCGCGGAACCCGACTCCGCCCGGACGGTCATGATGCCGCTTATCGGCGGCGCTCCCGAGGAGTCGGAGTCGGAACGCTCCGTCGTGGGCCTCGACAGCCTGCTGAACGGAGGGCAGCCGCAGGGGCCACGGCCGCGCCGACGCTCGGTCGCCGGAGCCCAGGAGCCGGGGGCGGACGCGGCCCCGCGTCGTGGGGCGGCCCGTCACACCTCGCCCCAGGCGGCGGTGGCAGGTTCCGGCGCCGGCGGCTCTGAGGACGGCGCGGGGCAGCCGCGGCGCAGGGAGCGCGGTGGCCGCAACCTGCCGGCCGCCATCGGCGTGGGCCTCGGGCTCGGCGCGGTGCTGCTCCTCGCGCTCTTCATCGTCAAGGTGCTGTTCCTCGGCGTCGTGGTCGCCGCGGCCGGCGTGGGGTTGTGGGAGCTGTCGAGCCGGCTCTCGGAGAAGAAGCGCATTCGGCCGCCGCTGATCCCCATGGTCCTCGGCGGAACGGGGATGCAGATCGCCGCCTACTTCGGCGGCATCGACGCGCTCTTCGTGGCGTTCGCGGTGACGGTCCTCGCCATACTGGCCTGGCGGATGCTGGAGCGCCCGGAGGGCTACCTTCCGGACGTCACGGCCGGGGTGTTCTGCGTCTTCTACGTGCCCTTCCTGGCGGGGTTCGTGCCGCTCATGCTGACGGCGGACGACGGCGCCTGGCGCGTCACCCTGTTCCTGATGCTCGCGGTCTGCAGCGACACCGCCGGGTACGCCGTCGGGTACCGGTTCGGGCGGCGCAGCCGGAAGCTGGCTCCCTCGATCAGCCCCGGCAAGACCAGGGTGGGGTTCGGCGGCAGCGTGGGCGGTTCGGCCCTGGTCGGTGCCATCGCCATGCCGCTGATGATCGACGGTGGTGTCTGGTGGCAGGGCGCGCTGCTCGGGGTGGTCGCCGCCGTCACCGCGACGGTCGGGGACCTGACCGAGTCGATGATCAAGCGGGACCTCGGCGTGAAGGACATGGGAGACCTGCTGCCGGGACACGGGGGCCTGATGGACCGGCTCGACTCCTTGCTCCCTACCGCGGCGGTCACCTGGCTGCTCCTGTCCGCCTTCGTCGGTTCCGGTCTGTGAGCCGGCCGGCCACACACCCGCATCGCCGCCCTGTGCGTCTCCTTCGGTTCCCCCCGCCGCCTGGCGTTGGCGGCGGGCGGGCCGGAGTGCACTCCGGGCGTGCGAGAATGGGCGAGCTATGCCTGCTCCCGGAGAACTCACCTTCGCCGCGCCACGCGGCGCCAAGCCGCCTCGGCACCTGGCAGACCTGACCCCCGCCGAGCGTCGCGAGGCTGTCGCCGAGCTGGGGGAGAAGCCTTTCCGTGCCGGTCAGGTGGCCCGTCACTACTTCACTCGGCTGACCGACGACCCGTCGGGCTGGACGGACATCCCGGCCTCCCGCAGGGCGGCGCTCGCGGAGAAACTGCTTCCCGAGCTGATGACCGTTGTCCGCCACGTCTCATGCGATGGGGACACCACGCGCAAGACGCTGTGGCGCCTCTTCGACGGCACGCTCGTCGAGTCGGTCCTGATGCGTTACCCGGACCGCGTCACCATGTGCGTGTCGTCGCAGGCCGGCTGCGGTATGAATTGCCCCTTCTGCGCCACCGGCCAGGCAGGGCTGACCCGCAACCTCTCCACGGCGGAGATCGTGCACCAGATCGTGGCCGGGGCGCGTGCGCTGCGCGATGGTGAGATCCCCGGCGGCCCCGCCCGGCTCACCAACGTCGTCTTCATGGGCATGGGCGAGCCGCTGGCGAACTACAACAGGGTGCTCCGGGCGATCCGGGCTCTGACCGACCCGGCGCCGGACGGCCTCGGCATGTCGCAGCGCGGCATCACGGTTTCCACCGTCGGGCTGGTCCCGGCGATGTACCGGCTGGCCGACGAGGGCCTCAGTGTCCGGCTCGCGCTCTCGCTGCATGCCCCGGACGACGAGCTCCGCGACACGCTCGTCCCGGTGAACACCCGCTGGAAGGTCGCGGAGGTGCTCGACGCCGCGTGGAACTACGCGGAGGTCTCCGGCCGCCGAGTGTCCATCGAGTACGCCCTCATCCGCGACATCAACGACCAGGCGTGGCGGGCGGACCTGCTCGGCCGGCTGCTGAAGAACCGCAGGGCGCACGTGAACCTCATCCCGCTGAACCCCACCCCGGGCTCCAAGTGGACAGCGTCCCGCCCGGAGGACGAGCGGGAGTTCGTCCGCCGACTGGAGGCCTACGGGGTCCCCGTCACGGTCCGGGACACGCGTGGGCAGGAGATCGACGGCGCCTGCGGCCAGCTGGCGGCAGCTGAGCGGTGACCTTGTCGGCCCGGCACGGCGCCGTCGACCCTCGTGGCCGGCGGCGCCGTTTCCGTCCTCAGTCGGACTGGCGGGCGGCGGCCTGGCGCAACGCCCGCGGGAGCAGCACACGGATGGGGAGGGAGGCCAGAACGGCGCCCAGCGTCGCCAGGAGGGTGACGGCGGCGGCCGCCACGGAGACCACCGCGGTGACGTCGAACGATGCCGGCACACCGGTTCGTCCCCCGACCGCCGCCTGAAGGCCGGCTGTGGCCAGTTCGGCCGACATCGCGCCGATCGCCACCGCGAGAGCGATGATCAGCACCTGGTGCAGCGCGGTACCGAGCCGCCACCCGGCGGTCCGGACACCGGCGAGGCGCAGGTAGTCGGACGTGTCCCGCCGCTCCCTCCACACGGCCGACACGGACACGACGAACCAGAGCAGCAGCCAGACGCCGGCCGCGATCGCCACCGCGGGGAGTACGCCGGGCGGCAGGCCGATCGTGACATACGCCGAGGCCGCCGTCGTGGAACGTTCGGTCGTCTCGGCCGGCGTCAGCCGAATCGTCGCCCACAGGGTGTACAGCGATGCCACCAGGGCGCCGAGCGGCAGACCGAGGCGTCGCGCCGAGGAAGCCATGGCGCGTCCGGCGACGAGACCCACCGCGCCGCCCGCGGTGGTGACCAGCGCGGCGCATACACGCAGCAGGCAGGGCATGCCGAGCAGCACTCCCAGCACGGTCAGAGCCCAGCCCAGTAGGGGCGTCGTCGCCACACCCGGCAGTTCGCCCACGCGTACGTCAGGTCCTGCGGGCAGCGGCGACGGACTCAGCCACACCAATCCCGGTCCCAGTAGCAGGGGCAACCCCCATGGGGCCGTTGTCAGGGGCCGGGCACGGCGGGCGGAGGCGGCAGCCGCCGTTTCGGCTGCCGTGCTGGTGCCGCCTGCTGTCGCCCACCAATCCGAGTGCGATCGGCCCACGGCCAGGCAGGCGACGGCCCAGCACAGAAGAGTCAGACCCAGGACGGTCGCCGCGGCGCCCGCAGGCGGAATCGCCCCGGCTTCGGCGGGCGGATCGGAGCCCAGCAGGGCCCACACCGCGCCGACGAGTGCGCCGGCCCCGGTGGGCAGCGCTCCGGAGCCGGCGCACAGCAGCCGCAGTCCGAGGCCGCCCACACCGGCGGCGCGCAGCGCCGTCGTACGGTCACCGGAGTGGGTCGTGGCGATCCACGCCGTGACCCCGGCGGCTACCGCCGCCGTCACGGCCAGCAGTGCCGCCAGCACCGCGCGTCCGCGGACCTCGGGGCCCTGGGGGACGGTGGCGACGGCGATGGTGTGCAGGGCGAGCGCCGTTGTGGCGGCCCCGGTGAGACCGAGCAGCGTCATGAGGGCGAGAGAGGCGGGGCGGGCGCTGAGCGACAGCCGGACCAGGAGCCAGAGCATCAGGCGCCGCCTCTGCCGTCAACGGCGGGCTCGGCGGCCTCAGCTGCCGGGGGGGCGGCCGCGTCGCTCACCTGATCGACCGGTTCGGACAGGGGACGGGTTGCCGTTGAGGTCGGCGGAGTCGGGGCGGTGGGGGAGGCGCCCGCCGGCGCCTGCTCGTTGGCGTCATGGCCGCCCAGGCCCTGCGTGATGCGGCCGTCGGCCATCCGCACCACCCGATCGGCCGCGTCGGCGGCGGATTCCCGGGTGAGCGCGAGGAGGAGCGTGATGCCGTGGGAACGGGCCGCCGTCGTCACGACCCGCAGGAGATGGTCGCCCTCGTCGCGGGGGAGTGGGGCGGCCGGATCGTCCGCGAGGACGATCCGCGGACGGCCGGCGAGCGCGCGGGCGGCCGCCACGCGCTGCCGGGAGGTGATGTCCAGGGAAGCCGGTCGCGCCTTCGCCAGGTCTCCCACGTCGAGGCGTTCCAGCCATTCGATGGCATCCGCGTGGGCCTGGCGCCGGCTCGCCCCGGCGGCCATCAGCGGAACGGCCACGTTCTCCACCGCGTCCAGCTCCGGAACGAGGAGCGGCATCGTCGTGATGAAGCCGAAGTGGTCTCGTCGTATCCGGTCACGATTCCGGCGGCGAAGTCCGTGCAGGGGAACGCCATCCAGCCACACCTCGCCGTCGTCCAGCGGGAGCGCGCAGCCCAGACAGGCGAGCAGCGTGGTCTTGCCGGACCCGCGGGGACCGGTGACGGCGACGATCTCGCCCTCGCGCACGTGCACCGACGCGCGGCGCAGCGCGGGCGTGGGGCCGTAGTTCTTGACCACGGCGTGCGCCCTGAGGAGAGCACCTGGCTCGGCCGGGCTGGCTTGGGGGAGCACTGGGGGAGCACCTCACTCGGCGTGGGTGGCAGGGAAGGGATGGCGGGGGCGGTGGGCGGCCTGCGGCGTCGGGCAGCGAGAGCTACCAGGGGTGATGATACGAACTCCGACGGTTGTGCCACTCGTCGGGCACCCCTGCCTGCCGGTTCTCGGGGACCCGTATGGACGCGCCCGAACGGGTCGCGCCAACACGGGTGGGCCCTCGCACCGGTGCGTCGTCGTGTCTTGTGCTGGACGGGCGAGGAGGAAGAACGCGGGGAAGAGGCCGGCTATCCGGGGAGAGCCGGTCCCTGGCGCTTGGTCCTCCGTCATTGCGGACGCGGTGGCGACGCGAGGTAGTTCCCCGCCCCGGGTATTCCGGCAACCTCCGACGCTGTCCTGCGGCCAGACGGGTGGCGGCCGTCGGCCAGGACAGCCGGTCAGTCGTCCGGGGAGGGCGCGCGTCGAAGCAGGACGGCGGCGATGACGCACAACACCGCTCCGGTCAGGAGCCATGCGCCGAGCACGTCCAGTGCCCAGTGGTAGCCGCACCACACCAGGGCGGCGCCCACTGCCACATTGACGCTTCCCGCCGCCGACACCAGGACGACGACCACGCAACGTCGCGTGAGCAGGCGGCAGGCCACAGGGACGACGACGGCCCCGCCCCAGCACAGCAGGGCGGTGGCGGCGTGGCCGGAGGGGAAGAAACCGCTGTCGGCTTCCGCGAACGGGAACTCCGGCGGCGGACGCCGCCCGAGGGCCGCCTTCAGGACCGCCACCGAGCTCACCACGACGACACTGGCGATGGCCACCGTGACGACGGGGAGCAACGCCGACGCCATGCCGCTCGGCGTGTCGGTTACCCGTGGGAGCGCGTTGCCCTTGCGGTCGCTGCGCCGTTGGGTCGCGTGGGCGGTCAGCAGTACCGCGAGCGCGAGTACCGGGCCGGCGACGAGTGGACTGCCGAGGTCCGCCAGGAACTCCGCCAGGGGAGTGAGGCCGGGGTTGTCGTCGGCGAGCCGGAGGGCGGATTCGGTGACGGACGAGTCGAAGGCGCGTCCGTGATTGGGCAGGGGCCCCTCTCCGAGTACCAGCCAGGCGCATGCGGCAAGCAGGACGAGCAGCGCCACGGCGAGGGCCCCATGGAGGGGACGCAGGACCGAGGTCCGCCGGGGGCGTGGGGTGAGTGGATGGCGATCGGTGGATTGGCGCCGTCCGGAGACCGGGGGGGTGGTCTCCGGACGGCTTCCAGTACGGCCCAGGCGCCGGGGGGCGTGGCGCTCCTGAGGGCCGTCAGGCCCGTCCTCACCCGGTGGCAGGCCGGGGGCGGGCCGGAGCCGCGGCCGCGTCCCGGCGGGGTCAGCACCAGGGAGCCGCGGAGTCCCAGATGGTTCGGGCTGCTCGGCGTAACGTTTCCGCCCGCCGGGCCGCCTCAGGGACTGCCTGTCCATCACTCGCCTCCGAACGTACGTCACGCCGAGTACGCTGTCTGCCCCTGCTACGGCACGCCCACCAACTCTGCACTGGATCTCCACGAATCCGTCCACGACCCACCGGCGGTCAGCTGGGGGGCGACGATGCCGGGCACGCGCGGTCCAAGACTCTGCCCTGCTGCCTCCAGGGCCTCACCGCGCGGGCGCCCTCACGGAGGGCGGGCCGGGCGGGCCCGAACGGCCCCCGCTGGGCCGCACGCCGGTCCCGCCCATGCTGCACGCACCGCCCCATCGCGCCGCCCGCGGGCCGGTAGGGCCGAGGGGCATTTCTTATCACCGGAAAACCGAACGGCCTGCCACGGCAGCGTCACGCGCGGCCGTACCATCAGGCCGACGGCAGGGTACGGGACGGCGTCTCAAGGCCCCGTGCGGCAGGGCGGGCGGGCGCGACGACGGGGAGCGGACATGGCAGGCGAGGACGGCTCGGCACGGCAGCGCACCTTCCGTCCACCGAGCGATGCGCCACCGTACCCGGAAGGACGCCCCGTCGGCTCCCCGGTGGCGCCCTTCCCCGGCCAGTCCTCCGACGGCGCGGTGACCCCCAACCGGGTGGCTGCCTCCCCGGCTGCGGACGCTCTCGTCCGCTGGTGGACCGCTCCCAGGCCGGAGGTTCCGCCCGGTGTGCACCCGCTCGGCCACCGCCCCAGGCGTCGCCCCACGCACTCGCCCGCGGAACGCCGGGGCATCCTGTGGCGATTCCTGTTCAGCCTGCTCGGGCTCTGGGCCGCCTGGCTGTATCTGATCCGATGGGAGATCGAACTGCTGGTACGGGTGCTGCCGGACTCCTGGCTGGTCTCCGGCAGCACCACCGTGGACCTGGTCCGGAACGGGAACGCCGTCGCCTTCCTGCTCCTTCTGATGCTGATCGCCGCCCCCGTCGGGCGGTGGGCGGACGTGGCACGCCTGTGGGTCGTCCCGGCGCTGCGCCGCCTGGTCTCCGCGCCGCCCGGCGGCCCCACGGCGGGACGGGGGAGCGATGGCGGGGCCATCCCCCGGGAGGCGGTCGGCACGGGACACGACGGCGATCCCGGAGCCCTGCTGTGGCCCCGGCTGAGCGGGGGCGGATACGGCGAGGAGGGGCGACTCGCCGCCCACCGACTCGCGCAGGACCTTCTCGCGGGGAACCTCACCGAGGTGGACCTCGCCCGGCTGGAGCGCGCCTTCCCCAGCGCGGCGCCGAAGGGCGAGGAGCGCCACGCCCTGCACCTTCCCCCGGCGGATGGTGCGGCGGCACTGGCCGGGGTCGCCCGATGGGGGGCCGCGGCCCTTCCCCCGGCGGACCGACCGCGGGAACTCACCCACCGGGTGACCGTACCGGAGGACCACGACCTGCGGACCGGCCGGATCCGCCTGGGCAGCGTCGTCGACAACCGCCGCAATCCCTTCGAGCAACGAGGCGCCGGGTTCGCCCTCGATCCGGGCGCGCTGTCCACCGGCCTGCTGGTGCTCGGACCACTGGAGGGACCACGCCGCTCCATGCCGACGGGGCGCGCCGTCGTGGTCCGGTTGGTGGAGGCGCTCTGCCGCCAGGCGCTCGCCGGGGACGGCCGTGTGGTGGTGGTCGGCGGCCCGGGGGGCCTGGTTCCTGAGCCCGCCGCCGCACCCTGGCCGGGCGTCGGGAGCCTGCCCGGCGGGCGGGGTGAGGTGGACCTCGGGTGGTTCGATGTCGTCATCGATCCGGCCGACCGCTCCTGCGCGTGGGCGATCGACCCCTACGGCCCTGTCGCGGAGCCGGGAGCCTCCGCGGAACGCCTCGCCGAGGCCCTGCTGGGGAACCGGGTCCCCAGCGAGCGCCTGCAGAACGCCGGCCTGGTGCTGCGGCAACTGCTGGACGCCTGCCAGCTCGCCTGGAACCGGTTCCCGTCGCTGCACGAACTGCGCTTGCTGCTCACACCGGGCCCCGCGGTCCCGTCCGGTCCCGGCCACAGGGAGCCGCCGGCCGCCGGCACCCTCCGCTCCGGTGCCGGCGTCCCGGGAACGGACGGAGACCTCCTGGAGCGCCTCGAGGGGGACCTTCGTGCCGCGCAGGCCGATCCGGCCGAGATCCGGGCCATCCTGACCGACCTGGCGATGCGCCGGCGCGCCGCGGCGTTCGCCGACGACGTGGGGGCACTGCTCGCCGACCGCCTCGCCCTGCTCGACCGGCCCGGGCTGGCCGGTTTCCTCACCCACGGCCCGGGCCACGAGGCCGAGCACCAGGCCGACACCGCGGGCGGCGCGCCCAGGCGACCGTGGACGCCGGGCGCGCCGGACGGGCCCGCCCGTGTGCTGGTTCGCCTGCCCGAGCACACCCACGCCCAGGCCAGCGAGATCCTGCGTCGGCTGATCGCGTCGCAGTTCGCCGCTGCCGTCACGGTGCCGCGAGGCGGGCCGGCCGGGGGTTCCACCGCCGCCCCCGGTGACTTCAACCATCTGGTCCTCGACGACGCCGCGTCGGCCGTCGGCCCGCTGCTGCTGCGGCAGATGCCTCGCCTCCGCCACGCGGGGGCGGGCACCGTGTTCCTCGTCCGCCACATGGCTGACCTGCCGGAGGCCCTGGCCGACACCCTGCTGGCCTCCACCGGCTGCCGGATGGCCCTCCCAGGCATCACCCCCGGGGACGCGGAGCGACTGGCGGCGCTGTGGGGCACCGGCCCCGTGGAGGAGCGGTCGATCACCTCCACGGCCGACACCTCCGGCGGCGTCGTCCGGCGCTCCCTGCGTGGTTTGTGGAGCCTGCTCACCGGCGCGCCCGCCACTCGGCGCAGCGTGACCGTGCGCACGGTGCGGCGCGAGCTGTTCTCCGCCGCCGAACTGGCGCATGAGCTGGTGCCCGGTTACCTGGTCTGTTCGGTTTCCGACGCAGATGGTCGCCGGGTGCGGCCGATGGCGGTGCGTGTCTCCGGCGGCGACGACTGACGCCGGGCTCGCCGGGCGCCGGGGCCCGAGGGTGCGAGCGGCGTGGGACGGGCGGGGCGGGGATGGCGTGAGGGGCGGTGCGGCGCCCTTCCCGGCGTTCTCGAGAAGAGGGCTCCCGGGCCTGGGGGCGGGGAGCGCCGCCGCCAGCCCTGAGAGGGGGCATCGGGGGGAGGCCGGCGCGTGACCGTCGCGGGGGTGGCGTCGCTTCGGCCTTTCCTCGTGGTGCGGTGCGGGCGCCCCGTACGCAGGCGCAAGAATGGAGCAATGGACAGCCTCGCCGACCCGCATCTGCGTTTCGATCCGCACGGCCCAGCCGGTCCCCCGGGAACCGATCCCCGCGAGCTGGTGATCCTCGGCTCCACCGGTTCCATCGGCACCCAGGCCCTCGACGTGGTCCGTCGTAATCCGCACCGCTTCCGCGTGGTGGCCCTCAGCGCCGGGGGCGGCCGCGTCGAACTGCTCGCCCGGCAGGCCCTCGAGTTCCGCGTGGAGCAGGTGGCGGTCAGCGATCCGGCCGCCGAAGGGCCGCTGCGGGAGGCGCTGCGGGCCGTGGCGCAGGCCGAGGGCGGCTCCCACTCGGTTCCCGAGGTGCTCGCGGGCCCGGGCGCCGCGGCGGAGCTGGCGGCTCGCCCCTGCCACTCCGTCCTCAACGGCATCACCGGCTCCATCGGGCTGGAACCGACCCTCGCCGCCCTGCGCGCCGGCCGCGTCCTGGTCCTGGCGAACAAGGAATCCCTGATCGTCGGCGGGCCGCTGGTCCGCGAGGTGGCCCGGCCCGGCCAGATCGTCCCCGTCGACTCGGAGCACTCCGCGCTCTTCCAGTGCCTCCTCGGCGGCGCCCGCCGGGAGGTGCGCCGGCTGGTCGTCACCGCCAGCGGTGGGCCCTTCCGCGGCCGCGGGCGCGCCGAACTGGCCGAGGTGACGCCCGAGCAGGCGCTCGCCCACCCCACCTGGGACATGGGCCCCGTCGTCACGGTGAACTCGGCCACCCTGGTCAACAAGGGCCTGGAGGTCATCGAGGCGCACCTGCTCTTCGACATCCCGTTCGACCGCATCGAGGTCGTCGTCCACCCGCAGTCCGTCATCCACTCGATGGTGGAGTTCACCGACGGCTCCACCCTGGCCCAGGCCAGCCCGCCGGACATGCGGCTGCCCATCTCCCTCGGCCTCGGGTGGCCGGACCGGGTTCCCGACGCGGCCCCGGCCTGTGACTGGACCAAGGCCGCCACCTGGGAGTTCCTGCCGCTGGACACGGAGGCCTTTCCGTCCGTGGCGCTGGCCCGGAAGGTGGGCGCGCTCGGCGGGACCCACCCCGCCGTCTTCAACGCCGCCAACGAGGAGTGCGTCGCGGCCTTCCTCGCGGGGCGGCTACGCTTCACCGGCATCGTGGACACCGTCGCCGAGGTCGTCGAGCAGCACGGCGCCGGCCACGGCACGTCCGGCGGCCGGCTCACGGTCGCGGACGTCCTGGAGGCGGAGACCTGGGCGCGCGACCGCGCGCGCAAGCTCATCGAGGCCGCCGGTGCTCGCTGACCCCGCCCCCCGTGCCCTGACAGGAGGCTCCAGGCGATGACCGCCCTCATGACCATCCTCGGCATCCTGGTGTTCGTGGTCGGCCTGCTGTTCTCGATCGCCTGGCACGAGCTCGGCCACTTCAGCACCGCGAAGCTGTTCAAGGTCCGCGTCCCGCAGTTCATGGTGGGCTTCGGGCCCACCCTCTTCTCCCGACGGGTCGGCGAGACCGAGTACGGCATCAAGGCCATCCCGCTCGGCGGGTACATCCGCATGATCGGCATGTTCCCGCCGGGGGACGACGGCCGCGTCGAGGCCCGCAGCACCTCCCCGTGGCGCGGCATGATCGAGGACGCCCGCAGCGCCGCCTACGAGGAGCTGGAGCCGGGGGACGAGAAGCGCCTGTTCTACACGCGCAAGCCGTGGCAGCGCGTCATCGTGATGTTCGCCGGCCCCTTCATGAACCTCATCCTGGCCGTGGTGCTCTTCGCCGGCCTGATGATGGGGTTCGGCTGGAACATGACGACGACCACAGTGGCGTCCGTCGCCGACTGTGTCGTCCCGGCCACGGCTACCACCGACACCTGCCCCGACGGCGCCCCCGACACCCCGGCGGAGGCGGCCGGGCTGAGGGCCGGCGACCGGATCGTCTCCTTCCAGGGCACGCGGGTGGAGACCTGGCAGCAACTCCAGGGCCTCATCCGCACCACCACCGGGCCGGCCACGCTGGAGGTCGAGCGGGGTGGCGAGACCGTCACCCTGCACGCCGACCTGATCGAGAACCAGGTGACCCGGCTCGACGGCGACGGCGAGTACGTCCCGGGCGAGACGGAGACGGCGGGCTTCCTCGGCTTCACCCCGGCGAACGGCATCGTGCGGCAGACGCCCGCGCAGACCGTGGAGCGGATGGGCGACCTGATGGTCGACGGCGTGGAGTCGTTGATAGCCCTGCCGTCGCGGATCCCCGACCTGTGGAACGCGGCCTTCCTCGGCGCCGAGCGTGAGCCGGACTCGCCGGTGGGTGTCGTGGGCGCCGCCAGGGTCGGCGGGGAGGTCTTCACCCTCGACGTGCCGGCCTCGCAGCGGATCGCCACCATGGTGATGCTGGTGGCCGGTTTCAACCTGTCCCTGTTCCTGTTCAACATGCTGCCGCTGCTGCCGCTGGACGGCGGGCACATCGCCGGGGCCCTGTGGGAGTCGGTGCGCCGGCACACAGCCCGCCTCCTGCGCCGTCCCGACCCGGGCCCGTTCGACGTGGCGAAGATGATGCCGGTGGCCTACGTGGTGTCCGGCATCTTCATCTGCTTCACGCTGCTGGTGCTGATCGCCGACGTGGTCAACCCGGTGCGCCTGATCTAGGCGGCGGCGGGGCGTCCCGTGAGCCTTCCGCGGGCCCTCCAGGGGGCCGCGGGGCGCCCGCCGGGGGTCCGGTCCGCGTGACGGCACCGGATCCCGCGGAAGCGACGGGCCGTTGGCTCCGGGTTCCCCGGGTGCCGTACCGTTGCCTTCCAGGTGCCCCACGCGCCGAGCGCCGCCGGCACCCTCCACACAGCACCTCACTTGGGGAAGTCGGACACACACATGACCGCCATCTCGCTCGGAATGCCCTCCGTGCCGACCAAGCCGCTCGCCGAACGCCGCAAGTCGCGGCAGATCATGGTCGGGAACGTGCCGGTGGGCGGAGACGCTCCGGTGTCGGTGCAGTCCATGACCACCACCGTGACGGCGGACATCAACGCCACGCTGCAGCAGATCGCCGAGCTGACCGCCTCGGGCTGCCAGATCGTGCGCGTCGCCGTGCCCAGTGCCGACGACGCCGAGGCGCTGCCGATCATCGCGAAGAAGTCCCAGATCCCGGTCATCGCCGACATCCACTTCCAGCCCAAGTACGTCTTCGCGGCGATCGACGCCGGTTGCGCGGCGGTCCGCGTCAACCCCGGCAACATCAAGCAGTTCGACGACAAGGTGAAGGAGATCGCCAAGGCGGCCTCCGACGCCGGCACCCCCATCCGGATCGGCGTGAACGCCGGCTCCCTGGACCGCCGCCTGCTCGCCAAGTACGGCAGGGCGACCCCGGAGGCGCTCGTGGAGTCGGCGCTGTGGGAGTGCTCGCTCTTCGAGGAGCACGGCTTCCGGGACATCAAGATCTCGGTCAAGCACAACGACCCCGTGGTCATGATCCAGGCCTACCGCCAGCTCGCCGCGGCCTGCGACTACCCGCTGCACCTGGGCGTCACCGAGGCCGGTCCGGCGTTCCAGGGCACGATCAAGTCGGCGGTCGCCTTCGGGGCACTGCTGGCCGAGGGCATCGGTGACACCATCCGGGTCTCCCTGTCGGCGCCGCCGGCCGAGGAGGTCAAGGTGGGGACGCAGATCCTGGAGTCGCTGGGGCTGCGCGAGCGCGGCCTGGAGATCGTCTCCTGCCCCTCTTGCGGGCGCGCCCAGGTGGACGTCTACAAGCTCGCGGAGGAGGTCACCGCCGGTCTGGAGGGCATGGAGGTGCCCCTGCGGGTCGCGGTGATGGGCTGTGTCGTCAACGGCCCGGGCGAGGCCCGTGAGGCCGACCTCGGCGTGGCCTCCGGCAACGGCAAGGGCCAGATCTTCGTCAAGGGCGAGGTCATCAAGACCGTCCCCGAGTCGAAGATCGTCGAGACCCTGATCGAGGAGGCGATGAAGATCGCCGAGGAGATGCAGGAGAGCGGCACGGCGTCCGGCGAGCCGGTCGTCTCGGTGGGCTGACACCCGCCGGGCGCCGGGCGGGGATGTTCCCCGCCCGGGGTGTGGGCGCGATGAGGACGTGACGGAGCAGGCGACGGAGACGGTGACGGTGACGGTTCTGGGACCGGCGAACGCGAGCACGGCGAGGGTCCTGGAGCCCGGCGACCTCGACGCCGCCCTCCGGGTCCTCGCCCGGGACCCGGTCACCAACGCCTTCGTGGCCTCCCGGGTGCGCGCCGCCGGGCTCGACCCGTGGCGGCTCGGCGGCGAGATGTGGGGCTGGTTCGAGCGGGGCGAGCTGGTCTCGATGTGCTACTCCGGGGCCAACCTGATGCTGATCGGAGCCGGCGAGGAGGCGGTCCGCTCGTTCGCCGAGCGGGCCCGCCGGCAGGGGCGGCGCTGCTCGTCCATCGTCGGCCCCGCCGGCCCCACCGCCATGCTGTGGGCGCTGCTGGAGCCGCACTGGGGTCCGGCTCGGGAGATACGTTCCTGCCAGCCGGTGATGGCGACCAGCGAGCCGTCCGAACGGGTGGCGCCGGACCCGTTCGTCCGCCGGGTGCGCCGCGAGGAGATCGACGTGGTGCTCCCCGCCTGCGTGCGGATGTTCACCGAGGAGGTGGGCGTCTCCCCGCTGGCGGGCGACGGCGGGCTGCTGTACCGGGCACGCGTCGCCGAGCTGATCACCACAGGGCGGGCCTTCGCCCGGATCGAGGACGGCGACCAGGTCCTCTTCAAGGCCGAGATCGGTGCCGTGACGGACCGCGTCTGCCAGATACAGGGCGTGTGGGTGCCGCCCGAACACCGCGGCAAGGGGCTGGCCCGGGCGGGGATGGCCGCGGTCCTGGAGTACGCGCTGCGCGAGGTGGCGCCGGTGGCGAGCCTGTACGTCAACGACTTCAACCTCCCCGCCCGCGCCGCCTACCGCGCGGTCGGGTTCGAGGAGGTCGGCACCTTCATGTCGGTGCTGTTCTGAGCCGCCCCGTCCCTTCCGCCGCTTCCCGCCGGCCGAGGTGGCGCGGCGGCGCCCGCCGCGCCGCGGACCGCGCTACCGTTCGATCCCATGGGCGATGACGTGACCATCGGACCGTTCGACCTCGCGTGGCGGGCCGACGAGGCGATCGCGGTGCAGACCGTCGCCTTCGGGCTCGACGCCGAGGAGGCCGCCGTACGGCGCTCCATCGTCGAGCGGCACGCCTTCGCGGCGGGCGTCCGGGCCCTGGCCGCGGAGACGACGGGAGACGACGGCGTCCGCCGCATGGTGGGCTTCGCCTACGGCATGCCCAACGATCCCGGCCAGTGGTGGTCCACCATCATCAGGCCGCACCTGGAGCGGGAGGGCAACGGCCACTGGTTGGACGACGCCTTCGCCGTCACGGAGCTGCACGTCCTGCCGGACTTCCAGCACCGCGGCATCGGCCGGACGCTCCTGCTCAGCCTGCTCGACGGTGTGGCGCAGCGGCGCGGCATCCTGTCCGCCGTGGACGAGGAGACGCCCGCCCGCCGGCTCTACCGCGGCCTCGGCTGGCGGGACCTCGCCCGGCGGGTGCCGTTCCCGGGGACCACGCGGGTGTACGCCGTCATGGGGGTGGAGCTGCCGCTGCGTCCGCCGCGGCCCCCGGCCCGCGGCGTCGGCGGAGGCTGACCCAGGCGGACCCGTCCACCGGGAGTCCGCCAGCGGCGGGGGCGGGGGCGGGGGCGCGGTGCGGCGACGGCGGGGCCGGGGGGTCACAGCCAGGTGGCCAGCTCCAGCAGCATCTCGCCGTCCTCGGTCTCCCCGAGGGCGAAGTCGCGCGCGCCGGCCGCGACCGACCGGAACAGCGCCCACCCCAGCAGGCGCTGTTCGTCCACCTCCAGGGCGGACGCCAGCTCCCGGATCCGCCGGCGGGTCGCGGAGCGCGGTCCCGGGGTCGCCACCAGGGTCTCCAGGCGCTCCCGCACCAGCCAGGCAAGGTCGTAGGCGCGTTCGCCCACCAGCGGACGCGGATCGATGGCCAGCCACGGCAGGCGTTCCCCGGCGAGCACGTTGCCGTGGTGCAGGTCGCCGTGGAGCAGCACCTGCTCCGGCTGGTCGCCCGCCAGCTCGGCCCCGACCAGCAGCGCCGCGTCGATCAGCCCGCGCGCGTCCTCCAGTTCGGGCAGCCGGTGGTAGCGGTACAGCTCCCGGGTCAGTTCGATCCGGCGGTCCTCCACGGTCCGGAAGGGGTGTTCCTCGCCGGGCGCCACCCACAGCCGGCGGGCGACCTCCTCGGCCTCCAGCATGGCCCGCTTCTCGGGCAGCGAACGCAGCGAGATGTGCGGCTGCAGGCGCTCCATCAGCAGCGCGCCGGTGGCGTCGTCCGACTCCAGGAGCCGCACCGCCCCCCGCCCTCCCCAGATCCGCAGGGCGGCCGCCTCGTGCCGCGTCTCCTCGTTGAGCCATCCGAACTTCAGCACGGCGGGCGTGCCGTCGGCCCGGGTGACCAGGAGGGACATGCTCAGCCGGCCACCCGGGTCCATGACCCGGTCGACGATGAGCTCCCAGCGGGCGCAGTACTCGGTGACCAGCGCGGGCAGCGCCTCGATCCAGCGCGCACCGGCCTCGCCCTCCCACCGGCGGATCTTGCGGGACAGGCGCTCCGGCGGCACCACGGGGGAGTCGGCGGGGCGGGACGGGGGCTGCTGCTCGGGACTGCTCATGGCTCGCGTTCTCCGCCGGTGCGGGGTCTGGTGTGCGGGTGCGGATGGTGGGGGGGGCGGGTGTGCGCGTCGTCGGGAGCACGGGACCGGCACGGGGGCGTGGCGCCGCCCGCGGTCAGGCCCCGCCGGGCCGTGTGGCGGAGGCGGAGGGGGCGGAGGAGCCGGACGGTCCGGCACCCGGTTCCCGCTCCGGCAGGCCGGGGAAGGCCACCGTGCCGCCCCGCCAGCGCACGGCGCGCACCGTCGCCTCGCGCAGCGCCTCGGCGGCGGCGAGTCGGAGGTCGGCGACGGTGGTGAAGACGACGTCCGCCTCCGCGGCCGCGACTCCCTCCTCCAGGTGGGTGGCCAGCCGGCGTGCCGAGTCGGCGTCGGCGACCTCGAAGGGGAGCTGGTAGGCGGGGGCGGCGGCCTCTGGCTGCCCGCCGAGCTGCCGGATGGAGTGGGACAGCGCCTCGCGCCGTTCCTGGTGGGCGGCGAGCGCCACACGGGCCTCCTCCTCGTCGGCGCCGCTCAGCAGGGCACCGGCCACGCCGTAGCCGTAGACGGCGGCGTGCTCGCCGGCGAGCGCCGCCTGGAGCGCGGGCAGGGCGTTGTCCGGCTGACGGGTCGGGGCGGGGGACGGGGTGGCGCTGCGACCGATCATGGTTTCGACCTAGGGGGTAAGGAGGTGGGCGTGTCCGGTTTCGCAGGCCGCGACCGAGGCGATCAGCCGGCTCGGCAGGGCCGACGCGGCGAGCAGGTCGGCCATCCGGGCGTCGGCGGTGCGTCGGCACAGGTCCGCCAGGGCGCGGAGAGCCTCGTCGGGCGTGTCGGGGACGGAGGGGCCGGCCGCCGGTGAGGCGGCGCCGCCCGGGGTGTCGCCTCCTGCCGTCGCCGTCGCCGTCGCCGTCGCCGATGTCGAGGTGGACGGCTGCGCCGGCGGCGAGGCCGCCGAGGGCAGGCCGGCGCCCTCGCCGAAGGCGGTCAGGTGCGCGGCCAGGTCGTCGCCGAGCGGCCGCAGCGAGGCGGCCAGTTCCGGATGGGCGGCCACGGTCGCGTCCCGGTGCGCGATCAGCGCGGCGGTGGCCTCGGCGGATCGGCGCAGGACGAGCTCGTCGGGGTGCGGCTCCGGCGCGCCGTCGTCCTCGCTGGAGGTGCAGCCGGTCGCGACCGCGCCCAGTGCCGCCAGCAAGCCGAGCACGGTGCGCCGGCGCGGGCCGACCGACGGATGGGTCCCCGCGCTCGGTGTCGAACGGCGGGTGGGAGTCGGCCTGCCTCCGAGCATCCCGTGTCGCATCGTCACTCCTGTCTGGAATTCGCCCCCGGCGCGCCCCCATGTGCTCCCGTGCGCCCTCGGACGCCTCCACGCGACGCGGCGTGCGCCGTCCTTCGGGAGGGGCCCTCGGAGAGGGGCGAGCACCGCCGCACCGTCGCGCCGTCGCACTGCCCCGCCGGCACCGGGGCGGCTCTCTGGGACGGTACCGCCCGCTCCGCCCGCATTCACAATCGGTGCCCCCGAACGGCCGCGAGGGGTCCGTGGCCGTTCGGGGAAGCACCGCGCGGACGCTCGGGGTGCGACGTCGCCCTGCCGGACCCGATACGATTTGGGACACCCCGACCAAACCGGGTTGGACGCCGAAAACAGCACACGCAGCCGAGGAGCCTTCTCGATGAGCACCGCCCAGACCGACCGGCTGCGAGCACTGCTGGAGCCGATCACCGAGCAGCGGGGGGTCGACCTCGAGGACGTGACGGTCACCTCGGTCGGCCGGCGGCGTCTGCTGGGCGTGGTCGTGGACGCGGACGGCGGCGTCGACCTGGACCTGGTCGCGGAGCTGAGCCGGGAGTTCTCCGACGCCCTGGACGCGGCGGACGCGATGGGCGGGGCGCCCTATGTCCTGGAGGTCGGCTCCCCGGGGGTGGAGCGCCCGCTGACCGAGCCGAAGCACTGGCGCCGTGCCACCGGCCGCCTGGTCAAGGTGCGGCTGACGGAGGGCGGCGAGCTGACCGCCCGTGTGCTGGTCGCCGACGAGGACGGGGCCGAGCTGCTGGTGCCGGCGGCCAAGGGACGCGGTGAGCCGACCAGGCGCCGCATCACCTGGCCGGAAGTCGCCCGGGCGCAGGTGCAGGTGGAACTCGACCGCAAGGCAGCCGACCGGGAGATGGCGGCGTACGCCCCCGGGGCCGGCGGCGAGGCGCCGGACGCGGAGCCGGCGGACCTCGACGGCCTCGATGATGTCGACGACCTCGACGGTCTCGAGGAGGACGCCTCCACCGACGACGACGATTTCGACGACGTCGACGACTCCGACGGCACCGCGGACGGGGGCGCCGACCCGGCCGTCGGCGACCGGTCGCCCTCCGCCCGTGGTGACGGGTGACCCCGGCGCCCGGCCCACGAGCACGACCGAGTCCGACCGACCGATTCACCGCCGCGTGACCACACAACCCAACACCATGGAGGAGGCGTAGCCGTGGACATCGACATGAGTGCCCTGCGCGGGCTCGTGCGGGAGAAGGAGATCTCGTTCGACCTGCTGGTCGAGGCGATCGAGGCCGCCCTCCTCATCGCGTACCACCGCACCGAGGGAAGCAGCCCGAAGGCCCGAGTGGAGCTGGACCGCAAGACCGGCCACGTGACGGTCTGGGCCCAGGAGGAGGTGCTGGAGGAGGAGCCGGAGGCCGCCGGCACGTCCGCCGAGGCGGGGGCGGAGGGCCAGGCGGCCCCGTCCGCGCGCCCCGTCCGCCGCGTCCGGGAGTTCGACGACACTCCGTCCGGCTTCGGCCGGATCGCCGCCACCACCGCCAAGCAGGTCATCCTGCAGCGGCTGCGCGACGCCGAGGAGGAGGTCACCTTCGGCGAGTACGCCGGCCGCGAGGGCGACATCGTGACGGGCGTGGTCCAGCAGGACAAGGACCCCCGCAACGTGCTGGTGGACATCGGCAAGCTTGAGGCGGTGCTGCCGCCGCAGGAGCAGGTGCCCGGGGAGAGCTACACCCACGGCACCCGGCTGCGCTGCTACGTCGTCCAGGTCCGGCGCGGTCCGCGGGGCACCTCGGTGACGCTCTCCCGCACCCACCCCAACCTGGTCCGCAAGCTCTTCGCGATGGAGGTGCCGGAGATCGCGGACGGTTCCGTGGAGATCGCCGCGATCGCCCGTGAGGCCGGTCACCGCACCAAGATCGCGGTCTACTCGCACCGCGAGGGCCTGAACGCCAAGGGCGCCTGCATCGGCCCGATGGGCGGCCGGGTGCGCGCGGTGATGGCGGAACTGCAGGGCGAGAAGATCGACATCGTGGACTGGTCGGACGACCCGGCGACGATGGTCGGCAACGCCCTGTCGCCCGCCCGGGTGACCAAGGTGGAGGTCGTCGACCGGGAGGCCCGCTCCGCCCGGGTGACGGTGCCCGACTACCAGCTCTCCCTGGCCATCGGCAAGGAGGGGCAGAACGCCCGGCTGGCGGCCCGGCTCACCGGCTGGCGCATCGACATCCGCCCGGACACCCAGACGTCCGGCGGCGAGGGCTGAGCCCGGCGGCCGGACGGCCCGGGACGGCCGCGGGCGGTCGGGGCGGGCCCGACCGCCCGCGGAAGGAATTCGACGGCACCCCGGTGGCGTTGTGTAGGGTCGGGCGGGGCGATCCCGCCCGGCGCTCATGGCTGACGCGCATGCCGTGGGGTCGTTGTCAGTGGAGGTAGACTTGTCTCTGTCCGGCCGGACACGTGGCCGCGCATGCCCTGAACGCACCTGTGTGGGCTGTCGGCGGCGGTCGGGCAAGGACGACCTCCTGCGAGTCGTGGTGGTCGGGAACGCTGTCGTCCCCGATCCGCGCGGCACGCTGCCCGGTCGAGGGGCGCACCTGCACCTCGACCACAAGTGCCTCGATCTGGCGATCCGCCGCCGGGCTTTCCCGCGGGCCTTCCGGCTCACGGGGGCGCTCGATGCCGCGCGGGTCGTCGCCCATGTCGAGGAGTCGGTCGTCGACACGGAGTCGGCTCCCCCGCGGGAGCGGGCCGGGTGAAGACGCGGGGCGCGTCCGGCGGAATCCTCCGCTCGAGGCGCTCCACCACCGTGCACCGCACGTACGTCAACCAGTACCTCGCGAGTTGGAAGTAGGTCGAGATTGCGATGAGCACTCGATGAGTACGCGATGAGTACGCCCATGAAGTAGCTACGGTCCGGTGGACTACCCGGACCAGAAGGAGCAACGTGGCAAAGGTCCGGGTATACGAGCTCGCCAAGGAGCTTGGTGTCGAGAGCAAGGTCGTCATGGCCAAGCTCCAGGAACTTGGCGAGTTCGTCCGTTCGGCGTCCTCGACGATCGAGGCGCCCGTGGTACGCAAACTCACTGATTCTCTCAAGGGCGACGGCGGCTCCCGAGCCGGCGGCAAGGGCGGCCAGCGCAGGCCGTCGGCCCCCAAGCCCGGTGCTCAGCCGACGCCGGGCCCTTCGGCGCGCCCCGAGGCGGCGTCGCCGGCCCGTCCGGCCCCGGGGCCCCGCCCCGGCCCCGGCGGCCCGCGGCCCACGCCGGGTCCGCGCCCGACTCCCGGCCCGGTGGCTCCGGCCGCGCCGCAGCAGCCGGCCGCGCCGCAGCCCGCGGCGGCCCAGCCGACCGCGGCCACCCCGGCGCAGTTCTCCAGCCGGCCCGGTGAGGCCAGTCCGCGCCCGGCGCCCGCCGCCGCCCGTCCGGGCCCCGGCGCGCCGCGTCCGGGTCAGGGCCAGGGCGGAGCGCGTCCGTCCGACGCGCGCCCCGGCGACCGTGGCCGCGGCGGCGAGCCGCGCGGCCCGCGTCCGGGTGCCGGCACGGGTGCCCCGCGCCCGGGTCAGGGCGCCCCGCGCCCGGGCGGTGCCCGCCCGGCCGGACCGCGTCCCGGCAACAACCCCTTCAGCACCTCCGGCAGCACCGGAATGGCGCGCCCGCAGCCGCCGCGTCCGGCCGGCACGGAGCGTCCCGGCCTCGGCGGGCCCCGTCCGGGTCCCGGCGGCCCGCGTCCCGGCCCGGGTGGCCCCCGTCCGGGTGCCCGTCCCGGTTCGCCGAGTGACATGCCGCGCCCGCAGGGTCCGCGTCCCGGTCCGGCGGCCGGCCCCGGTGGCCCGCGTCCGAACCCGGGCATGATGCCGAACCGGCCGGCGGCCGGCGGCGGCGCCCGTCCGGGTGGTCCCGGTGCCGGCGCCCGTCCGGGTCGTCCCGGCGGCGGTGGCCCGCGTCCGGGCGGTGGCGGCTTCGGCGGCCCGCGTCCCGGCGGCGGTGGCGGTGGCTTCGCCGGTCGTCCCGGCGGTGGCGGCGGTGGCCGTCCCGGCGGTGGCGGCGGCTTCGGCGGCCCGCGTCCGGGTGGCGGCGGCTTCGGCGGCGGCCGTCCGGGTGGCCCCGGTGGCCGCGGCGGCACGCAGGGTGCGTTCGGCCGTCCGGGCTCGCGTGGCCCGGTCCGCGGCCGCAAGTCCAAGAAGCAGCGTCGTCAGGAGTTCAACGAGGCCTTCCAGGCCCCGGCGATCGGCGGCGTGCAGGCCCCGCGTGGTCGCGGCGAGGTCATCCGGCTCTCCCGTGGCGCCTCGCTGACCGACCTGGCGGAGAAGATCAACGCCAACCCGGCGTCGCTCGTCCAGATCCTGTTCCACCTGGGCGAGATGGTCACCGCCACCCAGTCGGTGAGCGACGAGACGCTGCAGCTGATCGGTGCCGAGCTGAACTTCGACATCCAGGTCGTCTCCCCCGAGGAGGAGGACCGCGAGCTGCTGGAGTCGTTCGACATCGACTTCGGTGAGAACGAGGGTGGCGAGGAGCAGCTCCAGGCGCGGCCCCCGGTCGTCACCGTCATGGGCCACGTCGACCACGGTAAGACGCGTCTGCTGGACGCCATCCGCAAGTCGAACGTGGTCGAGGGCGAGGCCGGCGGCATCACCCAGCACATCGGTGCCTACCAGGTCAACGCTGAGGTCAACGGAGAGGAGCGCAAGCTCACCTTCATCGACACCCCGGGTCACGAGGCGTTCACCGCCATGCGTGCCCGCGGTGCGAAGTCGACCGACATCGCGATCCTGGTCGTCGCCGCCAACGACGGCGTGATGCCGCAGACGGTGGAGGCGCTCAACCACGCCAAGGCGGCGGACGTGCCGATCGTCGTCGCGGTCAACAAGATCGACGTCGACGGCGCGGACCCGACCAAGGTGCGCGGTCAGCTGACCGAGTACGGGCTGGTCGCGGAGGAGTACGGCGGCGACACCATGTTCGTCGACATCTCCGCCAAGCAGGGCCTGGGCATCGACGACCTCCTGGAGGCCGTCGTGCTGACCGCGGACGCGGCGCTGGACCTGCGGGCCAACCCGGACATGGACGCCCAGGGCATCGCCATCGAGGCGCACCTGGACAAGGGCCGCGGCGCCACCGCGACCGTCCTGGTCCAGCGCGGCACCCTGCGGGTCGGCGACTCCATGGTCGTCGGCGACGCCCACGGCCGCGTGCGCGCCATGCTCGACGAGAACGGCAACAACGTCGAGGAGGCGGGTCCGTCCCGTCCGGTCGTCGTGCTCGGTCTGTCCTCGGTGCCCAGCGCCGGTGACAACTTCCTCGTCGTCGAGGAGGACCGGATCGCCCGGCAGATCGCGGAGAAGCGCAACGCGCGGGAGCGCAACGCGCAGTTCGCGCAGAACCGGCGCCGGGTCTCCCTGGAGGACCTGGACAAGGTGCTGGCCGCCGGCGAGATCGAGCACCTCAACCTCATCCTCAAGGGCGACGTGTCCGGTTCGGTCGAGGCCCTGGAGGACGCGCTCCTCAAGCTCGAGGTCGGCGACGAGGTCGAGCTGCGCATCCTGCACCGCGGTGTCGGCGCCATCACGGAGTCCGACATCAACCTGGCGGCCGGCTCGGACGCCATCGTCATCGGCTTCAACGTCCGCACCGAGGGGCGCGCGCGCACCCTGGCGGACCGCGAGGGCGTGGACATCCGGTACTACTCGGTCATCTACCAGGCGATCGAGGAGATCGAGGCGGCCCTGAAGGGCATGCTGAAGCCGGAGTACGAGGAGGTCCAGCTCGGCACCGCCGAGGTGCGGGAGGTCTTCCGTTCCTCCAAGTTCGGCACCATCGCCGGTTGCCTCGTCCGCAGCGGCCTCATCCGCCGCAACACCAAGGCCCGTCTCATCCGGGACGGCGCCGTGGTGGCGGAGAACCTCTCGATCGACTCGCTGCGTCGCTTCAAGGACGACGCGACCGAGGTCCGCGAGGGCTTCGAGTGCGGTCTGACCCTGGGGTCGTTCAACGACATCAAGGTCGACGACGTCGTCGAGACGTTCGAGATGCGGGAGAAGCCCCGCGCCTGACCGGCACGGGACTGACCGGCACGGCACGCACGACCGGGGGCCGTCACACGACGGCCCCCGGTCGCGCCGCTCCCGGGCACGGTGCGTCCGGGCGGTGCCGCCCGGCGCCCGGCCCACAACAGAACACCGCTTCCGCACGGCGGCCCCGCTCCGGGTGCCGCCCGCACCGCGCTCCCGGCCGCGCGACCCCCAGGCCGCCACAACACACATGTACGTGGGAACGCTCAGCTTCGACCTGCTTCTCGGCGACGTCCACTCGCTCAAGGAGAAACGCGCGGTAGTCAGGCCCCTGGTGGCCGAGCTGCGCCGCAAGTACGACGTCAGCGCCGCGGAGACGGGCCACCGCGACCTGTACCGGCGCGCCGAGATCGGCGTCTGCCTGGTCTCCGGGGACCCCTCCCACATCGCGTCGGTGCTGGACAACTGCGAGCGCTTCATCGCCTACCGGCCCGAGACGGAGCTGCTCTCCGCCCGTCGCCGGGTCTTCTCCGACGAGGACGAGGACTGACGGCGCCCCTCCGAGGACCGCGCCCGGCCGGCGGCGTAGCCCCGTCCGCGACCGGCGCAGGCCGGTGTCCCACCACCCCACCCATCGACCGAACCGCGCCCGCGCCCGCGGGGGCGGTACGTTGGAGCCCGGTCCCGGGCCGCGAGGCGGCCGGACCGTGGCACCACGTGCGCAGCAGCAGGAGGAGGACCAGTGACCGACACGGCGCGGGCGCGCAAACTCGCCGACCGCATCCGTGTGGTGGTCGCCGAAACCCTGGAACGGCGGATCAAGGATCCGCGACTGGGCTTCGTCACCATCACCGACACCCGCGTCACCGGGGACCTGAGGGAGGCCACGGTCTTCTACACGGTCTTCGGTGACGAGACCGAGCGGGCCGCCTCGGCCGCCGCCCTGGAGAGCGCCAAGGGCATCCTGCGCTCCGAGGTGGGCCGGCAGACCGGCGTGCGCTTCACCCCCAGCCTCACCTTCGTGGCCGACGCGGTGCCGGACACGGCGCGGCACATCGACGACCTGCTCGCGCGGGCCCGGGCCGCCGACGAGGAGGTGCGCACCCGCGCCGCCGGCGCCGGCTACGCGGGCGACGCCGACCCGTACCGGACGCCGGGCGAGGACCTGGTGGACGCCGAGGACGCGACGGACGAGGACGCGACGGACGAGGACGGCGGCACCTTCGGGAGCGGCTCGCGGTGACCACCGGCCCCGGTGACCGCACCCCCCACCAGGGCGGGGACGGCCCGGCCGACGACGCGGCGCCGGCCCCGGCGCCGCGTCGCCGGCCTGCCCGCCTGCTGCCCCGGGACGTGCTCGGCGCGACGGCCGTGCCGCCCCCCGAGCCGCCCGGCACCCCCGGCGCGCCGGCCGCGCCCGCGGAGCGCGCCGCCGGGGCGGGGCCGGTCCGCCCCGGGGAGCGGGACTGGGAGCGGGTCGCCGACCTGTTCCGCGAGGCGGGCAGCGCCGTGCTGCTCTGCCACGTCGCCCCGGACGGCGACGCGCTGGGGTCGGCGCTGGCGATGGCCCTCGGGCTGAGCCGCATCGGGGTGGAGGCCGTGGTCTCCTTCGGTGAGGACCCGCAGGTGGTGCCGGAGTCGCTGAGCTTCCTGCCGGGCCAGGAGTTCCTGGTGCCGCCCGCCCAGGTGCCGGAGAACGCCGACCTGGTCGCCGTCTTCGACGTGGCCTCCCCGGACCGCCTCGGCCTGCTGCGCGGGGCCGCGCTCACCGCCCGCCGCCTGGTCGTAGTGGACCACCACGCCTCCAACGACGCGGCGGCGACCGGTTTCGGCACCGACCTGCTGATCGACCCGACGGCACCCGCCACGGCCGTTCTGGTCGACGAACTGCTGCGCCGGCTCGGCGTGCCGCTCACCGCGCCGATCGCCGCCTGCCTCTACACCGGCGTGGCCACCGACACCGGGTCCTTCCGCTACGCGGCGACCACACCGGCCACCCACGAGCTGGCGGCGCGGCTGCTCGCCACCGGGATCCGCCACGACCTGATGGCGCGGGCCCTGTGGGACACCTCCTCCTTCGGCACGCTGAAGGTGCTGGCCGCGGCCCTGGACCGGGCGGTGCTGGAGCCCGGGGCCGCCGGTGGCCTGGGGCTGGTCTGGACGGTCGTGCCGCGCGCCGATCGGGAACGGCACGGCGTGGAGATGGCGGAGGTGGAGGGGTTCATCGACACCCTCCGCCGCACCGCGGAGGCCGAGGTCGCCCTCGTGCTGAAGGAGGACGACTCCGGCGCGCTGCTCGGCTCCTCCAGGTCCAAGGGCGCGGTGGACGTGGGGCGGGTGTGCGGTGGGCTCGGCGGGGGCGGGCACGCCCTCGCCGCCGGGTTCACCTCCCCCAAGTCGGACGTGGCGGCCACCGTCGAGGCGTTCCGCGGCCTCCTGGAGGAGGCGGTGGCGCCGGGCGGCGGGCCGGGCGGCTGACGCTCCGGGCCGACCGCAACCCGCCGCCCGCGGTCCGCCGACAGCCGCCCGGCCGCCGGCCTTCGGCGGTGGGGTGGTCGATGGTCCGCGCCGCAGGGGGCGGGCCGTGCTGCTCGTCGCCCATCCAGCCCCACCCCTCCCGTAAACAACACACCCGCACAGCACCACCGCAGAGGAAGGAGCGGCGCGACGCCCGGCGCTGCCGGGCGGGGACGCCGACACCATGAAGCGCAAGGGAACCGGCCCGGACGGCCTGGTCATCGTCGACAAGCCCGCCGGGCTCACCTCCCACCAGGTGGTCTCCCGGATCCGCAGGCTCGCGGGCACCCGCCGGGTCGGCCACGCCGGCACCCTGGACCCGATGGCGACCGGGGTGCTGATCGTCGGGGTCGAGAAGGCGACCCGCCTGCTGGGGCACCTGGCGTTGACCGAGAAGTCCTACCGGGCGACCGTGCGGCTGGGCGTGGGCACCGTCACCGACGACGCGGAGGGCGACCCGACCGTCTGGCCGGGGGCGGACGAGGGGGTCGACGAGGCCGCCGTCGCGGCCGCGGCGGCCAAGCTCACCGGCGAGATCATGCAGGTGCCGTCCGCGGTCAGCGCCATCAAGGTCGACGGCAAGCGCTCCTACACCCGGGTCCGTTCCGGGGAGGAGGTGCGGCTGGCCGCCCGGCCGGTCACCGTCTCCGAGTTCACCCTGCACGGGTTCCGGCGCGGCGTCGCCGAGGTGGCCCCGGCGGCCGTGCCGCTTGCGGAGGAGGCCCGGCCGGCGGAGCCGCTGGAGGCCCCGGGTGCCGGGGCGGCGGTGCCCCCCGGTGAGGGCGCCGCGGCCGGTGCGGTCGGCACGGTGCGGGTCCCCGTGGTGGACGTGGACGTCACGGTCACCTGCTCCTCGGGCACCTACGTCCGGGCGCTCGCCCGCGACCTGGGGGAGGACCTCGGGACCGCCGGCCACCTGACGATGCTGCGCCGTACCCGGGTCGGCCCCTACCGGGTGGAGGAGGCCAGCACCCTGGAGCGGTTGGAGGAGGAGTTCTCGGTGCTCGGCCTCGACGCCGCCGCGGCCGCGGCCTTCCCCCGCTGGGACGTGGACGCGGAGACCGCTCGGTTGATCGCCAACGGGGTGCAGATCAAGGCCCCGGCGATGCTCGGCGAGGAGCCGGTGGCGGTCTTCGGCCCGGACGGCCGGTTCACCGCCCTGGTGGTCCGCGGCCGGGGGAAGGTGCGCTCGCTCGCGGTCTTCCACTGACCGCGGCGCCCCGACCGCGGCGCCCGGCCAGGCGGGGCCGCCCACCGCGGTGCTCGGGGGATCCGGCAGGCACCGTGTGGGCGGTGTGGCCGCCGGACTCCGGGGGGAGGGGCGGGGCGGCCGATGCACGGCGTGGGGCGCCGACATGGCACCCTGGACGCTGGCACATGCCGATCGGTCCGACCAGCACGGCCGGACCGGAACGACGGTAGCGAGGAGCGTACGCGGTGCAGCGCTGGCGGAGCTTGGACGATGTTCCCGGCGACTGGGGGCGGAGCGTCGTCACCATTGGTTCCTACGACGGTGTCCACCGCGGGCACCAGCTGATCCTGGCCCGCGCCTTCCGGCACGCGCGTGAACTGGACCTGCCAATCGTCCTGGTCACCTTCGACCCCCATCCCGCCGAGGTGGTCCGCCCCGGCGCGCACCCGGCGCTGCTGACGCCGCACCACCGGCGCGGCGAACTGCTGGAGGCCATGGGCGTGGACGCCCTCCTCATCCTGCCGTTCACCCGGGAGTTCTCCGAGCTGCACCCGGCGGACTTCGTACGGCAGGTACTGGTGGACGGCCTGCACGCCAAGGTCGTGGTGGAGGGGCCGAACTTCCGGTACGGGCACCAGGCGGCGGGCGACGTCGAACTGCTGGCCGGGCTCGGTCTGCGCTACGACTTCACCGTGGACGTCGTGGACCTGTTCACCGACGGGACCCGGGAGATCGTCGGCGACGGCACGGGCAGCGAGGTCATCTCCTCCTCCCGGATCCGCCGGCTGATCGCCGAGGGCGACGTCACCCAGGCCCGTGAGCTGCTGGGGCGACCGCACCGGGTCGAGGGCGTGGTCGTCCGGGGCGCCCAGCGCGGACGCGACATGGGTTATCCGACGGCCAACGTGGAGACCCTGCCGCACACCGCGGTCCCGGCTGACGGGGTGTACTCCGGTTGGCTGATCGCGGACGGGGAGCGGATGCCGGCCGCCATCTCCATCGGCACCAACCCCACCTTCGACAACGAGCGCCGCACCGTGGAGGCGTACGCGATCGACCGCACGGACCTGGACCTGTACGGCAAGCACGTCGCCGTGGAGTTCTCGTCCTACCTGCGGGGCATGGAGCGGTTCGCCTCGGTGCCGGAGCTGCTGGAGAGGATGGCGGACGACGTGGACCGGGCGCGGGCCGAGCTCGCCGCGACGCCCGGCGGGGGCGGGGAAGCCGCCCCGACGCTGGCCTGACCGCCGTCCTCGACCGCCGGCCCCTGACCGGCCCCTGACTGGCGCCGCCGGACCGGGGCCCGCGCCGGCGCGGGCCCACGCCGGCCGACCGTCCCGGAGGGCACCCGCCGCGGGGCGGAGGAGGACCACCGCCCCGCGGGGGAGCCGGGTCTAGTCGCCCGCGGCCTCCGCCTCCAGCGCGTCGGGCACGGCGTCCTCCACCGGCCCGAGGTGCTCCGGCTCCGGTCGGGTCCAGGTGGTGATCAGCGCGCTGGTCGCCGCGGCGATCTCCCGCAGCTCGGAGGAGATGTCCGGCCGGGGCGTCTCCGGTTCGCGCGCCGCCAGGCCCTGCGTCTCGATGCCGGCCTCCCGGCACAGGGTGATGGCCCGCTCGATGTGGAAGCGCTGGGTGATCACCACGGCCTCGTCCACCTGGAAGACGCGGCTGGCCCTGGTGCACGACTCCCAGGTGTTGAAGCCCGCGAAGTCCTGCACCACCCGGTCGGCCGGCACGCCGTGCTCCACCAGGTAGTCGTACATCACCGCCGGCTCGTTGTAGTCCGGACTGCTGTTGTCGCCGCTGACCAGCACCACCTGCACCGTGCCCGCGTGGTACAGCTCGGTGGCCTCGCGGAGCCGCTGCATCAGGTAGGTGCTGGGACGCCCCTCGACGAGACCCGCGCCGAGCACCAGCGCGACGTCCGCGGGCGCCACCTGCGAGGGATGCTCGTGCAGGTAGGGGGCGGCCTCCACGCGCAGCCACGCCGACGGCAGCATCAGCAGCGAGGTGAGCGCCACGCCCAGCTGCAGGAGGGTTCGCTTGCCCGCGCGGCGCTGCCACCAGTGGGTGCCCGCGTCCTCCGCGGGGCCGCCGTCCCGCGGGCCCTGGCCGCCCCCGAAGGAGCCGCCGCCGGAACCACCCGTCCCCCGCCCCGCCCCGGAGCCGTCCCCGTCTCCGCCCCCGCCGGTGCGGTGACCGGTGGAGCCGTCGCCGTGCGTCACGCCCGGGCCGAGGCCCTCGCCGCCCCAGGCGGCCCGCTCGGCACCTCCGCCGGCTCCGGGTGGCCCGGGGAGGGTGGTGCCCGAGGCGCCACCGCCACCGCCGTCGCGGCCGTCGTCCCCACCGATGTGGCCTGGGGCTGGTCCGACCCCGATCACTCCCGGCACGCCCTCGTCCTCCCCGTCTCCGGGCCCGCGGCCGATGTGCCCGGGCCACTCCTCGGTGAGCAGAACGTTCCGGAACGTGTCCGTGGTTCCGCCGGGGAGCGGGCCGCCGGCAATTTCCGGGCGGCGGCGGGGGCACCCCCACATCGGCGTGACGCGCCGTCACCCCTCGACACGGCGCGGGGCCCCATCACGCCGTCGGCGGTGACAGGGCCCCGGCCCGGACGGAACTCGCGCCTCACGCCCGCGGGGGGTACCCGTAGCCCTGCGGATCCTCGCCCCTCGCGCCGTCCTCGGCGGGCTGCTCGGCCTGCGGCTGCTGCGGATAGCCGTAGCCGCCGGGCGACTGCTGCTGCGGGTAGCCGTACCCCGCCTGCTGCTGCCCCGGGTACTGCCCCTGCTGGGCCCCCTGCTGCGGGTACCCGTACCCCTCCTGCTGCACGGGGTACCCCTGCTGCCCCGGGTAGGGCGGCTGCTGGCCGGTGCCCCCCGGCTGGGCGGCGCCGGCCTGGTACGGCTGCTGTCCGGGCTGCCCCGCCCCCGGGGCCCAGCCGCCCTGGCCCCCCGGATGGGGGCCCTGGCCCTGCCCCTGGCCCTGCTGCGGATACGGCTGGGCCGGGCCGCCGTGCTGACCGTCCTGCCCCGGCTGGCCGAACTGCGGCTGCCCGTAGCGCTGCTGGTCGTACTGCTGCTGCCCGTACGGGGGCTGGCCGTACGACGGCTGGGCCCCCTGCCCGGGCTGGCCGAACTGCTGCTGCCCGTAGCCGCCCGGCTGCGGCTCCCCGGGCGCGGCGAAGGCGCCCCAGCCGGCCTGCGCGTCCTGCTGGATGCGGTGGAAGTCCTCGGCCACCATCGCCGCGAGGTCGAAGTACGCCTCGCGGGTCTTGGGACGGATCATCTCCAGGTCGAGCTCGGCCCCGGCGGCGAGGTGCTCGTCGAACGGCACCACGATCACGCCACGGCACTGCGTCTCGAAGTGCGCCACGATGTCCTCGGTCTTGACGACCTTGCCGGTCTCGCGCACCCCCGAGATCACCGTGATGCTGCGCTGCACCAGGTCCGCGTAGCCGTGGGCCCGCAGCCAGTCCAGCGTGGTGCTCGCGCTGGTCGCGCCGTCCACGCTGGGCGTGCTGATCACGATCAGCTGGTGGGCCAGGTCGAGCACGCCCCGCATGGCGCTGTACAGCAGGCCGGTGCCGGAGTCGGTGAGGATGATCGGGTACTGGCGGCCGAGGAGGTCGATGACCCGGCGGTAGTCCTGGTCGTTGAACGTGGTCGAGACCGCCGGGTCCACGTCGTTGGCGAGGATCTCCAGGCCGCTGGGCGCCTGGGAGGTGAACCGCCGGATGTCCATGTAGCTGTGCAGACGGGGGATCGCCTGCACCAGGTCGCGGATGGTCGCCCCGGTCTCCCGGCGCACCCGGCGGCCGAGCGTCCCGGCGTCCGGGTTGGCGTCGATGGCGATGACCTTGTCCTGCCGCTCAGAGGCCAGGGTGGCACCCAGCGCGGTGGTGGTCGTGGTCTTGCCGACACCACCCTTGAGGCTGATCACGGCGATCCGGTAGCAGTTCAGCACCGGAGTGCGGATCAGTTCCAGCTTGTCCTGGCGGGCCTGCTCCGCCGAGCGCCCGCCGATGCGCGGGAAGCGCGGACGCTGCCGGCGGGGCTGCGGTTGACGGCGCAGCAGACGCTCGGAGGAGAGCTCCACGGCCGCGGTGTAGCCCAGCGGGGCGCCGTGCACGGTCCGGCTCGGCCCCTCGTTGGCGCCGGGGAAGCCGGGCGGCATCTCGCCGGCGGGCGGCGGGGTGGCGTGCGGCGCCGGATCGGGCTGGTACGCGCCGGGCTGCGGCCCCTGGGGGTAGCCGGGAGGGCCGTAGCCCGCGGCCGCGTCCGGCTGGCCCGTGGCCGTGCCGGCGCCGCCGGGGTGGCCCGGGTAGCCGGGGTACGGCCCCTGGTCCGGGTAGCCCGGGTGCTGCCCGGGCATCGGCTGCGCCACCGGCTGCTGGGGCGTCGGCTGCTGGGCGGGCTGCTGCTGCGCACCCGGGTACGGCTGCTGCGCACCGGCGGCCGGGTACGGCTGCTGGCCGTATCCCGACGCAGGCTGCTGCGCGGCCCCGTGCTGCTGGCCTTGCTCGTGCGGTTGGGGGTATCCGTAGCCGCCCGGGGCGGGAGCCGCGGGACCCTGCGGGGTGCCTCCGGCGGGCGCCTGCTGCTGTGCCGGGTACGACGGCTGCTGCTGCGGGTAGCCGTAGCCGGGGGCGTAGGGCGCGGCCTGCTGCTGCGCACCGCCGTGCTGTTGGTGCCCCTGGGGCTGCGGCTGGGGATAGCCGTAGCCGGGCGGGGCGGGCGCTGTGGGGCCCTGCTGCGCCGGGTACGCGGGCTGCGGCTGGTGGGGGTAGCCGTAGCCGGGCGGGGCGGTGACGTCCTGCCGGGGAGCCTCGGCGGCCGGGGCCGCCGGCCACTGGGGCTGGGAGGGCGGTGCCGCGGCCGGCGGCTGCTCACCCTGGGGCGCGGCCGGCGCCGCGGCGTGCTCGGCCGGCGCGGCCTGCCCCTCCGGTTCGGCGGCCCGTTCGGCGGCCTGGTCGGCGGTCTGCGCCGGCACGTCGGAGGAGTCCTCGGCGGCCCCCTCGGCCCGCGACTGCGCCGGCTCGGCCGCCGCGGACTCCGGACGCCGCTGCGCGGCTTGGCCCGGCTGCTCGCTCTGCTCGCGCGGCCCCTCGGCCTCGGGGGCGGGGTGCGTGGAGGGCGGTGTGGCCGTCTGGTCGGCCGCCTGCGGATGGCTGGAGGGCACGCCACCCGGCCCCTGCCCCGCCGTGGTGGGGGCCGCCGGACGCGGCTCGGGTGACGGCACGGGAGCGGCGGCGGGCGGCGCGGCGGCCTCCTGCTGGGCCGGCACGGTCGGCCGCGGCGCCTGCGGGGCGGTGGCCGGCGGCTGCGCCGCCTGCGGGTAGGGGGCGGGCGCGGCCTGGTCGGGGTAGGCCTGCGGCGGCGGGCCGCCCGCCGGCGCCCCGTGGGGAGCCGCCGGGTAGGAGGGCGCGCCCGGGTACGGCCCGCCACCCGGCGCGTGGCCGGCACCGGCCGACGGGGCGGCGACGGGGTGCGGGTAGCCGCCCTGGTGGGGCGTCGCGGCGTGCTGCGCCTGCGGCGCCGGCTGCTGCGCGGGCGGCGTGTGCGGCTGCTGCGGGGAATAGGGCGACGGCTGCGCCGGCACGGGCGCGGCGGCCGCCTGCCCCGCCGAGGGCGACTGACTCGGGGACGGCGCGTCCTGGCGGTACCACTCGGGCGCCGCGTAGTCGAGGGTTGTCGGCTCCTCTTCCTCCTCGACGGCCCCCTCGCCCTGGATGCCGTCCCGGTCCTCGCTCACTCCGCCTCCTGAACTGGTGTTCCACCCGGGCCGTCGCCGCCTTGAGCACCCGGAGGGTCCGGATACCGGCGGACCGTGCTCGCGGCACGCCGCGCACACGGACGGAAGGACGCCGTGTGGCGAGGTGGCGGGGCCGGACCCAAGAGCGGCCACCTACCCCGCGTACGTGCCGCCGAACCATCCCGGGAGCCGTGCCCTCCCAGCCTAGGGCGTGCGGGCCCCCGCGGGGGCGGTGGTGTCGCCGCAGTCCCGCGATCGTCACCCGGAACGCCGCCGCTCCGTGACCGTTCCGGTGTCACACCGTGATGCGCCGGAGCCCCGGCGAGGCCGCCCGGCGCGGTCGCTCCGGCGTTCCTCGGCGCCCCCGCCGGCGCGCCGGACCGGGCCACGCCGGGCGTGCCGCCTCGGGGTCAGTCCATCCGGCGCGGCGCGCCGAGCAGGCCGGCCTCGCCGTCGGTGGGCTGGGTCAGCACGTACTCGCGCTGCCGCCCCACGCACCACAGCGTCACGTTGTCGCCCAGCGACGGCAGCGCCGCGACGTCCTGCGGCGGGAGCGCCAGCAGCCGGCCCAGCACCTCCGCCTCCTGGGGGGAGACGCGCTGGATGCCCACCAGGCCGGCCGCCGCCACCAGTCGTCCCACGGTGGGACCGAGGAACGGAAGGACCGTCAGGGTGGTCTGCCACGGCGCGTCGGAGAGCCGCCGGCGCGGCGGCCGCGAGCCGCAGTCCCGGACCACCAGCACCGGGTTGGTCACGGAGGGCCCCTGCGGCACCAGGCGTCCCACGTCGTGCACGGTCACGCACGGCTGTCCGCCGCCGGCCGCCTGCGCCAGCGGGTTCCACACCTGGGAGCGGCCGGTCTCCACCGCGACCCGGGCGCCGACCGCGGCGGCCCGCAGGGTGAGCACCTGGGACAGCCACAGGCCGCCCACCAGCAGCACCTCGAACGGGGTCGGCCGGAACAGGCCGAGCACGGCCGGCTGCTGCCGCACGTCGATCCCGGCCACGATCCCGTCGTCACCGACGGGGAGCGCCAGCGCGTCCAGCGAGGCCGCCGGCACCACGTGGCGCTCGTGTGACGGGCCGGGCAGGCCGAAGCCGCGCAGCGACGGGGCCACCGGTGCGGCCGGTCCCCGCCCCGCGGCCGGTGGCACGGCGTTCCGTCCGGTGTGCTGGCCGGGGACGACGGGGCGGGTCTGGCCCGACCGCCGGGTCGTCGGGGAGTTCAGGTTGGTCGCCATCAGCGGGAACCTCCCAGGGGCAGGGTGGCCAGGACGCCCGGCAGCTGCTCCAGGTCGAGCCGGAGCAGCCCCACCCGGGACCGGTGCGCCAGCTCCTCCACGAGCCGGCTGGCGCCGTCGAGTTCGGTGTCGGTGCGGGCGCACACCCGCACGTGGGCGTCCAGCGCGACCGTGCCGGCTCCGGACTCGCTGTTGATGCCGGTGGTCCGGATGGTCAGGGAGAAGGCGGTGGCGAGGGTGGGCACGCCGGTGAGCGAGGCCACCAGCTCCGGCATCACGGTGTCGTCGCCGTCGCCGGACAGGTGGGGCCAGCGGCTGATCCAGTAGGTGGTGTGCCGGCGGTCGTCGCACCGCCAGGTGCGACGGGTCTCCTGGGAGCGCCGGTGTCCGGTGGAGCCGCCGCGGGCCTGGCTCTGCCCGGCCATGGGGTTGACGCAGGCAGAGGTGGACAGCGCCGTGACGAGCTCGGTCTCGTCCAGCACCTTCGCGGAGAAGCCCTCGCCGATCAGCCGGCTCGCCAGCTGGTCGGCGGCGCGCTGCAGCGCGCGCTGGGCGCCCAGCACGCCGCCGCCGCGGGCGGTGACGGCTCCGGGGCACAGCTCCGGGTCCAGCCGGAGCGCGATCCAGGTCAGCCGGACGGCCGGGGCGCCGCCGGTCTGCTGCAGGGAACGGTAGGAGCGCGCGGCGAGGGAGTGCTCGGGCAGGTGCACGGCGGGCGCGGGCATGGTGTGCTGCACGATCTGCGCGGACGTCAGCACGATGTCGTCGATCCGCAGCGCGTCCCGCACCACGTGCATCGGCAGCGGCTGCTCCGCGCGGCGGGGGCGCAGCGGGGTGTCCGGGCCGCGCACCAGCACCACGGCGGTGAGGAAGGTGCCGTCGCCGATCATCCCGATCGTCCGGCGTTCCCGGTCGGTGTGCGGCTGCACGCGGAGCGAGGGGGCGCACTCCAGCACGGGAGCGAGCGCCGGGTCGACGCCCTCCCAGGGGGCGCCCTGCTGCGCACGGCGCTGGCGGCGGCGGAAGGACAGTTGCAGGCGGAGCCAGTCGACCAGTCGGCGGCGCCGGATCCGGGCCACGGCGGCGACCAGCAGCAGCACCGCGGGCACCACCATCACCACGAGCATGACCTGGCTGATCGCCCAGCCGAGCAGCACGAGGGCGGCCGCCAGCTCCACCAGCACCAGCTGGTGGACGGCGACGGCCCCGACGCGTCCGGCCCGGGGCTGGATGCGGGGGGCGACCGAGAACTCGCCGCGGTCCCGGCGGCCACCGCCGGCGCCGCCGCCCCGGGCACGTCGGCCGCGGGCCGGGGCCCCGGGGCCGACCTGGCCGCCCGCCGGGGTCGGTCCGCCGCCGGCGGGGCCCCGCGCCGGGCCGTTGCCCTCCGGGCCGCGTCCGGCGGCGCGGCCGCGGTCCCGGCGGCCCCGGCTCCGGCCGTGGGAGCCGCCGGAGCCCCCGTTCGAGGTGGGCCCGCCGGCGGGGCCGGCGGGGGAGGCGGGGGAGGGGTAACCGCCCGGTGCTCCCGGTCGCGGGGCCCCCGCAGGCTGGCTGTATGTCACGTCTTCGCCCCCGAGTGCGTGTGGATTCGGGCCCGGACGCCTTCCGCCGGGTCCACCCGGATGCACGCCGGCCGCTGGCCGCCGCCCGGCTCAGGCTCGTGCACGTTCCGCACACGGTACCGGGTCCCCGCCGCGCCGCGGCACCGTCGGCGCGACAACCGTGTGCGCCCGCCCGGTGAGGTCACCGGGCGCGGCACGGCCGGTGCGGCGGGGGCTGGAGGGCGTCACCGCCGAGGGGGCGGCTGCAGGGCGACCTCTGTGATGGAAGTTGTCTGTGTGACGCCTGATGCTGCATGGGCCAGTGGGACCTGAGTAAACGTGTGGGGCGGATGGTTCCCGGAGCGCCTCTGGCCGCCCGGGGGCGCCTCGACCGCCGGGGCGTGCGCCGGCCGCCGGGACGCGCGGGGCGCGGGCGTCCGCCTCGCGTGGGGCGGGTGCGCGGCCGGGCGACGGGCGGGCGTCGGCACGGTGGGGGGACTGTGTCGCAGACCGGTACCAACAGGCATCCGGGGCCGGGGCTGACACCCGGACGAGGCGCTATCGTGCTGCGACGGGCGTGCGCCGCCCATTCAACCGTCAGCCGCACGGCGAGTCGCCGCGGTGGGACGGCGCGGCGGGCGCGGCGCGCCCGGTCGGCCGATCGGCAAAGCGGGGAGACGACACACACCATGGCATCGCGCCGGGACCAACTCAACGCCTACACCTTCGCCCGCAAACGCTCGGTGGCGGCGTTCCTCCAGCCCAACCGCGGCGGGACGGACGAGACCGCGCCGCGTCCGCTGCGCGCGGTGGTGCCGAGCACGATCGTGGGCGTCCTGATCATGGCCGGCTTCGGGGCGTGGGGCCTGATCCGCCCCACCGCCCCGGCGAACTGGGACGACGGCAACAAGGTGATCGTGGGCTCGGACTCCACCACGCGCTACGTGGTGCTGCCGGACGAGAACAGCACCGATCCGAACGCGCGGATGCTCCACCCGGTGCTGAACATGGCCTCCGCCAAGCTGCTGATCGGCGCGGACGGGGACTTCGACATCGTCCAGGTGCGCGAGTCGGAGCTGGGCAGCATCAAGCGCGGCCCCACCATCGGCATCCCGTGGGCGCCGGACAGTCTGCCCACCGCGGAGGAGGCGGCGCGCGCCAAGACCTGGGCGGTGTGCCAGCAGCCGCCGGAGGACGACCTCAACGCCATGCCGCAGCAGTACACCTACGTTCTGTCCGGCACGGAGGACCTGGCGGCGATCAACGGCCCGGAGCGGCAGAACCGCAGCTTCAGCCTGTACGTGATGGATCCGGACGACCAGGTGTACCTCATCTCCGCCGAGGGGATGCGCTACCAGCTGGTCGCCGACGACCAGGCGGAGCTGAACGCGCTGACCGCGTCGCTGTTCGGCCCGACCGCCGTGCCGCAGCGGGTGAGCCGGGAGTGGCTGAACACCCTGAACGCGGGCCCGGAGATCTACTTCCCGACCGTCGAGGGGGCCGGTGAGGAGGTCTCCTCCGAGCTGGAGCTGCCCGCGGAGTACCGCACCGTCGGCACGGTGCTGTACGACTCGACGGCCAGCGGCGGCCGGCAGCCCTACCTGGTGCTGCGTGACCGGGTGGCGCTGATCAGCCCGTTCATGGAGGCGCTGTGGCTGAACAGCCCGCAGGCGCTGGAGGAGGCGTACCAGCAGACCGGGAACCCGGTGGCCTACCCGGTGGCCGCGCAGATCATCAACCAGGCGAACGCGGCGACCGCCGGGCAGGCGGAGCCTTTCGACGTGGAGCAGGCGTGGCCCCGGGAGCAGATCAACTGGGCCAACCGCTCCGGTCCGTCGGTGCAGAACCCGACCAACACGATCTGCAGCATCCTGGACCCGAACACCTCCCAGCCGCTCCCCGGCGCGGACGCCGCAGGTCAGGCGACCGACGGCTCCGGCTCCGCGGCGGCCCAGGGCGCGCCGGAGTACCGGATCGGGATCTGGGCCGGGACGGACCTGCCGATCCCGGTGGAGGACGAGATCAGCCGGGCGTACGTCTCGATCAACACCGGGCTGCTGTACCGGGAGGTGTCCGGGGACGCGGCCCAGCCGGACGGGCAGGAGGCCGCCGCCGAGGGTGACACCGTCTCCGGGAACCTCTACCTGATCACCGACACGGGCCTGCGCTACGGCGTTCCGGTCTCCGGCGCGAACCAGGATCCCAGCGCCGCCCCGCAGGATGGCGAGGCACAACAGGAGGGGGCGCAGGACGGGGCGCAGGAGGGCGCGCCGACGCAGGAGGCGGGGGCCAAGGACCGGCTCGGTTACACCTCCATCGCCGAGCCCGTGCCGGTGCCCCAGGCGTGGTCGGAGTTCCTGGCGAAGGGCCCCGTCCTCGACCCGGAGGCCGCGGCGCGCCCGCAGGGCTCCTGACGCCACGTCCGCCCCGCGCGGCCGGCGCCCCGGGCGGGCGACGCCGGCCGCGCGGGACGCCGGCCGGCCGTCCGGGGCGTGGAGCGAAGGCGTCCGGATCCCGGGCAGTTGACAGGCGGCCAGTCACGATGCCCAATGTCGTGGCTTCGTAACCGAAAAGCCCCGTCCCCTTGGGGCCCGATGTCGGCGGACGCTACAGTCGTTCACAGCATCACGACGCGTGGTGCCGATCGGTCGGGTCCCGCGAAGTGACTGGAGGGCCGATCTCACGTACGGACATGGGGGACGGTGAATCATGGCCGGAATGGTCGAGGTAACCGACGAGGAACTCCGGGCGCTCGCCACCAGGATCGGCAACGTCGTGGAGTCGGTGCGTTCGGAGCTCAGCACGCTGGAGAACAAGCTCTCCGACGTGTCCAGCGCCTGGACGGGTCAGGCCGCGACGGCCTACCAGAACCTGCGCGAGCAGTGGAACACCGAAGCCAACGACATCTTCCGGACGCTGGGTGAGATCCGCGAGGCGGTCGAGCAGACCGAGGCGACCTACGTGGCCTCGGACCAGGACCAGCAGTCCAGCTTCAGCCGCATCCAGAGCGTGATGCGCGGCTGACCTGCCGCCTGACGACGCGCGCACCGCACATCCAACCCGTCCTTTCCACTCGAGGGGGATTCCATGAGCGGACCGATGAAGGTCACTTTCGGCCGGCTGGAGCAGGCCGCCGAGGAGACCAGGACTGCCGCCACCAACATCAGCACCCAGCTGGACGACCTGAAGGCCGCCGTCAACCGGGTCGCCCAGACCTGGACCGGTGACGCCCAGACGGCCTACAACCAGCGCCAGGAGGAGTGGAACCAGTCCGCCCAGGCGCTGAACGAGGTCCTCCAGGCCATCGAGCAGAACCTGCGTCAGGCCGCGGAGAACTACCGCACCACGGAGAACCAGATCGCCAACGTCTGGCGCGGCTGAGCAGGCGCCGGCACTCCAGGCGTCGCGGCCGCATCCGCCGCCGACGCAACGCCGGTCCGCGCCCGGCCGCCCCTCGTGATGGGCGCCCAGGCGCGGACCTTCGCGTTTCTCCCCCAGGGGCGTGACCCGGATGCTGGCCCGCCCCCTCCGTTCCCGTCCCGACGAAGGAAGAGCGGCCCCGTTGCTCCCGCGTCCGCACCCCGACCGCACCCCGTCCGCGCCCGCGGGGCGCCGTCTCGCCGCCCTGGTGTCCGCCGCCGCCCTGGTGATGCTCGGTGCCGCCGCCCCGGCCGCCGCCTCGACCGGTGACCGGGCCGGAGCAGACGGCGCGGTTCCGACCCGCATCATCCCCCCGGTGGAGACGGCCGCCACCAGCCAGCAGTGCACCTTCCCCGCCGAGCCCATCCAGGGCACCCCGTGGACCATCCAACGGTTGCTGCTCCAGCAGATGTGGGCCACCACCCGGGGCGAGGGCGTCACCGTCGCGGTGATCGACACCGGGGTGGACGCCAGCCACCCGCAGCTGGCCGGCGCGGTGGAGCGGGGCAGGGACCTGATCGAGAACAAGGACGACGGCCGCTTCGACGACGTCGGCCACGGAACCAAGGTCGCCGGCATCATCGCCGCGCGGGAGAGCGACGACACCGGCTTCGTCGGCATCGCGCCGGGCGCCACCATCCTGCCGATCCGCCAGAACGACGGCACCGGTCAGGGCGAGGGCGAGGACGGCAAGGACCACGGCACCGCCGAGAGCCTCGCCAGGGCCATCCGCTACGCCGTCGAGCAGGGCGCCGACGTCATCAACATCTCCCAGGACACTGCGGACGGGACCAACCCGCCGGTCCTGGCGGAGGCGGTGGCCGACGCCGTCGCCGAGGACGTGGTGGTGGTCGCCTCCGCCGGCAACAACGGGGCGGACGGGCAGGCCCGCACCACCTACCCGGCCGCCTACCCGGGCGTCATCGCGGTCGGCTCCTCCGACCGCAACAACGAGCGTTCGGTGTTCTCCCAGGCCGGCGAGTTCGTGGACGTGGTCGCCCCTGGCGAGGACGTGGTCTCCACCGTGCCCAGGGGCGGCCACTGCGTGGACGTCGGCACCAGCTTCTCCGCGCCGTACGTCTCCGGCGTCGCGGCCCTGCTGCGCGCCAAGTACCCGGACTGGAGCGCCGAGGAGATCGCCGCCTGGATGGCGCAGACCGCCCAGCGCTCCGACCGCGACCACAACCAGTTCGTCGGCTGGGGCGTGGTGGACCCGGTGAAGGCGCTCACCGGCAACGCGGAGCCGATCAGCGAGCCGGTCCCGGACGTCCTGCCGTCCGGAGCCGCCGACATCGTGCCGGCCCGGATGGTGCTGGGGGAGACCCCGGAGGACCGGATGCGGCGCAACGCGGTGTACACGGTCGCCGCCGGAGCCATGCTGGTGATCGTGATCTCCGGCACCGCCGTCGTCCTGCGGGACCGCCGGAAGGCGGGCGCGGCGCCGCCGCCCCCCGCCGGCGTCTGACGCTCAGCGGACTTCCCCAGGGCGCCCGCCGCCCCCAACCGAGACGTCGGGGCCCCGGTCATAGCGACCGGGGCCCCGACGTCTGTCACGGCCCCACCCCGCCCCGTCACGCGCTGCCGCGCCCTCGTCACGCCCGCCCCGGCCCGAGGCGGCCACCGGGCCCGCACGGAGTTCCCGACGCGCCCGACGTGGCCCCACCGGCGCCGCGTCAGCCGGGCGCGAGACGGACGGCCCCGGGAACGCCGCAGCCCCCGTGGGGCCGCACGGGGCGGCCCCTCGGGGGCTGGAGGCGGGAACGGGCCCCGAGGGGCACCGGTGCCGCGCGCGGGCGGGGCGGGCGCGCTCCGGCGCCCGCCCCGCACCCGTCAGCGCGGCGGCAGCCAGGCCGTCTGCACCAGGCGGTTGCCGCCACGCCGCGCGACGTACACGCCGCGGCCCGGCGGGCGCGGCTGCGCCCGCACGTTGCCGAGCAGCGCACCCTCGTCCCGGTCACCGGAGAGCACCACGCCCTGCACGCCGAGCTCCTTCAGCCGCTGCATGATCGGCTCGAACATGGCCCGGCCGGCGCCACCGGTCCGCCGGGCCAGCACCAGGTGCAGGCCCACGTCCTTGGCGAACGGCAGGATGTCCACCAGCGGCGACAGCGGGTTCCCGGAGGAGGTCGCCACCAGGTCGTAGTCGTCGATCACGTAGAAGATCTCCGGCCCGCGCCACCAGCTGCGGTTGCGCAGCTGCTCCTGGGTAACGTCCGGACCGGGGATCCGCTCCTCGAAGACCACCTTGGCGTCGGTGACGAACTGCGACAGCGCCGGCTGCGCGGCGGCGTAGCTGAGCAGGTACTCGTCCGGTACCACGCCCAGCGAGGCGCGGCGGTAGTCGCCCAGGATGATCTGGGCCTGCGCCGGCGTGTAGCGGTCCATGATGCCGTGCATCAGCACCCGCAACAGGGCCGTCTTGCCCGACTCGCTGTCGCCGAACACCACGAAGTGCGGGTCCGTCACGAAGTCGACGTACACCGGCGCCAGCTCGGTCTCGTCCACGCCGAACGGGATGCCCAGCTCGGGGCGCTCGGCGATCTTCGGCAGCCGGTCGTGCGGCAGCAGCTCCGGCAGCATCCGCACCCGCGGCGCCCGCGGCCCGGCCCAGGACTCCGCGGAGCGGGCCACCAGCGCGGCCACTCCCTCGGAGACGTCGGAGGCGTCCTGCACCCCGTCGATCCGCGGCAGCGCGGCCAGGAAGTGCAGCTTGTCCGCGGACAGGCCGCGACCCGGCGCCCCCTGCGGGACGGTGCGGGCCACCTTGCGGTCGATCTCCGACTCCACCGGGTCACCGAGACGCAGCTCGATGCGCGTCTGGATCTGGTCCTTCAGGGAGGGCCGCACCTCCGCGTAGCGGGAGATGGACAGCACCACGTGCACGCCGAAGCCGAGGCCGCGGGTGGCGATGTCGGTCACCACCGGCTCGAAGTCCTCGAAGTCCTGCCGCAGCGTCATCCAGCCGTCGACGACCAGGAACACGTCGCCCCACGGCTCCTGGGGCAGCCGGCCCTCGGCCCGCATCCGGCGGAAGGTGTTCATCGAGTCGATGCCCTGCGAGCGGAACAGCTCCTCGCGCCGGGACAGCACCCCGTGCACCTCGCTGATCAGCCGGCGCACCATCTCCACGTCCATCCGGGAGGCGACGCCGCCGACGTGCGGCAGGTTCTGCAGCGACAGCAGGCCGCCACCGCCGAAGTCCAGGCAGTAGAACTGGGCCTCGGCCGGGGTGTGGGTGAGGGCGAACGAACCGATCAGGGTGCGCAGCAGGGTGGACTTGCCGGACTGCGGACCGCCGATGATCAGGGCGTGGCCGGCGGCGCCGGAGAAGTCCCGGTACATCACGTCGCGGCGCTGCTCGAACGGCTTGTCGACGATGCCCAGCGGCACCACCAGGCGGCCGGAGGCCGGGTAGTCGGCGGCGGCCAGGCCTCGGTTCGGCGTCGGGGCGATGCCCGGCAGCAGGTGGTCCAGGGTCGGCGGCTCGTTCAGCGGCGGCAGCCACACCTGGTGCGCCGGCGGTCCCTGGCCCTGCAGCCGGCTGACGATCACGTCGAGCACGGTGTCGGCCAGCGAGGAGTCCTGGGCCTCCGCCACCGCGACCGGCTCCGCCGGCTGCTGCACCGGCGCGGGGCGCGCCACCGGCGCCGCGGTGAACAGGACCGGAGCCCGCCGGTCCACCTGGGCGACCGGGCCGCTGCCGGCCTCCCGGTAGGGGCCGGAGACGTAGGCGGCCTTGAACCGCACCAGGGTGTCGGTGTCGAACTTCAGGTAGCCGGATCCGGGCACGGACGGCAGGTGGTAGGCGTCGGGGGCGCCGATCGCCGCCCGGGACTCCGCGGCCGAGAAGGTGCGCAGACCGATCCGGTAGGACAGGTAGGTGTCCAGGCCGCGCAGCCGGCCCTCCTCCAGGCGCTGCGAGGCCAGCAGCAGGTGCACGCCCAGCGACCGGCCGATGCGGCCGATCTGGATGAACATGTCGATGAACTCGGGCTTGGCGGTGAGCAGCTCGCTGAACTCGTCGATGATGATCACCAGCGAGGGCAGTGGCTCCAGCGGCGCGCCGGCGGCGCGGGCCCGCTCGTAGTCGTGGATGTTGGCGTAGTTGCCGGCCGCCCGCAGCAGCTCCTGCCGGCGGGTCAGCTCACCGGTGATCGAGTCGCGCATGCGGTCGACGAGGGTGAGGTCGTCGGCCAGGTTGGTGATGACCGCGGCCACGTGCGGCATGTCCGCCATGCCGGCGAAGGTCGCGCCGCCCTTGAAGTCGGCGAGCACGAAGTTCAGCGTCTCGGAGGAGTGGGTCATCGCCAGGCCCAGCACGAGCGTGCGCAGCAGCTCGGACTTGCCGGAACCGGTGGCGCCGACGCACAGGCCGTGCGGGCCCATGCCCTCCTGCGAGGCCTCCTTGAGGTCCAGCATGACCGGCTCGCCGTTCTCGCCCACGCCGATCGGGACGCGGAGCCGGTCGTGCGGCAGCCGGGGCCGCCAGGTGCGGGAGACGTCGACGGCCGCCGCGTCGCCCACCCCCATCAGGTCGGTGAACTCCAGGTTGGCCAGCAGCGGCTCGTCCTCCTCGGTGGCGGACAGCCGCAGCGGGGCCAGCTGGCGGGCCAGCGCCTCGGCCTGGACCGGAGTCAGCTCGTCCGGCACGCCGGTGTAGACGGTGCCGGTGGCCGACATCAGCCGCAGCACACCGGGCTCCAGGTCCACGGTGAGGCCGCCGCGCGGCTCGCCGCCCTCACCGGGCAGCAGCTCCACCACGGTCACGCCCTGCAGTCCCTCGGCGCCGGCCAGCAGGGAGTCCGCCGGCACGATCCCGCCGTCCAGCACGACCACGACGTGCGGCTGGTCCGGCACCGGGGCGGCGTCGGGGGTGAAGCGGTTGCGGGAGGACAGCTCCTCGCCGAGGATGCGCTCCAGTTCGCCGAGGTCGTCGCGGATCAGCCGCACGGAGCCGGCGCCGTCGGTCTCGCTGGGGGACTGCACGTGCGGCAGCCACTTGGTCCACTCCCACTCCTCGGCCGCCCCCGGGGCGGCGGCGACCGCGATGATCAGGTCGTCGGGGGAGTGCAGGGTGGCCAGCTGGCACACCATGGCGCGCATCGCGCCGTACAGCGTGTCCGCGTCCCCGGTGACCGCCACGTGGTAGAAGGACCGCAGCGACAGCGCGATCGGCATGTCCGGGATGCTGCCGTGCGCGGCGATGAAGCGCTGCATGGCCTCCGCGGACAGCGGCTCCAGCTCGTCGCGGGGGGCGGTCTCCGGGACGCGCAGCGGCGTCGCCAGCTGGTGGGTGCCCAGGCCCACCCGGGGCTGGAGGAAGTCCTGGTCACCGGGGCGGCGCTCCCACAGCCGCCGCCCGTCGGCGACCACCGCCCACAGCTGGTCGGGGCCCGGGTTGAGGTAGAGCTGCGCCGAGCGCTGCCGGTCCGCGGTGCGACGCACCTGCTTGCGGATCTGCGCCAGGTACTTCAGGTAGTCCCGGCGGGCGTCGGCCACCTCCAGGGAACTGCCCTGGCGGGCGCGGACGAGCTGCACGATGATCATGGCGACGGTGGAGGCGATCATCAGACCGCCGACCACCCGCATGAACGGCGCCATGCCTGGCATGAAGAAGAAGGCTGCGGAGCCCGCCATGCCCAGCATGGGCAGGACGTTCATCCACCATTCCTGGTTGGCTTCGCGCGGGAGGTCCGGAGGCGGCTCCAGCCGTACCTCCTCCTCCGGCACCGGCGGCGGCAGCACCCGCTGCGGCCGCTTCACGACGGTCTGCACGGCTGAGAATCCCCCTGAGGGCCGCGAGCGGGCCCGGCTTTCGGTGAGAGAAGATGCCCGGCAGACTACCGGTGTCGACGCACCGTGACGACCGCCCGGCAGGGCACGGAGTGACGACTCGGTGACACCCGGGGAACCGACGTCGGCTCCCTGGGGGTCCGTGAGGGCGGGCAACCCCTAGGATGCGACGGATCGGACACTCCCCCCTCGCCCGCCCGAGGGCGGGGGGCGTCGCCCAGCCGTCAGGCCGCGGGCGGGGGCCGCCCCCGCCCTCCCTCCTCCTCGCTCTCCCTCCCCGCTCCGTCCGAGGAGGGGGCGCACGCTGGGGAGGGGCCCACGCAACAGCACCCAGCACAACAGGGGGAGAGTTGAGCAGTACTTCGACGGGCTACTGCCGTGTCACGGTCGTCGCGCCGGACAGCCGGGTGGACGTCGCCCTGCCAGAGGACCTACCGCTGGCCCACATCTACCCGGAGGTGCTGCGCCTGGCCGGGCAGAGCCAGGACGAGCACGAGCCGACCGGGTTCACCCTGGTGCGCTCCGGCGGCGAGGTGCTGGACCCGAGCCAGTCGCTGATCGCGCAGCAGGTGCGCGACGGGGAGCAGTTGACGCTGCGCCCGCTGGCCCAGTCGCTGCCGCCGGCGGTCTACGACGACGTCGCCGACGCGGTGGCGCGCGCGGTCGAGGACGACCGCCGGATGTGGAACCCGCGGTGGATGCGGGCCTCCGGACTCTTCGGCGGCGCACTGCTCTTCTACCTGGTCGCCTTCGTGCTGTTCATGTCGCAGCCGCTCACCAACGACCTGAACGGCCTGCCGGCGATCGTCGGCGGCGTGCTGGCGCTGGTGCTCACCGCCTTCGCCGGCGTGCGCGCCCGGATCTACCAGGACACCGGGACGGCCGTGGCGATGGGCGTGGCCGCGCTGCCGCACGCCCTGCTCGGCGGCGCCGGCATCCTGGCCCCCGACCCGGGCCAGGGCCTGGGCCGGCTGCAGCTGCTGATGGGCTGCGTCGCCCTGATGGTGGTGGCCATCCTGCTGGTCACCCTGGTGCCGCGGGCCGCCTCGCCGTTCGTCGCCGCCTCGCTGCTGGGCATCGCCGGGACCCTGGGCAGCTTCGCCGCCATCCTCACCGGCCAGGGCGCCGCGGAGGTCGCCGCGGTCGGTGCCGTGGTCGCCATCGCCCTGGTGGCCTTCCTGCCCGGCCTGTCGGCCCGGTTCGCCCGGCTGCCGATCGGCTTCCAGCCCCCGGAGACCCAGGCCGGCGGCAGCGCCCCGGACATCGAGCCGGTGGACTTCTCCCGGATCGAGCAGCAGGCCCGGCAGGGCCACGAGGTGCTGCTCGGCCTGGTCGGCGGCTGCGCTGCGGTGGTCGTGGGCACCGCCACCACGCTGGGCTTCACCGAGAACAACTGGGCCCGGCTGCTCGCCCTGCTGGTGGGCCTGGCGGCGATGATGCGGGCGCGACTGTTCCGCTACAGCACCCAGGTCGTGTGCCTGTTGGTGGCCGGCATCGCCGCGCTGGTGCTGCTGGTGGTGGGCATGCTGCTCAACCCGCCGATCGAGGTGCTGATGTCCTCCTCGGACGCCGACCTGCGCACCATCTGGATGAGCGCGGCGGTGGCCGCGGGCGCCGCCATCGTGGTCGCGGTCGGGCTGGTCGTGCCGCGGGCCGGCGTCTCCCCGTTCTGGGGTCGCGTCATGGACCTCAGCGAGGGCCTGGTGCTGCTGTCGCTGGTGCCAGTCTGCCTGGCCGTGCTGGACGTCTACGCCACGGTGCGCGGGCTGACGTCCTGACGCCTCGCGTACGGACCGGTAGGGCGCGACTGGTAAGGTTGACGGGTCGGTCCTGCTGCCGCCCAACGGGCGCGGCGGGCCGGCGGTCCGGCGGAGCGCGGCATCCGACAGCCCCTGTGAGGAAGACCGGGGGCGGCCCGTTCCCCGTCACCCCTAAGGAGCACAGTGTCCCTCGACGCTGCCACCAAGAAGCAGATCATGGCCGAGTTCGCCACCAAGGAGGGCGACACCGGCTCCCCCGAGGTCCAGGTGGCGATGCTCACCCGCCGGATCACCGACCTCACCGAGCACCTCAAGACCCACAAGCACGACCACCACAGCCGCCGTGGTCTGCTGCTGCTGGTCGGCCAGCGCCGCCGGCTGCTGCAGTACCTGGCCAAGAAGGACATCGAGCGCTTCCGCTCGCTCGTCGAGCGCCTCGGCATCCGCCGCGGCGCGGCGGGCGCCCGCTGAGGCCATGAGATGAGGGAGCGGTCCCCGCGCACGGGGACCGCTCCTTCGTCGTAGGAGCGGCCGCCGACGACATGGCCGCGGCCGTGTGGGCGCGTAGGCTGGCCCCTGAAGGGGCACAGCACGACGCGAACCCCCGAGCACGACCCAGCACCACGAAACGAACCGACGGAGCGTTCCGACGCACGACCGTTCCGGCCCGAAGGAGGCGCCGGTCCTCGGTAGTGGTCGCCGAGGTGTGGACGGCGAGAAGCCGACCGCCCCCGCCGACTTCGATCGAAGACCGGCCCGGCCTTGACCGGAACGGCGACGTCCTCGGGGCGCCCACCACGTTCCGAACAAGGAGAAACCCCTTGGTGGACACCACCGAATCCGTGTACACGACCGAAGCCGTCATCGACAACGGTTCCTTCGGCTCCCGCACCATCCGCTTCGAGACCGGCCGACTGGCCCGCCAGGCCGCCGGCTCCGCCGTCGCCTACCTCGACGACGAGACGATGGTGCTCTCCGCGACGACCGCCTCCAAGAGCCCCAAGGAGCAGCTGGACTTCTTCCCGCTGACCGTGGACGTCGAGGAGCGGATGTACGCCGCCGGGCGCATCCCCGGCTCGTTCTTCCGGCGTGAGGGCCGCCCCTCCGAGGACGCCATCCTCACCTGCCGGCTCATCGACCGCCCGCTGCGCCCGTCCTTCACCAAGGGTCTGCGCAACGAGGTGCAGGTGGTCGCCACCATCATGGCGCTCCACCCCGACCACCTGTACGACGTGGTCGCGATCAACGCCGCCTCCGCCTCCACCCAGCTGGCCGGCCTGCCGTTCTCCGGCCCGATCGGCGGCGTCCGGGTCGCGCTGATCGACGGCCAGTGGGTGGCCTTCCCCACCCACTCCGAGCTGGAGCGCGCCGTCTTCGACATGGTCGTGGCCGGCCGGACGCTGCCGGACGGCGACGTGGCGATCATGATGGTGGAGGCCGAGGCCACCACCGGCACGGTCGAGCTGGTCGCCGGCGGCGCCACCGCCCCGACCGAGGAGGTCGTCGCCGAGGGCCTGGAGGCCTCCAAGCCCTTCATCAAGGTGCTGTGCAAGGCGCAGGCCGACCTCGCCGCCAGCGCGGCCAAGGAGACCCGCGAGTTCCCGATCTTCCTGGACTACCAGGACGACGTGCTCCAGGCGCTGACCGCCGCCGTCTCCGACGAGCTGGCCGCCGCCCTCACCATCGGCGCCAAGCAGGAGCGCGAGGCCGAGCTCGACCGGGTCAAGGCGCTCGCCGCGGAGAAGCTGCTCCCGCAGTTCGAGGGCCGCGAGAAGGAGATCTCCGGCGCCTACCGCGCGCTCACCAAGAAGCTGGTGCGCGAGCGGATCATCCGCGACCAGGTCCGCATCGACGGCCGCGGCGTCACCGACATCCGCACCCTGGCCGCCGAGGTCGAGGTCGTCCCCCGGGTGCACGGCTCGGCGCTGTTCGAGCGCGGTGAGACCCAGATCCTGGGCATCACCACCCTCAACATGCTCCGCATGGAGCAGCAGCTCGACACGCTCTCGCCCGAGACGCGCAAGCGCTACATGCACAACTACAACTTCCCGCCGTACTCCACCGGCGAGACCGGCCGGGTCGGCTCCCCCAAGCGCCGCGAGATCGGCCACGGCGCCCTCGCCGAGCGCGCCCTGCTGCCCGTCCTGCCCACCCGCGAGGAGTTCCCCTACGCGATCCGGCAGGTCTCCGAGGCGCTCGGCTCCAACGGCTCCACCTCGATGGGCTCGGTCTGCGCCTCCACCATGTCGCTGCTCAACGCCGGTGTGCCGCTGAAGGCCCCGGTCGCCGGCATCGCCATGGGCCTGATCTCCCAGGAGATCGACGGCCAGACGCACTACGTGACGCTGACCGACATCCTCGGTGCCGAGGACGCCTTCGGCGACATGGACTTCAAGGTCGCCGGCACCAAGGAGTTCGTCACCGCGCTGCAGCTCGACACCAAGCTCGACGGCATCCCGGCCTCCGTGCTGGCCGCCGCGCTGAAGCAGGCCCGGGAGGCCCGGCTGCACATCCTCGACGTGATGATGGAGGCCATCGACACGCCGGACGAGATGTCGCCGAACGCGCCGCGCATCATCACCGTCAAGATCCCGGTGGACAAGATCGGCGAGGTCATCGGCCCCAAGGGCAAGATGATCAACCAGATCCAGGAGGACACCGGCGCCGAGATCACGATCGAGGACGACGGCACCATCTACATCGGTGCCACGGACGGCCCCTCCGCGGAGGCCGCCCGCACCACGATCAACCAGATCGCCAACCCGACGATGCCCGAGGTCGGCGAGCGCTACCTGGGCACCGTCGTCAAGACGACCACCTTCGGCGCCTTCGTCTCCCTGCTCCCGGGCAAGGACGGCCTGCTGCACATCTCGCAGCTGCGCAAGCTCTCCGGCGGCAAGCGCGTGGAGAACGTCGAGGACGTCGTCAAGGTCGGCGACAAGGTCCAGGTCGAGATCGCCGAGATCGACCAGCGCGGCAAGCTGTCGCTCGTTCCGGTCACCGAGGACGAGGACGGCGCCGAGCAGTGAGCGAGGCAACCGGAGCAGCGGCGTCCGGCGCGGCGGCCCGTCCCCTGAACGGGGGGCGGGCCGCCGCCGGCCTCGGTGGCGCCGACGTCCCCGCCGTCGAGGTGGCCCCCGGCGTGCTGCGCAGCGTCCTCCCGGGAGGGCTGCGGGTCGTCACCCAGGCCGCCCACGACCTGCGTTCGGCCACCTTCGGCATCTGGGCCCGGGTCGGCTCGCGCGACGAGACCGCCGAGCTGAACGGTGCCACCCACTACCTGGAACACCTGCTGTTCAAGGGCACCGAGCGGCGCACCGCCCTGGACATCTCCGCCGCCGTCGACGCCGTCGGCGGGGAGATGAACGCCTTCACGGCGAAGGAGTACACCTGCTACTACGCGCGGGTGCTCGACGCCGACCTGCCGCTGGCCGTGGACGTCGTCTGCGACATGCTCACCTCCTCCCTGATCCGCGCCGAGGACCTCGACGCCGAGCGCGGCGTGATCCTGGAGGAGATCGCGATGACCGAGGACGACCCGGGCGACCTGGTCCACGACGTCTTCGCGGAGGCCGTCTTCGGCCCCACGGCACTCGGCCGCCCGGTGCTCGGCACCGAGGAGACCGTCGAGGCCCTCGACCGCGACCGGGTGGCGGAGTTCTACCGGCACTGGTACCGGCCGGAGAACCTGGTGGTCGCCGCCGCCGGCCGACTGGACCACCAGACGGTCGTCGCCGCCGTGCACGAAGCCTTCTCCCGCGCCGGCGCCCTCCCGGACAGCCCCGCCGACAGCCCGACCCCGCACATCCAGCCGGCTGACCCGGCCACCGGGCCGCACGCGGTCCGTCCCGCGGAGCCGGCCCATCCGGTGCGCCACGGGGCGTTCCAGGTGGTGCGGCGGGACACCGAGCAGGCGCACCTGGTGCTGGGCGTGCCCGGCCTCAGCCGGACCGACGACCGCCGCTGGGCGCTCGGCGTGCTCAACGCCGTCCTCGGCGGGGGGATGAGCTCCCGGCTGTTCCAGGAGGTCCGGGAGAAGCGCGGGCTGGCCTACTCGGTGTACTCCTTCACCTCCTCCTACGCCGACGCCGGCCTGTTCGGCGTCTACGCCGGCTGCCAGCCGGCCCGGGCCGCCGAGGTGCTGCGGATCTGCCGCGACGAGCTGCGGGCCGTCGCCGAGAAGGGCATCTCGGCGGAGGAGCTGCGCCGGGGCATCGGCCAGATCAGCGGCTCCACCGTGCTCGGCCTGGAGGACACCGGCGCGCTGATGAGCCGGATCGGCAAGAGCGAGCTGTGCTGGGGCAGCCACCTGACCGTCGACGAGGTGCTGGACAACATCGCCAGGGTCACCCCCGAGGAGGTCCACGCGATCGCCGCCGAGCTGCTCGCGGGCCCGCTGTCGCTCGCCGCGATCGGGCCGTTCGACGACGCGACCGAGGAGGGCCTGCGCGCCGTCCTCGGCTGACCCACGCCCGCCGCCGGCGGTGCCGCTGCCTCGACGGGCCGGCGCCGCCGGCGGCCGGCACGTCGAGGCGCCGCCCCGTCCGGGCGCGCGCCGGGCGGGGCCCGTACGATCCGCGTGGCCCCGCGGGGGCCACGCCCCGGACCACCACGCACCACCACGCACCACCACGCACCACCCGAGGAGACGAAGAGATGACCGCGTTGCGCGTCGCCGTGCTGGGCGCCAAGGGCCGGATGGGCAGCGAGGCGTGCAGGGCCGTCGCGGCGGCCGAGGACATGGAGCTGGTCGCGGCGCTGGGACGCGGTGACGACCTGGGCGCGCTGAGCGAGGCGGGCGCCGAGGTCGTCGTCGACCTGACCCGGCCCGACGCCGTCATGGAGAACCTGCGCTACGCCGTCACCCACGGCATGCACGCCGTCGTCGGCACCACCGGCTTCACCCCCGAACGCCTCCGGACGGTGCGTGACTGGCTGGCCGACGCGCCCTCCACGGGCGTGCTGATCGCCCCCAACTTCGGCCTGGGCGCGGTCCTCACCATGAAGTTCGGGCAGATCGCGGCCCGGTTCTTCGAGTCGGTGGAGATCGTCGAACTGCACCACCCGGACAAGCTCGACGCGCCCAGCGGCACCGCGGTGCGGACCGCGCAGCTGATCGCCGAGGCCCGCCGCGCGGCCGGGCTGCCGCCCGCGCCGGACGCCACCGCCTCCGCGCTCCCGGGCGCGCGCGGTGCGGACGTGGAGGGCGTGCCGGTGCACGCCGTGCGGCTGCGCGGCCTGGTGGCGCACGAGGAGGTGCTGTTCGGCGGGACGGGCGAGATGCTCACCATCCGGCACGACTCCTTCGACCGGGTCTCCTTCATGCCGGGGGTGCTGCTCGGGATCCGGCGGGTCGCCGGGCATCCTGGGCTGACCGTGGGGCTGGAGCACTTCCTCGACCTCGACTGAGGGCGAGGCCGCCCGTGGGGGCCGCGAGGGCCCGCGCGGGGCGACCGGCGGCGGACAACCGACGAGGGAAGGGACGGGAACGCGGTGAGGGGTAAGGGCGTCTTCCTGGTGCTGGCCGCCGTGCTGGTGTTCTACTTCGCGCTGGTCGGCAGCCGCGGGGTGATGCTGCTGCGGCACGGCACCCCGGTCACGGTGCTGCTCGGCGTGGCGGTGCTGGTGATGCCCGGCATCGGCGTCTGGTTCCTGTGGAAGACCTACCGCTTCGGGCAGCGCAGCGAGGCGCTGGTGCGCGAGCTGGCGGCGGAGGGCGGCCTGCCCTCGGACGACCTGCCGCGCACCCCCAGCGGCCGGGTGGAGCGGGCGGTGGCCGAGCGGATCTTCCTGGAGCGCAAGGCGGAGACCGAGGCGGCCCCGCAGGACTGGCGGACCTGGTTCCGCCTCGCCGTGGCCTACCGGGACGCCGGTGACACCCCCCGGGCCCGGCACGCCATGCAGCGCGCGATCCGGCTGCACGACGCGGCCGGCGCCGCCGGTGCCCCGGCGGGCGAGCGCGGCGGCCCGGACGCCGCGGGCCGCACGCGCGACGGCCGGGCCGCCTGACCTCCGCCCGGTCCTGCCGGACGGGCGGAGGCCGGGCGACCCGGCCGTGGCCGGGGCCGCTCGCGCGCCACTCCCCGGGAGTCCCGTCGGCGCCGCCGCGGCGGGCCGGGTTCCCGGTCGGCGGCACGCCTAGGGGGCGTGCCCGAGGCCGGCGGCGGCGCGCTCGCAGAGCACGTCCGCCGCGTCGGCGAAGGCGTCCGCCCGGCGCAGGAAGTCGGCCCCCTGGTCGGTCAGCACCGTGATGGTGCGGCGGCCGGAGCGGTGCACCAGGACGAGCGCCTGCCCGCGCACCCGGCGCGGCAGGCCCAGCAGCGGGACGGAGGCGTCCTCGACCCGCACGTCCACCAGGTCGGTCCAGCGCACGGTGGTGGTGCGCAGCAGGGCGACGCTGCGGACGCCCGCGCGGGACACCCAGACGCCGACCCGGAGCAGCCGCAGCCCGGCGGCCAGCAGCAGCACGGCCAGCACCAGCGGCAGGACCGGGCCGCTGCCCACCATGCCCAGCGTGAATCCGGCCACCAGCAGGTAGGAGGCCAGCACGCCGAGGAACGCCGCGCCGCCGACCCGCCAGGGGCCGGGGGCGTAGGGGCGGTTCCACTGGTCGTGCAGGAGGGTGCGCTGGGGCGCGGGGGGAAGGAGGGAAACCACGGAGTGAGTCACCACTTCTACGTCGGTCGGTCGCTCGATCGCCACTCCCGGACCAAGACATATGTGATCATCCGGCCGGTAGGATGATCACCCTAGCGCTCCGTCGACTCCTCGCGCGGAGCGGGCAGCACGGCCTCCGCGTCCGCGTAGCGCAGCTGGCGGATGCGCCGCCCGCCCATCCGGCTCACCTGCTCGTCGCCGGTGGGCCGCAGACCGTGCCGCCGGTAGAAGTGGCGGGCCCGGGTGTTCTCCTCCAGAACCCACAGGGTGCACACGTCCCGCCCGTCCCGCGCCATCAGCTCCCGGGCGGTCCGCAGCAGGTCGTCGCCGACGCCGCTGCCCCACACCGCGGGCACCGTCTGCAGGGACAGCACCTCGCCGATCCGCTCGGCCGGCAGCGGCAGCCTGGCCGACGGCGCCGTGGGCCGCGGCACGCCGGCGACCACCAGGCCCACCAGCCGGCCGTCCAGCTCCGCCACCAGCCGGTGCCGGCCCGGATGGCCGGTGCGGAACTCGCGCACCGCCCGGGCCAGGGACTCCTCGTCGGGGATCACCGCGTCCAGGTAGGCCGGCGGCAGGATGCCGCCGTACGCGCCCCGCCAGGCGTCGTGCCGGACGTGCAGCGCCTGCTCCACGTCGGCCTCCACCATGGGGCGGACGGTGTGTGCCCGGCGCTCCCACGGCCCGGCCGCGGCCGGCTGGTCGGTCGCGGTGGCGCACGGGACCCGCTGCCCGCCGCCCGCGACGGTGGGGCCGCCCGGCTGGCGGTGGATGGTCTCCATCGTTACCCCTCCCCCTGTCCTCTCTCCTCGTTGCTGACGCACTCCATGGCCTCCCCACCGGCGCTGCTACCCCCGTTCGCCCCCGCGTGACGCGGAGCCGGGCAGCGACGTTCCCGCCTGCCGTCGGCGGGGTGATCGGGGCATGATGCCGCACGAGGATGTCGGCCAGCGGTCGCCGTCGAAGACCGCGTGGTAAGACTTCGGGCACACAGGAGCGTCGTAGGGGAGTGGGCATGGCGCAGCACATGGCGCGGGGCTCCGCCACCGGGCCGCGGGAGCCGGGCGAGGACCTCGGCGGCGCCCTTCCGGAGTGGCTGCGCGAGGACGACCCGGAGGGCGCCGAGGGGCGCGAGCCGCTGTGGCGCAGGGTGGTGCGCGGGGCTGTTGCCTGCGCTGTTTCCCTCTGGCTGCTCGTCCAGGTGGTCGGCTTCGTGGAGAACGGGGGCCTGGAGCCGGCGGTGGGCAGCCCACCGGTGGCCGCGCCGCCTGCCCTCCCCACGGGTGAGCCGCCGGCGCCCGCGGACGGGGGACCGGCCGGCGCGGAATCCGGCGGTCAGGCGGAACCGGAAGCTCCGCAAGCCGGTGGGGATCCGTCCGCGGCACCCCCCGATCCGGTGGGCGGCGCGGCGGGCCCGGAGCCCTCGTCCCCCGCCCCGGGGGGCGGCGCCGACGGCCTCTCCCGGGAGACGGCCGTACCGGTGGGGACGGAGGTCGCGGTGCCGGGGACCGGGCTGGTGGTCACCGCGCAGCCCGCCGGCATCGGCTCGATCGGGACCGGCGACGGCGGCTCGGTGCCGACCGTCTCGGTGCGCGTGCTGCTGGTGAACGAGGGCGGCGGCACCGTCGACATCTCCTCGTCCTACGTCCGGGCGATGGCCGAGTGGCAGGACGGCGGCGGCGACCTCACCCGGCTGAGCACCCGGCCGGGCGGCTCCCTGGGACCGGGCGGGAGCACCGTCCTGGAGTACGAGTTCGAGACGGCCGGGGAGCCCGGCGGACGCTACTGGATCAGCGTCGCCCCGTCGTTCGGAGCCGACACCGTCTACTTCACCGGCCTGCTCGACCCGACTACGGGCTGAGCCGCCCGTCGTCGACCTGCCCGGTCAGCTGCCCGGTGACATCGGTGACGTCGCTGACGTCGACCTCGGAGGAGTTGGCCGCCGGCTCGGACGGCCGGGTCAGCGCGGGGCGGGCCAGCAACACCGACCCCACGAGCCCGCACACGATCACCAGCGCGAACCCCACCTGTCCCAGAACCCTCAGGACGTCCCGGAAGCCCCTGCCGGCACCTCCGGAGGCGGAGGCACCGGTGGTACCCGTGGCACCGGTGGGCGGCTCCGCCCCGCCCTGGTCACGACCGTTCATCGCTCCTCGCCACCTCCCGCCACGACGTGCGTCCGCTGTGCCGTCGGCATCCTCCCCGGCGAGAGGTCCAACGACACCCCCGGTCCATTTGTGCCCGGAATGGCTCCCTATGCGCGTGCCGTCCATCACACGCCGGGGCCCTCCCCGGCCGGCCCCGGCGCCCCGCATCCGGCCCCGGGAGGCGGCGTTGACCAGCGGCGGTGCCTCCCGCCGGGCCTGATCCCACGCGCCGCCCGGCCGCCCGCCCCGGCGCCGCGTGCGACACTTTCCGGTCGGGACGCCGCTGCCGCCCCCATCCCGCCGAAGCCCACCACGACACCGCAGGACGGAAGCCTTGAAGCAGGTCCAGCCGCAGGTCCACCTGATCGCCCGCCCCGAGCTCGACTACGACGAGGTCGCGGCCTACCTGCACGAGGTCGGCGGGGAGGGCTGGCTGGAGCGCCTGGACCGCGGGCAGCTCGACGACGCGCAGAACCTCGCCGAGTTCGCCGGCCGGATCTGCTACCGCTCCTGGGAACCGGGCCTGAACCCCAACGTCACCCGGGTGCGCACCGACCAGACCGCCTACCTGCGCAACATCCTCGCCAGCGCGCACGGCTCGGTGCTGGAGCACCTCAACTTCAGCTTCGTGCTGCACAACGTCAGCCGGGTGGCCACCCATGAGCTGGTCCGGCACCGGGTGGGCGTGGCCATCTCGCAGGAGTCGCTGCGCTTCGTGCGCCTGGACGACCTGCCGTTCTGGTTCCCGGAGTGGGCCCGGCAGGACGAGGAGCTGATGGAGCGGGCCCAGGAGCTGCTCGCCCGCATGGAGGAGTTCCAGGGCTGGATGGCGGGCCACTTCGGCCTGGACGACGAGGGCGTGCCGTTCAAGGAGAAGAAGCACAAGACCAGCTTCATGCGGCGGTTCGCCCCCGAGGGCGTGGCCACCGGCCTGGTCTGGACGGCCAACGTGCGCACGCTGCGTCACGTCATCGAGAACCGCACCGCGCCCGGCGCGGAGGAGGAGATCCGACTGCTGTTCGGTCTGGTCGGCGACCTCATGGTCAAGGAGGCACCGGCGCTCTTCGGCGACTACACCGTCGAGGACGGCGCCTGGATCCCGGGGTGGCGCAAGGTCTGAGGGCCGCCACCCGGGGCCCCGCCCCGCCCCTCACCAGCACGGATCACCTTCTGTCCGATTTGCGGGAAAAATACCAACTCGCTTACGGTGGGGTCCTGGACCCCGGTACCGCTTGGACCCCCGAGCAGGCGGCACCGGGGTCCTCGCGTTCCCCCCGCCGCCCCCTCGCGCCCCCGGTCGGCCCCCGCACGCCGCCCGCCACGCCATCCTGCGCGCCGCGCCCGGCCCACGGCCAGGTAGCGTTGTGTACATGGCTCCGACCTCCACACCTGAGACCCCCTTCGGGCGGGTCCTTACCGCGATGGTCACGCCGTTCACCCGGGACGGCGCACTCGACCTCGACGGCGCGCAGCGCCTCGCGGCCCACCTGGTGGCCGCCGGCAACGACGGCCTGGTCGTCAACGGCACGACCGGCGAGTCGCCGACCACCAGCGACGTGGAGAAAGAGCAGCTCGTACGGGCCGTCCTGGAGGCCGTGGGCGACCGCGCGTTCGTCGTCGCCGGAGTCGGCACCAACGCCACCGCGCACACCGTCGAACTTGCCCGCTCGGCCGAGCGCGCCGGGGCGCACGGGCTGCTGGTCGTCAGCCCCTACTACAACAAGCCCCCGCAGGAGGGGCTCTACCAGCACTTCGTCTCCGTCGCCGACGCCACCGGCCTGCCGGTGATGCTCTACGACATCCCCGGCCGCACCGGCGTGCCCATCCGCACCGAGACGATCGTCCGGCTGGCCGAGCACCCCCGCATCGTCGCCAACAAGGACGCCAAGGGCGACCTCGGCCGGGCCAGCTGGGCCATCGCCCAGTCCGGCCTCGCCTGGTACTCCGGCGACGACATGCTCAACCTGCCGCTGCTCTCCATCGGAGCCGTCGGCTGCGTGAGCGTCGCCGCCCACGTCGTCGCCCCCGAGATCCGCGACATGATCCAGGCGTTCCTGACCGGCAACGTCGTCAAGGCGTGCGAGATCCACCAGAGCCTGCTGCCGGTCTACGCCGGCATCTTCCGCACCCAGGGCGTGATCACCTCCAAGGCCGCCCTCGCCCTCCAGGGCCTGCCCGCGGGCCCCGTGCGGCTGCCCCTGGTGGACGCCACCGACGCCGAGATCGCCCAGCTGAGGAGCGATCTCGCCGCCGGCGGGGTACACCTGTAGGAGACAACCCTTCCCGTGGCCGGCGCGGCGGGCGCGACCGGACCGGCGCGGCGACCAGCGAGGTCGCGGCGCCGCGGCGGCGCCCACCCCGGCCACGGGAACCACAGACGCTGGGTGCACCGAGCACCCGAACCCGGACGACGCGTCCCGCGCGACGCACGCCGCCCGGGGCCGACCGAACCCACCGGGGGTTCCGGTCGGGCGAATCCCGCACGACCCTGTACGCGAACCGCACACGGACTTCACACGCGCCATGTGTCCAGACGGGGCACATGGCGCGTGTGGTGAGGAGAACCTTTTGAGCCACCCGCATCCCGACCTCCGCGCCCCCGGACCGCTCCCCGAAGGCGGCCTGCGCGTCACCCCGCTCGGCGGCCTCGGCGAGATCGGCCGCAACATGACCGTCTTCGAGTACGGCGGCCGGCTGCTCATCGTCGACTGCGGCGTCCTCTTCCCCGAGGAGGAACAGCCCGGCGTCGACCTCATCCTCCCGGACTTCACCTCCATCCGGGACCGCCTCGACGACATCGACGGCATCGTCCTCACCCACGGCCACGAGGACCACATCGGCGGCGTGCCCTACCTCCTCCGGGAGAAGGCCGACATCCCGCTGATCGGCTCCAAGCTCACCCTGGCCCTGGTGGAGGCCAAGCTCGCCGAGCACCGCATCCGCCCGTACACCCTGGAGGTCACCGAGGGGCAGCGGGAGCGGATCGGCCCCTTCGACTGCGAGTTCGTCGCGGTCAACCACTCCATTCCGGACGCCCTCGCGGTCGCGCTGCGCACCCCTGCCGGCATGGTGGTGCACACCGGCGACTTCAAGATGGACCAGCTCCCGCTGGACGGCCGCCTCACCGACCTGCCGGCCTTCGCCCGCCTCGGCGAGGAGGGCATCGACCTGCTGCTGTGCGACTCCACCAACGCCGAGGTGCCCGGCTTCATCGCCCCCGAGCGGGACATCACCCCCGTGCTGCGCCAGGTCTTCAGCAAGGCGGAGCGCCGGATCATCGTGGCCAGCTTCGCCAGTCACGTGCACCGCATCCAGCAGGTCCTCGACACTGCCCAGGAGTTCGGCCGCCGGGTCGCCTTCGTCGGCAGGTCGATGGTCCGCAACATGGGCATCGCCCGCGACCTGGGCTACCTGCGGGTGCCGGGCGGGTTGGTGGTGGACGTCAAGGCGCTCGACGACCTGCCCGACGAGGACGTCGTCCTGATCTGCACCGGCTCCCAGGGCGAGCCGATGGCGGCGCTGTCCCGGATGGCCAACCGGGACCACCAGATCCGCATCGTCGAGGGCGACACCGTGGTCCTCGCCTCCTCGCTCATCCCGGGCAACGAGGCCGCCGTCTACCGGGTGATCAACGGACTCACCCGGTGGGGTGCCAACGTCGTCCACAAGGGCAACGCCAAGGTGCACGTCTCCGGCCACGCCTCCGCCGGCGAGCTGCTGTACTTCTTCAACATCTGCAAGCCGCGCAACCTGATGCCGGTGCACGGGGAGTGGCGCCACCTGCGGGCCGTCTCCGAGCTCGGGCAGCTGACCGGCGTGCCCAAGGAGCGGATCGTGCTCGCCGAGGACGGCGTGGCCGTCGACCTGGTCGACGGCGTGGCACGGGTGGCCGGCAAGGTTCAGGCCGGCTACGTGTACGTCGACGGGCTGAGCGTCGGCGATGTCACCGAGACCTCGCTGAAGGACCGCCGCATCCTCGGAGACGAGGGCATCGTCTCCGTCTTCGTGGTGGTGGACGCCACCAGCGGCAAGGTGGTGGGCGGACCGCACATCCAGGCCCGCGGCTCCGGCATCGACGACGCGGCGTTCGGCGCCGTCGTCCCCAAGGTGGAGGAGGCGCTGGCCCGCGCCCTCCAGGACGGCGTGGCCGAGACCCACCAGCTCCAGCAGCTGGTGCGGCGCACGATCGGCCGGTGGGTGTCCGACACCTACCGCCGCCGCCCGATGATCCTCCCGGTCGTCGTGGAGGTCTGAGCA